>DAOLBU010000018.1:0-20886 GCA_035324355.1 Minisyncoccota bacterium
ACCCGGGACAAGAGATGCTTAATTTGCGTTTTTGAGTTTAATGGGACAGCAGTGCCTACAGCTTGATGTGGTTGCAATTTAAAAAAAGTATGATATAGTCCAAATAGAGGTTGTTCGTATAAAACTCTGTCGCGTCCCTTCCGAAGATTATTTTGGAACTGATCGAGAGATTGGTTTCTGGGACGCAATAATTTTTTTATGCGAAAAGCCATCGGGTTCATTCTCGTTTTGTGGGGCCTCTCACAGTTTATGGAAAAGTCATTCCATGCGCTTGATGACGCCGCTTCAGCTAGCTTGAATGCTATCGAAACCGCTGCTGTCGTCGCGCAAGAAAGACTTAACCATAAGTAACACACAAGGGCCGGACTTATGTCTGGCCTTTAGTAAATTTGGCATGCTAGAATTTATCTATGAGTCTTAATCGAGTAATTGAATACGCTTTTTTCATTTTGCTTTTAGCTGGAGTGGGTTTTTTAGTATGGCGGGTTTTATCTCCTTTTGTTAGTGCACTTGCACTCTCCATTATCATCGTCACTATTTGCTACCCACTATATGAAAAACTCCAAAAAATGGTCTATAAAAATAGTGAGAGCTTAGCTGCAGCACTGGCGACCTTGATAGTTGTGATTGCCGTTATATTACCGATTTTATTTATATCATCAGTGTTTGTTAAAGAACTTGTCGGCTTTTATCAAACATTAGGTGCTGGACAAGAAGTGGCCTTTGAATCATATCTGGGAGATTTTGAAACGCTAATACAAACTCATTTACCAGATTTTGAATTTAACTTTACTGAACAAATTAAACAGAGTGCCGAGTGGTTACTAGGTAATGTTAGCAATATTTTTGCTGGTACAATATCCACTATATTTGTGGTGTTAATTTCTCTAATAGGTTCATTTTACTTTTTCCGTGACGGTAAACAATTTGTAGAGCTAGCCATTAAAATTAGCCCTCTACCGGATGGAGATGATCAAGTCATTTTTTCTCGTCTAGCTCTTGCGATTCGTTCGGTGGCCACTGGAGTTTTGCTTGTTTCCATTATCCAAGGAACTCTTGCCGCTGTCGGCTTTGCGATTTTTGGTATTCCTAAGGCAGTGCTTTGGGGTGCTGTTGGCGGAATTTTGTCTATGATTCCTGGGGTCGGAACTTTAGCTATCATGATACCAGGTATTATCTATCTATTTGTTGTAAGTACTGCCGGCAGTGCTATCGGGCTGATGATTTGGAGCATCATCACTATAATTGTGGTAGACAATATGATTGGGCCGCAACTCATGAGTCGGGGCAATAACCTGCATCCTTTTATTATGTTGACATCAGTTCTTGGTGGTATCTCTACTTTTGGCCCAATTGGATTTATTATTGGACCAGTGATTTTAACTTTGTTTGTTGTCTTGCTCGAGGTCTACAATCAATATATCCAACGTGCCCGGTTACTTAAAGATTAGTTTATGTTTCAAAAAAGCGACATCGAAACAATTTTAAAAATTAACGGTGTTAGTCAGGCTGCTGCGCCAGAAGCTATTCGACTCGTTCTTAAGCGTGCTAGTTATAATGAACAAGAAATTGAGGCAGCGCTTAGTTTATTGCAGAACAATACAACAAATTTATATAATAAAAATACTGAGCTTAATAAAATATTTCGCACCACTGAGGCCCTTAAGCCATCTGAAATTTCCTCTTTACTAGGGATTGAAGTTCAAGTAGCTTGCGTCCCAGGTTATAACTCCAAAGATCGCAATCTAAGCTGGCTCCAGACTCTGGTCGTTATTTTTTTGGCTATTATTTTAGCTGTTATCGGTATTGTTGCGGCAATGTATATTTACGAGGTAGGAATTTTTCACCCTACGGTTACAGCTTTCGGAGGTAGTAAATAATATGATTCGTCGAAATTGGATTCTCGTTTTAACTCCATTTCTGCTAGTTGAAGTAATCCTTTCTTATGTACCGACTGTTAGCGGATCAGTGGCAATTGGATCAATCACACCAATTAACTCAGAGGTCACAATGCAAACATCGCCACCAATTTCATCCAATATTAATCAAAAAATATTTTTTCTTGGAGACTTAATGTTGGCTCGGAATGTCGAGCGAAGACTAAAACAAGAAGGCTTGGTGGCAGCACTAAAAAATTTTGAGCTATTATGGAGTAATGCTTATGTTGTAGCTAATTTTGAAGCAGCGGTTCCAAGCACCCACATTCCGACACCTGATTTTACTTTTAGTTTTTCAGTTAATAAAGTATTGTTGCCCGCTCTTAGGGAGGCAGGCGTAACTCATGTTTCTTTGGCAAATAACCACGCTTTTGATTTTGGCTTAGCGGGGTATGAAAACACAGTTTTAGAGATGGGTACATCCGACCTTATCTCTTTTGGTCATCCACATCATATTGCCACTTCTAGCTTTAGTAAAATAAAAGTGGATGAGTCAGAAATTACGCTCATTGGACTAAATTTAACTTCTACTTTAACTAATATTAATCAACTTAAGGCAGAGTTAGAATCACACGACAAGTCTTCTGACATTGAAATTGCTTATGTTCATTGGGGAGAAGAATATAAGCAAAAGCAGTCATCAGCGCAGCGCCAAGTGGCCACTAAATTGTCGGAACTTGGGATTGATGTGATTATCGGTCACCATCCACATGTGATACAAGGAATTGAGAAAATCAATCAAACGCTAGTTTTTTATTCTTTAGGCAACTTTCTCTTTGATCAATACTTTTCTGAGGAAGTACAACTTGGTCTAATGTTGGCCTTAACCACTGATGCGGACGGTGTTTCTTTTGAACTAATTCCGGTCAGTAGTCTTGAAAGTAGAGTCAAACCACAAGTGGCTAATGAAACTTTAAGACATAAAGTATTAGAAAATATTAGCCAAAATAGTGATCAAAGTTTAAGAGAAGAAATTATGCAAGGTAGGGTATTTTTGCCCCTGGCACTTGCAACTTCCACGGAAGTCGTTATTATGACCGAATAAACAATAATCATATGCTTAGTAAATTTGAATTTATCGGTATTGGCCTTAGCGTGATATTTATGGCCATGGCTCTATACCTAGTTCGTTTGGAGACATCAGTGCTGACTTTAGGTGAGCAAGGTAGTCAGATGGCTCAGCTGCCCCGGGCCGGGGTGGTGGTAGTTGGAGCTGGAGAAAATGTTACTAGTGAACGCACAAACGCACTTTTAGGCGCAACTGATAATAGAGGTAATTTAAAAAAACTTGTGATTGATGATATTAAAATTGGTACGGGAACTGAGGTAGGAATCGGTAGTAAGGTCAGTGTCCACTACATTGGAACTCTACCAAATGGTCAAGAGTTTGATAATTCCAATAAGCGCGGCACACCTTTTAGCTTTACTGTTGGTGAAGGAAAAGTGATAAAGGGTTGGGAAGAAGGACTTTTGGGAATGAAAGTTGGCGGACAAAGAATATTAGTGATTCCTCCGGAGTTGGCTTATGGTGACTCTGGTATTGGGCCCATTCCTCCTAAAGCTACTCTTGTTTTCGCAATTGATTTAATTGCAGTTGAATAACTAGAGTAAGCAGTAAATGAGTAATCCGATTACTTTTGAGATTGTAAAACAGATGCCAGGTAGTCTGGCACGGGTCGGTGTTATCAATACTCCAAATGGGGCTATTGAGACGCCGGCTTTTGTCGTAGTCGGAACCAAAGGAACGGTAAAAAGTATCAAACCTGAAGATATGCGCGACTTTGTCGGCAATCAAGTAGCGCTAGCTAATACCTACCACCTATTCTTGCAGCCTGGCAGTGATGTCATTAAAGCCGCTGGAGGCCTCCATAGATTTGCCAACTGGAAGATGCCTACCATGACGGACTCTGGCGGTTTCCAAGTATTTTCTTTAGGCGCGGCTTTCGGCAAAGGAGTCACTAAATTTTCTAAAGGGGAAGTATCAGAAACCGAAACGGCCCATCCTCATGGACTAAATGTTTATTCAAAAGATTTGGCTACTGAACATGGTCGCTTGTGTATTGTGGATGAAGAAGGAGTTACTTTCACTTCTCATATTGATGGCTCGATGCATCGTTTTACTGCTGAACGTTCGATTGAGATTCAGCACGATATTGGCGCTGATATTATTGTCGCTTTTGATGAATGCACTAGCCCAGCAGCCGACTACAATTATCAGAAAGAAGCCATGGATCGTACGCATCGTTGGGCGAAGCGAAGTATCATGGCCCACAAAAATAACTACCAAGCTTTAAAGAAGCAGGGACTTTATGGCGTAGTGCAAGGTGGGCGTCATCTTGATTTACGAGCAAAAAGCGCTAAGACTTTGGCTGCAATGGATTTTGCCGGCTTTGGTATTGGTGGAAGTTTTAGTAAGGCTGATATGGGTGAAGCCTTGAAAGTAGTGAATCAAAATTTGCCACCAGAAAAACCACGGCACCTCTTAGGGATCGGCGAGCCAGCTGATATTGTCGACGGAGTAAGGTTAGGCTGCGATACTTTTGATTGTGTGGCACCAACTAGAATCGCTCGAACCGGTACTATCTACGAAAGAACCAATGAAGGTATCAAGAAAATTAATTTATTAAATCACAAGTACATCAGAGATTTTTCTAAACCAGATGAAAGCTGTGGTTGTTATGTTTGTCAAAACTACACCAAGGCATACCTGGCGCACTTATTTAGATCACATGAAATGCTTGGTCCACACTTAGCTTCACTCCACAATCTATACTTTATTGTAAATTTCACTAAAAATTTACGGGAAGAGATGCTTTTAAAATAGATTTGCAAAAACTGAAATTTCAGGCATAATCGATGCAATTTGACCAATTTGGAGAGGTCCATGTTGGATAGAGTCAAGGCGCTCATTGAGAAGGGAAATACAATCCCTAAATTCATCGCTCTCGTCATATATCACGTACCAAAGATTACTGATCAAGAGTTAGGTCTGATAAATAAGGCCTGTGCTGTGACCGGCCATGTATTCCGGGATGATATTCGACACTCCACAAAAGAAGCTTACATAACTCATCTACTTGCAGTGGCTGTTATTATTGTCAGCTACCTCGGCATGCGCGATGTCAATCTGATCATCGCCGCGATCCTTCATGACTTAATAGAGGACAAACCATATTGGACATATGAAAGTTTGGTGCAGGAGTTTAATGTGAACGTAGCCGACCTCGTCTATTCAGTCACTAAGCTCGACCGTCAACCTGGCGAAAGTGAACATAATTATCAGCTTAGATATTTCGCTCAAGTGTGGGCGGGAGGAATTCGGTCCGTCATTCTAAAACTTGCAGATCGTTTGCACAACATGCTAACGCTTTGGGGCCCGCCTGAGAAGAAGCGAGCAAAAACTCTTGAAACACTCCAGTATGTTTTGCCATTAGCGGTGCAGTATCAAATTCTCTGGCCAGAATTGACACTGGCGTGTGCCGAACAGATCAGAGAATCGAATAGAGTCGCTATTTAAAAGCCAGCACGGACGCTGGCTTTTTTTCTTTTTAATATCAAGCTATACTCAGGGCATGGAATTTAAACTTGCTACCGATAAAACTCCAGCTGGAGACCAACCACAAGCTATACATAAGTTAGTGGCAGGTATTAAAGCCGGTGTCACTCATCAGACGCTGCTTGGTGTTACGGGATCAGGTAAGACTTACACTGCCGCTAATGTAATATCCCAAATTCAAAAACCTGCCCTAGTTATTGCTCACAATAAAACTTTAGCTGCTCAGTTGGCTCAGGAGTACCGTGATTTTTTTCCAGAAAATGCAGTGCATTACTTTGTTTCTTACTACGATTATTATCAACCAGAGGCCTACATGCCGACATCTGATACTTATATTGAAAAGGAAGCACAGATTAATGAAGAAATTGATCGTCTGCGCCACGCTTCGACACAAGCCTTATTGACTAGAAAGGATGTGATTATTGTGGCTTCAGTCTCTTGTATTTATGGTCTTGGAGCTCCGTCCGAGTATTTAAAGCGTCATTTGAAATTAGAGCGCGGGTATCAAACATCACGCATGGAGCTATTGCGCACCTTAATCGGGATGTATTTTGAACGGACTAATGCTGATTTGGTACCAGGTCATTTCCGGGCAGTGGGGAATACAGTTGAAGTGATGCCGACAAATGAACGGGTAATATTCCGTTTAGGTTTTACGGGAAATGCGATTACTGCTATTACTAAGATTGATGCGGTCACTCGCGAAATCATTTCTGAGCCAGAAAGTTTTTTTCTTTTCCCGGCCAAACACTTTGTGACACCGGAAGAAGAACGCAAAGTAGCAATTATGGATATTCAGATGGAGTTAGACGAACAACTTAAAAAATTTAAACAAGAAGGGAAGCTGCTCGAAGCAGAGCGGCTTCGGCGTCGGACTCAACATGACTTAGCTCTTATGCGTGAGGTGGGATATTGTAACGGTATCGAGAATTATTCTCGCCATTTTGATCGACGCAAGCCCGGTGAAGCGCCATACACCTTGCTCTCATATTTTCCACATACCCCAGAAGGGAAGCCGGATTTTCTTACAATTATTGACGAATCTCACGTCACCGTTCCTCAGATTAACGGAATGTACGCCGGAGACCGTTCTCGTAAAGATACGTTGGTAGAGTTTGGTTTCCGGCTGCCGAGTGCTGTCGATAACCGTCCTTTGAAGTTTGCTGAATTTGAAGAGCGGATTGGTCAGAGAATCTACACTACTGCAACTCCAGGAAAATATGAGTACGCTTCTGCTGAAGCCAGCGGACAGCCGATGGTAGAGCAAATTATTCGTCCTACCGGTCTAGTGGACCCAGTTATTGAGGTAAGAAAAATAACGGAAGTCGACACATATCCGGGACAAATCAAAGATTTTATTGAAGAAGCAGAGAAAGTTATAAAAGGTGGAGCTCGAGTCTTGACCACCACACTTACCAAAAAAATGGCAGAAGACTTAGCTGAATTTTTGACTGAAAAAAATATTAGTACTAAATATATCCATAGTGACGTAGATACTATTGAGAGAATTGAGATCCTGACTGACTTCCGTCGGGGCAAGTTTGATTGTTTGGTTGGAGTTAACTTGCTCCGTGAAGGTTTGGACTTGCCTGAAGTAGAGTTAGTGGCTATTCTAGACGCTGACAAGCAGGGTTTCCTTCGCAGTGAAACGGCTTTGATTCAAACGATTGGCCGAGCTGCTAGAAATATAAATGGACGAGTAATTCTTTATGCTGATGAAATGACGCCAGCCCTTGAGTATGCCATTGGTGAAACCAACCGCCGCCGTGACCGACAACTAGCCTACAACAAAGAACATGGCATTACCCCGAAGACTATTGCTAAAGAGATAAAGTCTATTACTGACCAAATGCGCACCAACCATGATGAGACTGTTGACACACTCCTAAAGGTTGATATGGAAATTTTCCTAAAAAATCCTAAGCAAGTACTAAAGACTAAGAAACGGCAAATGGATGAGGCGGTCTCCATCTTAGATTTTGAGACTGCAGCTATTATTCGGGATGAGCTTAAGATATTAGAAGCCACGTTGCTTAAAACTAAGAAAAAGAAGACAGCGTAGTGTTATAATCTAAAATGAAGTATGTCTTATAAGAACGATAACATTTTAGGCAAAAAAGTTATTTTATTCGGCACTAATACCCGGCAGATTAGTAGCCTCGAGCAAGTACTCTTGTATGCCGGGGCCGACGTGGTGACCTTCACTGATACAATAAAAGGGAGGCAGCAAATACCGATTAGCCAGGCCGACGTCATTATCTTTGACGACAGTGCGATACCAAATGCAGTAGAGGTGGTCCGGAGTATTAAAACAAAGATGATTAATTCTCATGCAGCCTAGCTCATTATCCACAACACGTACACTGCAGATGTCTACCAGCCACTTTTTGCCGACAATAATATCGCCTATGTACCAAAAAATATTTATGATGTCGCTGAGGTACTAAAGGGACTCTCTAGTCTAATGAAGCAAAAACCGTCGCCTACTAATGAGATTAAATTAGACTTACAAAGCCAGTCACCGCCATCGGTCAGCCCAAGCCATGAAGTGAGAGTAATGATTTTTGAAGACGATCCACTATTACAAAACATTCTCTCCTTAAACCTGAAACGTGCCAATATTAATTTTCAAATTTCAGCTAGTGGTCAAAATTTTAAATCATTGATTGAAGCCTATAAACCTACTGTAGTTTTACTCGACTTAACACTAGATGGTTTAAATGGGCTACAAATACTGGAGTTGATGCGTCATGATATTGCCTCTGCCAACTTACCAATAGTTATTTTTACTAACAGCGGGGATGATGACGTGAGAGAAAAAACTGTTGCCCTGGGAGTAAAAGATTTTTTAATAAAAGCGAACACCAATTTTAATGATTTAGTGACTCTACTTGTCACCAGAAGTAATCAACAAAACGTTAATAACCCTCAGTTTTAATACTAAAAAAGTGTATAATTTCTAAAATGCCAACGCAGCGGGTAAAAAAGGTAGTGAACAACCTAAAAGCTGATTTAAGTGTGCTTAAAAAAGCTCAACCAAAAACTCAAACACAGAAGCCTATTAAAGTTAAAACTTCATTGCCTGAGCAAAAGAAATCTTTGTCAGCACAAAAGTTAAAGACTTCAGTCAAAAAGACTCGCTCAAAATCTATTCCAATCAATAGTGAGGATGATATTGAAATTACTCTACCGCCATCAGCCAGCTTACGATTATTAGAAAAAGTAAATCTCTACAAAATTTGGTATCGAGAAACTTTACCTCTTCAAGTTTCTAGTACGGCTCGTTTTTTTGGTTTTTTATTCCTTGGTGTCGGAACCACTTTTGCAGTCTCTAGTCACTTGATGCACACCGATCTTCCACCTAGTGTCGCAGCGCTAGTTTGTAGTGCTGGAGTGTGTGAAGAAATAGCTGATGAGGCCCTACACCCAGGTGCACCAAAAATCAGTTTCTTAAATAATTTTTCTGGTGAAATCGTAACGGATAAAGATTTTGCTTTAGGAGTTGAGAATACTACTAATGTTAGTGTTATTTTGACTCATCTTCAAAGTGGAAACAAGACCGAACTAAAACCTTCAGAAAGTAACCAAGATTACAAATATAGAGTCCGAGTTAAAGATATTGTCCCTGGTAGTTATCGCTTAGAGGCAATGGCAGATGGTGAGGAAGCTAGGTACATATTTTCCGGACCTACCTTTACTTTAAAACCACCAACAGTAGTGCCTGAAGTGACTATTCCTTTGCCTTTGTCCGATTACTCTACTAGTACAGATGAGTTAAATAACACTATATCTGAAATCCCTAGCGTCGACGACCGTGATTCTGAAACTGAAGCAGAAACAGCTACTGTTGTTTTCAATAATCAAGTTAGTCGCTCTCCGGTCTCATTAACATTCGAAACTAATTCAGGCGGTGACTACTTAGTAGTAACGACTGGCGATTTTTTGCCAAAGGAAGTTAGTATTTATGGTCGCTTAAACAACACTACAAAAGAAGTTTATCTTGGTCAGGCTCATTTAGCCCAAAATCAATGGTTTTTTAGTTTATCAGCCATAAATCTACCAAAAATTACCCAGCAATTTGTCGCTAGCTTTGAAGTGGGTGGTGTCATAAAAAGAACTGAAGCAGTCACGGTAAACTTCGAGACGGCAGAAGAATTAGTGTTTGGTCTAACAGAAGAATTAGAAATTAAAAAGCGAAAAGTTGATTTATCACTTTTGGCTATAGAATTATCCAATGATTTAAGAACCACTTATTATAGCGATAATGCTGAAGCTATCATTAGTGATGATGAACAGCAATTTGTCACTCGAGCACTTATAGATGAGATCAATTCCACTATGTCAGCCCAAGCTTCAGTACTCAATAGTTATTTATTAAACTATGCCGCTGCCTACCAAGGAGGTAAACTTTATTTGACCAATTTTGCTAAACAGGCAATCAATAATTTTGCTGCTGAACTTGCTAAGCAGATTGCCTCAAGTGGTAAGGATGATACTCAAATTTCTGCAGTAGAAACAATCATTCTCGCTCGACTAGCTAATTTAGTAAGTTTAGTAAATTTGGCTGAGGATCGCTTGACTAGTGAAACTAATACTCTGATTAGCCAGGATGCTGATAGTGATGGAATCACTGATTATGACGAGATTACTAACTACTTTACTAATCCTAGTAGTCCAGATTCTGATCAAGATGGTGTGATCGACAGTATTGAAATTATTACTTTTTCCGATCCTTTACGAGCCAGTTTAGTTACTTACCCTGATTTTGTAGAGTCCTACAATGGAATTATCTCAAACGAAATAGTCTCTATTACTAAATCTAGACCATTAATATTAGAATCGGATCCATCCGCACCACTAACCCAATACTCAATTGAAGGTAGAGGTATTCCAGGCAGCTTTGTTTATCTTTTCGACAAAGAAAACCAAATCGTCGGTATCATCAGAACCAATCTTGCTGGTGAATTTTTCTATACTGTAAACGAGCCACCATCTCTTGCTCGCGCTTCACTAAAAGCGGCTTTGATTGATCCTCAAGGAAAAGTAGTAATAATTAGTGATGAATTTTTCTACAATGATAAGAAGAATCAGCTAGTGGCAGCGGTCAGTGACATCTTCCTTGCAGATGAAGAGCTAAGTTCTCGACTGACTTCATTTAATATACTTACGGGATCAATTGCTTTAGTGGCTTTAGGTTTTGTACTTTTGCTTTTAGCTCAAGCAGTCAAAGGGCGTCGTCAGGCAAACATTGTCCTCAAAAAGCAAAACTTTGCTGCTACTACTTAAATTTAGTATAATCACACACTATGCCTTTCATTCGGAGATGAAAGCTATATTTTATGGTAAACAAAAAATCAGCTAATAATAGTAGAGACGCTAACCGAGCGGATGCGGGTAAGATTATTATTCGTGGTGCCAGAACCCATAATCTTAAGAATATTGACGTCGAAATGCCGCGAGGCAAAATGATTGCCATTACTGGCCCTTCAGGCTCTGGCAAATCATCTTTAGCTTTTGATACTATTTTTGCTGAAGGACAGCGTCGTTATGTAGAATCACTCTCGCCATATGCCAGGCAATTTTTAAATAAACTACAAAAGCCAGATGTTGATGAAATTAGTGGCTTATCTCCAGCCATTTCGATTGATCAAAAGTCTGCTTCACGCAACCCTCGTTCAACAGTGGCAACTATTACAGAAATTTATGATTACCTCCGAATTCTTTATGCTCGAGTGGGTCAGCCGTATTGTCTTGATGTTGATGTTCCTATCATGAAAATGTCCCAAGATGAAATTTTAGGCATTATCACTAAGTCTATCGAGACCAAAGAAATTAAAGAGGCCACCAAAAAACAGTCACAAAAAGTGATGGGGATTGAGTTATCAAAGGGAAGAGTTTCTATTTTTGCTCCTGTGGTAGTAGGTCGTAAGGGTGAGTACTACCAATTGCTTTATGATCTATTAGGCAAAGGCTATGAAGCCGTCAAAATCGATGGTGAAATCAAACAATTGCGCGAAAAAATTATTCTTTCCAAAACCCATCGTCATGACATTGATGTTTTGATAGACGAAATCTACGTCAGTGAATTTACTGATGACCCTAAAGGCTCTCATGAACGGCTCTCTGAGGCTGTTGAAAGAGCACTCTTTGAATCAAACGGTTTAGTTAAGATTGAAAGTCCAGACGGCTCACTTAGAACCCTATCGGCTAAATTTATCTGTCCCATTGACGGCTCCTCCTTTCCTGAAGTGGAACCGCGGCTTTTCTCTTTTAACTCTCCGTACGGCGCTTGTCCAGAATGTAATGGTTTGGGAGTCGTGGGTATTTTCCAAAGTGATGAATGTCCAGTTTGTAAAGGAGCTCGCCTTCGTCCTGAAGCTTTGCGTGTGTACTTGGGCGGTGATGGTCAAAAGAACCTCGGTATCAATATTGTCGCTTTTACCCAAATGACCGTTGAGGATGCCACTAAGTTTATTGATGGCCTTAAGTTATCCAAAAAGCAGCAAGAAATTGCTTGGCCGGCCCTCCGTGAAATTATTGAAAGACTACAATTTATGAACAACGTCGGGATTCAATACTTGACTCTAGACCGAAGAGCTAACACTCTGTCCGGTGGAGAAGCACAACGGATTAGATTAGCTTCACAACTAGGTTCCGGTTTGGTAGGTGCGCTCTACGTACTTGATGAACCAACTATCGGTCTTCATCAGCGCGACAACGATCGTCTAATTAAAACTTTAACTGAGCTACGCGACCTAGGAAATACCATCATAGTGGTAGAACATGACGAGGATACTATCTACGCAGCTGATTATTTGATTGATATTGGCCCTGGTGCTGGTATTCACGGTGGGGAAGTGATGGTGGCTGATTATCTCGATAAACTGCTATCCGCTCCAAAAAATAATACTAAGTCCGTCACTTTGGATTATTTGCGCGGTGACAAAAAAATCCCTGTGCCAGATAGACGAGAAAGTGAAAAAGGCTCAATAAAAATTCGTGGCGGAAAGGTTTTTAATATCAAGAATATTAATGTCGACATACCCCTTGGACGTTTAGTTTGTGTGACTGGTGTTTCCGGTTCTGGTAAGTCGTCATTTATGTACGAAATTGTGGACCGAAACTTGAAGTCACGCCTCGAAAAAAAGCACCGCACACCACATACTTACAATTGTAAGACCTTTACTGGTACTGAGTATCTCGGACGTTCAATCTTGATTGATCAATCACCAATTGGTCGGACACCACGCAGTAACCCTGCTACTTATACTGGCGCTTTTACGCATATTCGAGATATGTTTGCCGCTTCAGGTGAAGCACGGGCTCGCGGCTGGAAGCCAGGACGCTTTAGTTTTAACGTTAAGGGTGGTCGTTGCGAAGCCTGTCAGGGAAATGGTGAAATTGCCGTCGAGATGCACTTTTTACCTACGGTATATGTTACTTGTGACGTTTGTGATGGAAAACGCTTTACTAAAGAGACTCTAGAGGTCACATACCGCAAGAAGAATATCTACGAAGTACTCCACATGACTATTGAGGAGGCTCATAAATTCTTTAATGATGTGCCCGCTATTGAAGAACGCCTCGGCTCACTTATTGAAGTAGGACTTGGTTATCTTGAACTTGGTCAAAGTGCCACGACACTTTCTGGCGGTGAAGCCCAGCGGGTAAAAATTGCTTCGGAGTTATTTAAACCTCATACTCAAAAAACCCTCTACATGCTCGATGAGCCGACGATTGGGCTGCATTACGACGACGTTAAAAAACTGATTGAAATTCTACAGAAGTTGGTGAACCAAGGAAACTCAGTCATGGTTATCGAACACAATCTTGATTTAGTAAAATGTGCCGACCACATCATTGATATCGGACCAGAAGGAGGACTAAAGGGTGGTGACGTCGTCGCTAAAGGTACTCCAGAGGATGTAGCTAAAAACAAAGATTCTTATACAGGTCAATATCTAAAGAAAGTATTGTAAAAACAAAACCTCGACAAGAAGTCGAGGAAAGTGCAGCAAAGCGACGCATGAAGAACCAAAGACTTGTTTGAATATCTCGAGCCAAATCTGTGGACAATACGGACCAAAGTCTGATGCCAGTACGATTTTACTTCCAGCAGATGGGACGTGAACTGCCTAAAATGTTATATAGGATTACCGTTTGAGTGTTCGAGTCAATATCATCCATGGGTACACCTTTTTTCTTGTGGAGTTGTAAAGGGCATTTAATAACTGATAATATCATAGTAAATGGAACTTACCAGACTTAAAACATTAAAGCTCCCCGATTCCCCAGGAGTCTACTTCTTTCTCGGTAAAAACCGGAAGATTCTTTATATTGGCAAAGCTACGTCTCTTAAAAGTCGGGTTGCGAGCTATTTTGCGGCTGACCTAGTAGAAAAAAGATCCTCCTTAATTGCCAATATGGTCAGCGAGGCTGTGACTGTAGATCATACAGTGACTGACAGTGTGCTTGAGGCGTTGATATTAGAAACCAATCTCATCCGCACCCACAAGCCATTCTTTAATACTAAAAGCAAAGACGATAAAAGCTACAACCATTTAATTATTACTAACGAAGAGTGGCCTCGCGTACTAGTGGTGCGTGAGCGTGATATATCGGAAAAATTTCTGCCAGAGGAAATTAAATCAGTCTTTGGTCCCTTTACTAGTGGACAGCTCCTCAGAGATGCCTTAAAAATTGTTCGAAAATTATTTTGCTTTTACGATACTAAGTATGCTATCGGAAGTGAAAAAACAAAACTAGCTAAGGGAACTATAAATTTTAATCGTCAGATTGGCCTCTACCCAGATCCGGATAAAAAACCGGAATACCAAACCACTATCAGACACCTACGCCTCTTTTTTGAAGGTAAGAAAAAAACTATCCTCAAAGAATTAGAGACGAAGATGAATAGTTTAGCTAAAGCTCACTTGTTTGAAGAGGCCAACAAAATTAAAAAACAAATTTTTGCGCTTAAACATATTGAAGATATAGCTCTCATTAAAAGAGATACTTATCGCAGTATAAATGGCGGAGAACGAATCGAGGCCTATGACATCGCTCACCATCAAGGAAATGAGATGGTGGGGGTAATGGTGGTGGTCCAAAACGATGAACCACAAAGAGGGGAATACCGTAAGTTTAAAATAAAGACTCAAGACCGAGCCAATGACCCAGGAGCACTAAAAGAGGTCTTAAAACGCCGTTTTCAGCATCCTGAGTGGGTATTTCCCGACTTCATTGTTGTCGATGGGAACATTATTCAGATAAATGCTGCTCAAGCTGTTTTAACTAAACTGGGCCTGCAAATACCCATTGTGGCTGTGGTCAAGGATGAGCGCCATAAAGCGGCAAAAGTAATTGCTCCCCGAGGTACTTTGGCTAAACATAAATTTGCGATTCTTCTAGCTAATGCGGAAGCCCATCGCTTTGCTATCGGCTATTACCGCAATCTAGCCCGTAAAAAATTATTGTCATAAGCACAATTGAAATTTGTGCACCTGTGCTAAAATACAACCATGAGTCATCGGCAAATTGCAGTCCTTCGGGGTGGTCCTAGTGAAGAGTATCAAGTATCCATGAGTACTGGGTCTGAAGTGCTGTCTGCTTTGTCGCGCTTGGGTCGGAGAGCGAAAGACATCACTATCACTAAGCAGGGTGAATGGTTAGACGGTGGCAGAGCCCGTTTGCCCGAAAGTATCTTAGAGTCAGTCGATCTTGTCTTTATTGCTCTTCATGGACGCTATGGTGAAGATGGTGAAGTGCAAAAAATTCTGCAACGCCTGAACATTCCTTTTACCGGAAGCCGAGCTTTTTCTTCCGCTTTAGCCTTTAACAAATCATTGACCAAAAAGTCGCTAACGAGTTTTGATATTTTGATGCCCGATTGGCGTGAAGTGACTAATGAAGAAGACTTTAATCTAGAAGAAGCCATTGCTGATATTACGTCATCCTTTGGCCCAGAATATATCGTTAAGCCAGTCTCGAGCGGCTCATCATTTGGGGTGAATATGGTCAGAGCCGGAGAAGATTTGGAGCCAATTTTACGAAAAGCCCTAGAATCACACGAGCGAGTATTGGTAGAAGAATTTATTCGCGGGCGCGAAGCTACTTGTGCTACTTTAGAAAATTTCCGTAACGATGACATCTATGTCTTTCCTAGTGTTGAAATTATTCCACCTAGAGACAGTCTCTACTTTGACACGACAGTCAAATACAACGGGCAGACTATGGAAATTTGCCCAGCGCGTTTTTCTTATGGTGAGCGGGTAAAATTAGCTGAAATTACTGCTTTGGTACACCAAGCATTAGATCTCTCTCAATATTCCCGCAGTGACTTTATTATCAACAACCAAGGGGTCTATTTTCTAGAGGTTAATACTTTACCAGGATTGACTACCGAGTCGCTTTATCCCAAAGCGGCAGCGGCAGTGGGCTTAAATTATGACCAACTTATAGTACACTTAGTGGAAACAGCAAAAGTTTAGTAACTTATTTATTTTTTATGGAAGGATCTAGACACGAAAAAGCAGCAGTAACCATCGCCTCATATGCTATAGGGTTTATTACTGCCTTTATTCTCTATGCCAATATTAATACCCCAAGTCAAAGTAATTTCGTAGTACCTTTACCATCTAACAATAATATTGCTGGGGTAGCTGCGGCAGAACCAGCTCTTCCTCAGACTGATGAATCAGCGACATCACCTGGGGTAAATGTTATTTACAGCGACGGTCTCTTGGAGGTAACGATGGCTGATACTACTAACTTACTTTCATTTAATCCAGAAGTATCCAAGGATACTATCGATATCGCTGATTTAAAACAGGGTTACCATTATGGTGACTTGCGTTACGTGTTGTCAGAAGACCAAAACTTTGTCTTTTTCTGTGAGCGACACGATGTAGAAGACACTAGCTGTGCCGGTTTTGTTTATGATATCGATGCTGATCGTATCTATCCGGTCATTAAGGATGGGGCAGCAGTCATTATCTCTGAGCGCAGCGCCAAAGATGCTATTTGGACACTTTTTGGTCTTAAAATTGGCTCCCATTACTCAGCCAATCCTCAAGCACCATGGGTCCTTATTTCAGCTGATTCACCGCTTGACTTACAGTAGGGCAACTCGTATTATAGGCGAGATTAATTTACATTAGTCACGCACATAATATTTGGGCTAGTAAGCAAAGCTTTCGGACCCTGCACTCGCAACTAGTGCAGCCAAGAAATCTTTGCTACACTGTTGCTCGTTTGGGCCCGTAGCTCACTTGGTAGAGCGCCTCATTTGCACTGAGGAGGCAGGGAGTTCGAATCTTCTCGGGTCCACAGCAGAAAACCTAAAAAGCAGCCACTAACTAGTGGCTGCTTTTTAGGTTTAGCAGATGACCTGCGTCATCTGCGACTGCTGTGGAGGGCGTAAACGATGCGAGTTTACGAGCAAGAGCGCCGGGGTCGAGAGTACTTAGATTTTTATGAACGTAGTGAAATAAAAAGCTTAGTAACTCGTGACTACAAAACACATCACAAATGTTATTTGCGGACGAAAGTGGAAGCCGCAGCGATGCCGAAGGCGAGTGGTAAAACAATGTCTATACATTGTTTTACGGGTCGAGAGTACTTACTAGAATTGGAGCGAAGCGAATGAATATAGTTAGGTAATACAATCTGGGAGATAGTATTACCGTGACTACTAGAATTACCACCTTCTTTGCTTGTGTGAGTGTCTGAAAGCACAAGTTTACTTTTGTACATGATAAGTATTTTACAGATATAGGTCCTCTGCGGCAAAGGCGCTACCTGGACTAATGTCATGAATTTCCAAAGGTGTCAGTATAAGAAGACCCCTTACAATCTGAGACGGATTTTGTTTGGAATCAATGATAAAAATGGTGTCCTATGGAATCATTATTAATGACAATCAGTTGGCTTGAGCCGGATACGGCCGTATTCATCATTGATTTGATTATTGCGGTGGCGCTGGGAGCGCTAATTGGTGGTGAACGTGAACTTCGCAATAAAGATGCTGGTATCAGCACCCACTCACTTGTCATTAGTGGAGCGATGCTTTTTACCTATATGTCTATGACGGTTGATCCGGCTTCTGAGTCACGGATTGCAGCGCAAATTGTTACTGGTATTGGCTTTTTAGGAGCGGGCTTAATCCTAAAGGACGGTGCTAGTGTAAAAAACCTCACTACGGCTGCTAGTATTTGGTTTGCTGGTGCTATTGGTATGGCTATTGGCTTTGGTTTCTATCAAATTGCGATTATTGCAGCGGTTGCTTCAGTATTGATTCCGCGAATTCCTCATGTGCGTCCAAAACCGGCTAAATTTAAAGAAGACAACAAAGAAGAAAAGCCAATTGATATTCCTGTAGCAGACTAGACACCGACGAGTTATGACTATCATTGAGCAAACTCTATAAATCTCCTAACTGTTGTGTTAGATTATGCATATGAAACCGGACATAAACCTTATAGAGAAAAATGAATATTTCGGTCCACCATATGCAGTTTTGAATCTCTCTAAAATTGGTCTGAGGTATTTCCGCATTTGTATTTTGGCTTCAGAGGATTCAAAAGAAAGGTTGCTGGAAAATTTTATAAATCATCCTAATATTGGCTGGGTTTTTTCAGCTGAGGGGTGGTTTAATATCGCTATCGGCATATGGGCACAATCAAACAGTGAGATAAATGAAATTAGTGCGGCTATAAGGAAAAATCTTGACTCTAAAGATTCTATTGTCTACCAATCAGAATTAACCAGTCTTCATAGCTTCGGTAATCGTCCAATTCAAAAGAGCAATAAGCCAATGACCATTGTTGATTCTGTTCAAAGTACATTTGAACTAAATCACACGGAACTAGACTATCTTAAGGTAATTACTCTTGATAGCTCAATACCAGATAAAGAGATGTCTGAAATACTCGGCATAACTGAAGAAGTCGTTTTAGCGATGAAAAACAAGTTAACTAAGGAAGGTATAATTGTTGGCTATCAGGAGAGGGTGAATTATGGAGGTATTTACTTTAAAGTATTTATTGACTCACTAAGTCGAAAAAGTGAAAATTCATTAGAAGAATTGTTAGCAAAATTATGGAAGGATGTTCGTTGTATCTATGTTGAGAGAGCTAATGGAAAATATGATGTTGAATTTGAAGTTATTTTGGATACAAAAGATGAAATTGAAGAATTTCTATCCGGCTTTAGTGACTATCAAAGTGTAATACTTACAAAAAATCTTTACACCAATCTATATCCTTTAAGCAAAGTAGCCAATATAAAACAGATAAAAGACACTCTCTCAAATCAGATCGGTCCCGTAATTGATTTCCGTAATTCAAAGTTGTGGTATTTAAACCACAAGGGGACTGATGCTTATCTAAATATATACGATAATAAAAAATACTTTGAAGTGATGGAAAAGAGCGAACTAGATTTGTTTGATGAGATAATTAGTTACCTGAAAAAAGATAATGACGGAGTCTTGTTCTCAGTCATAGATATAGGTAGTGGTGACGGCTTGAAAGGACGAGTGTTTATTGAAAAAATTGGTGAAGAATCAGTAAAGGCATACTATCCGGTCGATGTTCAACCAATTGAACTGGCGGCCGCCTTGAGGGCTAATGTAGAAGGAAAATATGCTAAGCATCCAGTTTTGCTAGATATAGAAAATTTAACTTCCCGTTTTCCGCTTAAGCTGATTCCAGGAGAAAAACAAATTTTTGTTTTCTTTGGTGGAACTTACGGAAATTTTAAAAGTGAAATCATAAACAGGTATTTAAACGGAATTGTAAAAGACCCATCAATTATATTCCTGGTAACAATGCCGATAGTTGCTGAGTCTCAATCAGAACTAGAAATTATTGATTCGTATGCCAATCCAAAAATTGAAGATATATTTTTTGGACCACTTCTTCAGCTTGGATTTAAGAAAACCGATTTTGAAAAAAATGTCAACAAACCAGGTTTGCATGCACAGGTCGCCATTGAAGAAAAAAGGTTAGTATCCTCTTTTATTCTTAAAGAAACTATTACTTTAAGTGGACGAAGTTTTGAAAAAGGAACTGTTTTTAAAATGACTTCATCGTGGAAACCAACATTAAATGAATTCGAAGAAGCCCTGGCAACCGATTTCGTGGTTGAAAAAATATTTAATAATGATTCTATGTCAATTGCTCTTATTAAATCTAAACCACAAACTTTTAATAAGCACGATAACACAAGGTGAATTTACTAAAATGTCTTTGAAAGATAGATGAACGTTAATGATTAATATCGCTAACGTAGACTGGATTGAAGTCTTTGATGAATCAATTGATAGTCAGATGTAAATAGTCAGCGAGGTGCTGAGCAATCGGTAGAATTTGCTAGTATTATAATTTTACTATGAACTTACTAGAACTAATTCTTTATCCAACCGAGTCTGTCTACGGACTGGGGGTTAATCCATTTTCCAAAGAGGCGCTCCAACGACTCTATGAACTTAAGGGTCGGTCAGAGACAAAGCCCGTGAGCTGGCTAGTGCGAGATTTGGCTGACATTGAACGTTATGCTGAAGTAAATGACGTGGTGCGTAAACTAGCTCAACATTTTTTACCGGGACCTTTGACGCTTGTTCTTGAACTACGCTCAAAGTACAGTCAATATGGAGCTCCTGACGGAACTGTGGGCTTTCGAGTATCTTCAGACAAAGTAGCTAGTACTTTAGTCCAAGATTGGTTTGAAATGCATAAAGCACCTCTGACAGCTACTAGCGCAAATTTGAGTGATCTTCCGACTCCTGCTGCTACGGAAGAAATATTGACTCAGTTCGGCGAAAACCGCCATCTCATTACTAGGGTAGTAGATGGCGGACCACGTACAGGCGCTCCCTCGACTGTGGTAAAGGTTAGTAATGATGGTGAGCTGCAGATAATCAGGGAGTCAGGGATTACAAGATCTTTAATTAAGGAGGTGACTGGTTATTAATAAGTTGCCAGTATAACTTTATTCCCAATTACAATTGTAATCTAATTCAAAAGGCATTTTTTTGTTCTATAATTAAAAGATGGAAATATCATTAGCGGCTAAGAAGAAACGTTTAAAAGAATTAAATACTCAACTAAAAGGACTGCAAGAGCAATTAGTAGTGGCCAACAAAGCTGCGGGGATAGATGAAAATATCAGTGTAAAAATTGGTCTTAACCAGGCTCGCTTCGAAAGAGTCAAAGTAAAAGGGAAGAAAGACAAAGGAATAGGGAAGTTTTTAATTGAGTTAGCTGTGACCACTAAAGAAAGGGATGTGCTTATACCAATCACAATTGCTACGGGAAAAAAGGCTGTCGGCTTTATGTATCACATCGAGGGTTCGGCTGAAGGAAAGGTATCCACAGCTGAGGTTAAAAGTCG
>DAOLBU010000019.1:0-12851 GCA_035324355.1 Minisyncoccota bacterium
GAATTATTGTCTATCCATTAGGGAAAGTTAAACATTAATTATTGTCTATAACGTATATTTCTTAATAATACTTCGGTTCTTCTTGGTCTCTTTAGAGTACTTCAATCGACTCAAGACTATGTTAATCCAAGCATAGGCTTCGGTTTGATTATGGCGAATAAAGGTGGCACTGTGACCGAGCTTTATCAGCTCCTTGAGTTGTGCCATACTCACTACTGCATCGTCGTTCATATTCATTGTCATTATTGAATACGGTACGCCGATTCTGGAAAGAAGCTACTAGGGTGACCTTTTAGCTTCTTTTACGTTGGAATCGATGGTGATTTGGGTATCATCTTGCGTTGGACAAGACTCCCCATTTTCCCCCAGGAGCATTTCTGATACTATTAGGAGATGCCCAGCGCGCTACGAGTCGATGTTTCAGGTTACCATTACCATGTAATTAATCGTGCTAGTGCGCGGCTGACTCTCTTTGAAACAAAAGACGATTATGGAGTCTTTGAATCCGTACTGGTAGAAGCGATAGAAAAATACGAAATTGGTCTAATTGCCTATTGTTGTATGCCAAATCACTTTCATCTTATTTTGAAACCAAAAAAAGATGGTGATCTGTCTAAATTCATGTATTGGTTTACAATGACACTCACGCTAATACCATCCCTAACTAACCCCACCCGCTTGCTTTAGTATCCACTCATACCCCAGTAATCGTTTCATGGCTGGTATATCTGCGGTGAGTTCATTTAACTTTGTTTCAATCACTACCTCCTGTTCTGCAATCGTCTTAAAAATCTGATTCGCTGTTGCTTCTTTTCTTGCCAACATACTGTGAGTTAATATGGGAAAGAAAAATATTTTTTATTTTAGGTAGGTGCGAGTTATCCATTTTGCTGCTTCAATTAAGAAGATGTGAAGTATTAGCCAAAGAATCACAAAGCCGAGCCAGGGGAGAGATAGGGCACTGGTACCAAATATGTTTTGGAAGAATGGTAGATATATAGTTGCGGCCATAAGAATAAGTCCTCCAAGTACACCAAATAAGAGAAACTTATTTTTTGTTAGGGAGTATGTGTAAATTGCTTGATGCAGGTTTCGGAAAGAAAAGGCAATGACGAGGATATAACTACCGAAGCAGGCAAAGACCACGTTTTGAGCTGTGCCTAAATCAACACCGAGTTTGATAAGGGTCATATAGAGAATGAGTAACAAAACAGAAGTAAGGATACCGATACCAATGGTCAAAAATTTTACAGTACTGTCAAAGAAGCTGTTAGACTTTAAGTTTTTTGGTAATTCTTGTCTATCAAAAGCGTAGGCAACAGCCGGTATGCTGCCTGTAAAAAGATTAACCCAAATAATTTGAATTGCTGAAAGTGGTAGGGCTAAACCAGCTATAATTGCTCCACCGATTAAAATTACCTCATCTAGTGAATTTGACATCAAGTACACAAAAATCTTTTTAATATTTACCAACATTCTTTTACCTTCTTCGATAGTCGCGACAATAGTTTGGAAACTGTCGTCAAGCAGAACGAGGTCGGAAACACTTTTTGCAACATCACTTCCAGAACCGACAGCAATACCGATGTTGGCTGCTTTGAGGGAAGGAGAGTCATTGACTCCGTCACCGGTCATGGCTACCACTTCACCTTGTGATTGGAGTATTTTAGTGATACGGAGTTTGTCTTCTGGTGTTACTCTTGCAAAAATACGGACGTGTTTAAGAGCACTTTTAAGATCGTCGTCAGATAATTGCTTGAGCTGGTCACCAGTAAGAATCATATTTTCGTCTGCGTTCCAGCCCAGTTCGTTAGCGATAGCGAGAGCAGTACCAGGCAAGTCTCCTGTCGCCATCAAAACCCTAACGCCATAAGAATTAATTGTACCGAGAGCTTCTATTACTCCTGGTCGGATAGGGTCGTGAAAGCTCAAAACACCCAAGAAAGTTATATCAACGACATCTTCGTTGGTCAGCTTATCAGTAGTTTTTGGGGTCAGGAGAGCGAGTCCAAGTACGCGACGGCCAGCATGACTTAGTTCTTTTATTTTGTTTAAAGCCGATAGATACGACTCTTTGTCTAGATAGGCACGATCAAGGAGTATGTCAGGAGCCCCCATAACTACGTGAGGATTTTCGTACTGAGACAAATGTGATGGGAGTATTGAGGTTGGGATTTTAGAAACCGAAAATTTGGTGGTCGAATTAAACGGCAGAATTTTTGTTACTGATTGATATTGTTCAGCAAAGACATCAAGACCATGGATAGCTGCTGCTTTGACGATGTTTTTTTCTAAAGGAGAACCAACAATTACCCAGTCCTGTTTTTTGTCTTGGGGATTTTCTACGACTGAATCTGTGTTGGCAATGGCTAGAGCCAGCAATTCTTTTTGTTCATGGCTATAGCGCTCTCTAATTCCTTCATGAATGGGGTTGTTAAGCAACTCGTTGATATTGGTGATATCAACGAGTTGCATATTGGCTTGTGTTAGGGTGCCAGTTTTGTCGGTGATAATAACAGTGGTTGAGCCGAGAGTTTCAGCTGCGGTCAGGCTGCGCATGATACCGCGCCGCTTGGCTATTTGATTTACACCAACGGCCAAGACGGCGGTAAGACCGATTGGTAAGGCTTCTGGCACCGCTCCAACAATAATGGCGATTGAAAGCAAGAACATTTCATCCCAGGGCTGGTTTTGCATGATTCCCAAAGAGAAAATAACTGTGACCACCAGACTGATAACAAAAATAATTACCCATGTAAGTTTACCAATTGCGTTTTGGAGGGGTGTTTTTTCAGAGACTGTGTTTGAAACCATTTCAGCGAGTCTGCCAATTTCGGTTAAGTTTCCCGTGGCAGTGACAATCGCATGCCCACTACCAGATATGACCAGTGTGCCAGCAAAGACCATATTATTTCTGTCTGCCAGGGAAGTGGTCTCACTCAGAGTCTCGATAGACTTGTTTTCAGGAATAGATTCGCCAGTGAGAATGGCTTCGTCAACAGCTAAATCAATAACTGAGAGTAGTCTGGCGTCGGCGGCAATGCGACTGCCATTTGTAATATGGATGATGTCACCTGGTACGAGTAATTCAGAATTAATTTCAATCTCTTGACCATTTCTGATGACACGAGATCTTTCTAGAATATATGATTTAAGATCAGCAATAGCTCTTTCAGCTTTGTATTCTTGAACAAAACCGAGAATAGTGTTCACTACAATAGCAAAACCAATGACGGCAGCGTCAAGCCATTCTTCTAGGCCGAGGGTAATCATCGTGGCTATAACCAAAATAATTATTAAGGGGTTTTTGAATTGATGAATAAAAATACCCCATACAGAACGAGTTTGATCATCATTAATAGTGTTGTAGCCAACACTTGTGAGGCGATGATCAGCCTCAGATTGAGATAGTCCCTTGTCTACTGTCGCTTCTAAATCATGAGTAATTTCGTCTATATTTCTGGCCCACGGATGATTGATATTGTTTGTGTGCATTGTCTGTATTGTAACAATAAAATATAAGCCCAATGTATATTTATTCATCACTATTTTTATTTTTTATCTAAACATGTTTTATACTAAGTATGTTTCAATTAGTGAAGATAAAAGTAGAGGTTGAAATTTTAACGGTTTAGTAATTTGTTATAATGTATGAAATATCAAAAACTGGAGGCGTCAGTAATTCGCAACCGTGTTTATGAGCACTATCGTGGCAACCGCTATATTGTTGTAGATATCGCAAAAAATGCAGATGTGGATGGTGATGAGTTTCGGGTGATTTATCGCGCTCTATATGACCATGGACAACTCTACTCAACAGCACTAGAACGCTTCACAGGAAACAATGAAGAAGGATTACCTCGTTTTCGTTTACTAGAGATCGAAGAAGGAAACAGAAATCCGGACCATGTGTATCCGTCTATTACAATGTAGGGATTGAAGATTTATGAATCTGTCACAAAAATAATTTTTTATCAGGCGATATAAAATATAAGATATGTTTGAAAAATATGTAGCCTACTATAAAGATAATCCAGAAGGGTACTGGTTTAAGCGTAAATTATTTGGCTGGGGTTGGACGCCGGTACGTTGGCAGGGTTGGCTAACTCTGGTGATTTATGTCGCCGGTATAGTCGCCTTTGCTCTCACTATTGATGAAACGTCGCCAATGCGAGAGGTGGTGTTTACTTTTGTCTTGCCGGCGGTCTTGCTTACTGTCACTTTATTACGAATTTGTTATAAGAAAGGAGAGAAGCCAAAATGGCAGTGGGGTTTACCCGATAGTGATAAATAATGAAACAAAATAGCTCGACAAGTAAGCATCGTATTTTTACCACTAGCTTTGCTAGTGTATATCCATACTATGTAGCCAAAGCTGAGAAAAAGGGACGGACAAAGAAGGAAGTTGATGTAATTATTTGTTGGCTTACCGGATATAGTCAGTCAGGATTAAAAGCCGAGCTAAAGAAAAAGACTGACTTTGAGACTTTTTTTAAAACAGCACCAAAAATGAACCCGGCTCGTAAGGTAATTACTGGAGTGGTGTGTGGGATTCGAGTTGAAGATATTTCAGATCCACTGATGCAAGAAATTCGTTACCTCGACAAGCTCGTCGATGAACTGGCTAAAGGAAAAATGATGGAGAAGATTTTACGTAGCTAGTACTGTTTACACCTTAGAATTAGCGGGGAGCTTGAAGAATAGACTATCTAGGAATAACGCAAGTCAGATAGGGTAAGATGCGGTCGGCTACCATTCTGTAACCGGTGTTGTTTGGATGTACTATGTCACTCATGCGTGATGGACGGCCCACAATATTATTAAGAGCATCCGGGACATAAAGTGAGCCAGTTGCGGCGGCGACTGCTGCATAACGACCTTCAAGATTTTCATTAAAAATTCCACCGCTAAATCCAACAACAATAGTGATGGCTCCAGTTGCTTGTATCCGTTCAATAATTTCACGGAGGTTAGCGAAAGTTTGTGCTTCGGTTATACCTGAAGGTTCTGGAATTTTGCCTGAGAGCCTAAGAGCTAATAGACTAAGCCATTCCGAATAAGTAATATTTTCCAGTCCTTGTTCAGCTCGTTCATAAAAACGACTAATAATATCGTTACCACCAAGCCAAATAATTACCACAGAGGGGTTATAGACAAGGACATCTCTGTTGAGACGGGCCAAGGCTTCTGCAGTAGTATCGCCAGAAACACCAGCATTGATAATATTCACTCCAGCTTGTCGCTGCAGCTGGCTCACGTAGTCCTGATTGGCAGTGGCTCCGACACCAGCAGTCAGACTGTCACCAAAGGCCACAACAGGACCATTTTTGGGTGGATAATTAGTTATATTGTTTAAGTTTGCTACCGTACATTGCGTTACAGTATTACTGCCGGCAGTAAAGGGTGCCGAAGTAGCAAGTCTGGTGTAGCCATCATTTTGAAAATAGCGAAATTCATAGGTGCCAGCCCTTGGTGCGGTAAAGGTGAGTGAACCGTCTGCACTGCTGCCGATGTATTGCCAATTCAAGTAAGATCGGTCACTGTCACTGATCCGATAGAGACCGATCCAGTCACGATCACGACTTGCTCCACTTGGAGTTTGGTAGTTCACGGTGACAGATTGTCCGACATTGACTGATGCGGAAGTGACATTGAGCCGGTAATTATTATTTGGGTTTGGTAGTCCGTTATTATCATACGTAATAGTAAATTGTTGTGTTGAAGTGTCTTCCCGATTATAACCATTTCCACTAAAAAGTCTGGCTTCATAAGTGCCGGGTACGGCATAAGAAAAGGTAATGGTACCAGAGGTACCTCGGTTTGGAATGTATTCCCAGGCGACATAGTTACGATCACTTGCATTTGGTGAATAGAGACCAATCCAGTCTTGGGACCGTGATCCTGAAGGAGTTTCCCAGCGAATTAGTATCGGTTCACCTGGTGCGTATCTCGCTCCCGTTAGAGATACCTTATAGTCACCTCCGGTGTTATTTGAAGAGGGTCTGATGCGTAAGTGGTCACGGGTCTTGGCTTCCCGTGTATAACCATTGTCACTAAAAAACCGCGCCTCGTAAGTACCGGGTTTTAAGTAGGAAAAGGTAATGGTGCCGGAAGTACTATTATCCGGAACGTACTGCCAGACGAGATACTGACGATCATTCGAATTTAGAGAATAGAGACCAATCCAGCCCCTGGAACGATTATTTGAAGGAGCTTCCCAGCGGACTTGAATGGGATCACCCGAGTTTATTTCATTAGCAATAAAACCGACCGAATAATCAGCCTGTCTAGCTTCAGCAGTAAATGCAAACAATGAAAGTAAGGCAAATAACGCTAGGATTGGTTTAGTGCAGTATGTCAGCATAGTAATTTAGGAGTGGGCGATTAGTTCACTGCCGCACATTCACACCATACTACTAATCACAAATTTGTCAACGAAAACTTAAGACGACATTAAACTGCTGGCGTATGCATGTATTGAAACAACTTGTCTGGATTTTTAAGTACTAAATGAAGCTAGAACCGAAGCGACTGAGCGCATGCTTCTTGAGGCTAGAGGATTGGACGCCGATGCTATTGTTTGTCTGCGTTATTCTACTTCTCAAGTTCTTACTGGCGGGGCAGAGATATTGGTGTACGGGACAGCGGTAAAATTACAGTAATATTTAAATTATAAAACCCCGGACACTTGCGTGCCCGGGGGGTTTGTGTTGATCAGTCGCGTACGACTGATGGATGGTCTAGCTTAAAGAACGAAGGTAAACTCTGCGGAGGTGATGCCTTCCGGAGTTGTGAAACTGACGTGGCATCGAACCCAGACATCTTCTGGGATAGTACCAAACACCTGGTTCGTGTCTGTCTGATAGTCGAGACTACCCACGGGTACATTGCGCCACCAGCTTGCGGGAATGACTCCACCATTGGCGAGAGGCATTCCGTCCTCGAAGCCGCTCTGGAACAGGGTGTCCCCGACCCCGTTTCCCGACAGTCGGTGACAAACGTTCTGGCCTGCGCTGGGAAGCCCGGCTCCATAGGAGAAAGCTGCGTCGCTTAGGTTACCGCTCGTGCCGTCGTCGGTCCGAAGGATCAGCCAAACCCAATTCGACGAATTTGGTGATGTAACTCGGTCCGGCTCAACTATCACCGTATTTTGGTTTGGGATGATTCCGAGGACCATGTAGACATCAAGCGATGCCTCCTTGAATTGTCTCAGATTGGCGCCCTGTGCCTGAGTCCAGCCAACGAGGCTGAAAAAAGTGAACAGCAGAGGCATAAGGAACTTGCTCATTTTGGAACTCCTGTTGTCGGTTGGGTGGAATCCCTACCTCTGTTTTATATCATATCATATTTTGACTCTAAAGTCAATAGAATTTTGTAATGTCTAAACACATTTGGCACTTTTTATTATCTCAAAAATGAGCCATTTTCTTGTAATGAACACTGATTTACTACGGCATAATATAAGTGAAAGGTCGTTTTGTGATTGTCGGCAAATATAAACTTTCTCTGAAAATAACTATTCTATAAGAAAATTTTTGCAGAAGAGTACATTTTGCCTACGCAATAATTACAAGTTAATTTAATTGATTAATATGATTAATGAATCTACACGTCCACTATATCGGGGCACGCAAGTTGTGTGGTACGTATTGTATGTCATTGAAGGATTCTTGGCTCTTCGCTTTATCTTAAGACTTCTTCAGGCTAATCCCGAGGCGGCTTTTACTAGTCTGATATATAACATTTCGAGTTTCTTTACCTTGCCGTTTGTAGCGGTGTTTGGAAACTTACGTGTTGAAGGCAGTGTTATTGAATGGACAACTTTACTTGCTATGTTTGTTTATTGGCTCTTGGCTATAGCGATAGTAAAGCTTTTGGTCATGAGTAAGCCAGTCTCAACCTTTGAAGCACATCAAAGGTTGAGAGAGTAGACGGGAAGGGGTTAATTCAGCAATTATTTATTAATTACTTAAATAAAATTACTATGGGAATTCTACTATGGATCGTGTTTGGAGGAATTGTTGGATGGATCGGTTCGATGATCATGGGAACTGATGGGCAACAAGGGATACTCTTAAACGTGGTGGTGGGTATCGTAGGCGCTATTCTAGGAGGTTATATTATGAGTGCTTTGGGAGAAACCGGAGTATCAGGTTTTAACCTATATAGCTTTATGGTGGCCTTGGTGGGAGCAGTAGCTTTACTGGCCATTGTAAGACTCGTTCGAGGAACCTAGTTTACGTACGTATGAAAAATTCCAATTCTTCTATATTTGGTGTCATAGCTATAATCTTGTTATTTTTAATTATTGGTATGTATTTGTTCGCGACTGACACCGGCGTAGGTAATGAAAGTATGGTGCCTTTGCCTCAAGCACCAATGCAGACCGATTTGGATCCAAATCCTATTACTGCCACATCAACAAATAACAGTACAACTACAGCGACTCAGAATTACAGCGGCTTTGATCTTACAAGCGAACAAAAAGAAGCCTTGGTTGCGCTTGGTGTAGACTCGGAGTCAGTTCCGGCTTCAGTGACAGCTGAACAGGAAAGATGCCTAGTGGCTGAGCTCGGAGAAAACCGAGTGGTGGAAATTAAGGATGGTGCGGTACCGACGAATTTGGAGTTTATGAGAATAGAATCATGCATCTAAATTGGCTTTGGCTATAACTTAGAACCGACAAGCAAAAAAACTGCCTTTAGGGCAGTTTTTTTGCTACAATACGACCAAGGTTAAGATATTAGTTAGCTATCTAACAAACTATGCAAAAATTTTCAACTTCCATTCTAATAAATGCGCCTCAGAAGAAAGTGTGGGATATCTTGTTGGGTCCGGCCACCTACCGTGAGTGGACCAAGCCTTTCAACCCAACTTCTTGTTATGAAGGTGACTGGAGTGAAGGATCAATAATTAAGTTTTTAGGCACTGACGAAAATGGGCAAAATGAGGGTGGAATTTTGAGCCGTATTGCAAAAAATATTCCTTATGAATTTATTTCTATTGAACACTTGGGAATTATTGAAAATGGAGTAGAAGATACCACTAGCGAAAAAGCAAAGTCTTGGGCGCCTGCTTTTGAAAATTACACTTTAACTGAAAAAGATGGTCAGACAGAATTTACCGTTGAACAGGATTTAGATGAGGGGTACTTAGAGATGTTTGACGGAATGTGGAAAGAAGCACTACAGAGATTAAAAGAATTGGCGGAGCAGAAATAAGTCATTGGATTTGAGATATTAGTAATAATGCCTAAGCGCTAGTGCGCATAGGCATTATTAATTTTTATCTTTCGGTTTACATTATTGTGCATCCAGCTGTGCTTGTAGCCACGTGACTCTCGCTTCTAGTTGTTGAATCCATTGCATTTGCAGTAATTTTAAGTGTTCTTCAAGGACGTCGACAATTTCGACTAAGACCACCCGTTGCTGCTCATTTATCTGCGGCTGGGTAATGGCGGATGCCTGAGCAGTTGAAAGAAAGACATTCATTATGATTAGCGTGACTGTTGACACACTAATCAGTTGTAAACTAATCTTGTGCATAATCATAATAGTTTTTTTATTAACTACTAACAATTATTGATGACGACTGTTTACTGTATTTCTTACACTAGTAAGTAATTGAATATAGCCATTATTTAATGTCTTTGTCTAAGTGCATTATTTACTGTTGTGTATGATAAGTTGGCTTAGTGGTTTTATAGCAGTATACTTAAAAATAATAGAAATTTTAATATCATAATATGTCTCTGCTTTTTACTCTGAATTTTGTGCTAGCGGTTGGTGGTTTAGCAATGCTTGTTTTAACAATTGGACTTTTTGTCGATTATATTTTCTATCAGCGGCAGTTTTATCTACAGTACGTTAGTCCGGTTGCTTGGCCTTTAATATTGTTAGTCACAATAGGGAGTGTGCTCTTGTCACTTCTGTACTCTGAGTATTTTGGTTTTGTGCCATGCTCGCTGTGTTGGCTGCAACGTATTGCTCTGTACCCGCAGGCACTGTTTGCGCTCATGGCCTTTAAGACCAGAGAAAATATTTTTTACCCAATGTACAGTATCGGCCTTTCGGTATTTGGACTGATTGTGGCGGTTTATCACTAATTATGAATCAATTTGGTTTCGTGACTTTCCCGTTTTTGTCAGCGGTAACTTTTGCATTCTTAATTATTCTCTACCTAAATATCAAGAAAGGGTAGTTATTTGATCAAGCGTTTACTTTGTTTAAAACAATCAAGACACTTTAGATTACTAGTATCGCGTGGAGTGAAAGGGAGAGAAGAGATAGTCCCGCCGCAGCTAGCACATTGCCAGTTGCCAGCAATCTTAGGTTTTTCGCTACTAGCAGGAGCTGCGTCAGGGAAGCCATCACGGTGATCTGGTTCACTAGCTACGTCAGCAAAGTCTGGAATGTCAGGAGCTTCAGAGGCAGTTTTCATTTCCGGTGGGGTCTGAGTATCTCTAACCTTACTCTTAGCGTAGCAAGTTCGACAGGTTAGCCCCGCTTCACTTCGTGGTTGAAACGGCAGTTCGGTAATTGCTCCACCACAGCCACTGCACTTCCAATTTCCTTGATACATATTTAATATAAGTTATTAAAATTTATTATACATGATTACTAACATAAATTTATGTCGTTAGCTGAGTTGATGAAAATTTTTAGGATTTTTTGTGTATTTCGTGTATAATATCTATGTTGAAGTTAGTCGCTAATATAAACTAAATTATGATGGAAGAAGAAACAGTAGTTACTCCGGAAACTACAGAAGAAATAGTTCCTGATACAACAGAAGAAACAGCGCCTGTTGAGGAGACTCCAGCTGCATAAGTAACAAAAAGCACCCAGCACTTATTTGTCTATTAAGAAAAATAAGTGCTGGGTGCTTTTTGTTTAAGACTTCCAAATTCATCATAGTAAAAGCAATTGTCGTTATTAAATAGTTAACTACAAAATATGCAAAGTGAATCAAGTAAGCCACTATATCGCAGCGCTTAAGTAGTTTGGTACAGTTTATATGTCATCGAGACTCTTTTGGCAGTGCGCTTCCTGCTAAAATTACTCGGGGGCTAACCCTGAAGCCGCCTTTAGTGCCTTTATCTACACGCTATCAAATGTCTTTGCTTGGCCTTTCATCCAAGTTTTCGGACACAGCTACGTTCAAGGTAGTATCTTTGAGTGGTTAACCCTCTTGGCAATGTTGGTCTACTGGCTGTTAGCAACTGCTATAATTAAGTTGTTCATTATGAGTAAGTCAGTTTCGACACATGAGGCGGATACTCGTTTGTCGGAAGAAGAAAAGTTCTAGGAGATATAAAATTAAGCTATTAAAAAATAAATCAAATATCATTATGGAAATCTTAGCTTGGATTGTCTTTGGAGGATTGGCCGGTTGGATCGCTTCATTGATTATGGGAACCGATGGGCAACAAGGTATAATTCTGAATATTATTATCGGTATTATCGGGGCTAGTCTCGGTGGGTATATTATGAACTTCTTCGGCGAAGGCGGGGTTACCGGCTTCAATCTCTACAGCTTTATGGTTGCGGTTATCGGAGCGGTGGTATTGATATATATCGTTAAATTAATTCGTCGATAAAGTACAAATATTCACAAATAGTCTCTTAGCTATTCATCAAAAACATAAGCGGCGCGTCCCGGGCGCCGCTTATGTTTTTATATAATTATTAGTACATCGCCTCGCGAACACGATTGATGATTTCTTTGACGGGAGTATTGACTTTGACGATGTAATCTTCGGGGTGTTGGGAGATAGCATGGGCGACATTGGTGGCCTCACTGTGATTGGTGAGGAAAATAATTTTGGCGTTTTTACCCCAGCTGTCGGCGCGGATTTTTTTGACAGCCTCATGTCCGTCCAGGACAGGCATTGAGATGTCCATCAGTATAAGAGAAGGATGATGTTTAAGAGCTAAGGCGACTCCTTGTTCGCCATCTTCAGCCATTAAGATGTCAATACCAGCATTTATTAATGCCATCGCATATAGTTCTCGAATGTTCTTTTCGTCTTCGACAAGTAGTACTTGTTTTTGTTCCATATGTCAAAATTATATCACTTTCACTATAGTTGTGGGTAAAAAGACGGTTGACAAGTGTCATTCAATGTATCCGATTTAGGTTTGGGTTTTGATACTTATTATTTTAGGATAGGGAGTAACTATTCTTTTGGTACAATTAGTTTATGAAAAAAGTTATTGTTGGTTCTGAGAATCCAATGAAAGTGTCGGCGACTGAAATTACTTTTAAAAAGTTTTTTCCAGACGAAGAATTTGAATTTGTGCCTTTTAAAGCAAAGTCTGGGGTGGCTGATCAGCCTCGAAGCTCGGCGGAGACAAAAGAAGGCGCTTTTAATCGGGTTCAGGATTGTCTGTCCCACTACCCTGAAGCTGACTACTGGGTTGGGTTAGAAGGTGGTATTGAAGAGAGTGATGGAGTCTACTGGAGTTCACCTTTCATGTGTATTCGGGGGAAGGAAGGACAGGTTGTCTTTGGTCGAGGAGCGGCTTTTGAACTACCTAAGAAAATTATGTCTCTGGTCGATCAGGGTTATGAACTGGGTCAGGCTACTGATATCATGTTTAATGATAATAACTCAAAGCAGAAAGGAGCGTTGATTGGGTATTTAACTAATGGTTTGATTAATCGACAAGATTATTACGTGGAGGCATTGTCGATGGCCATGATCCCGCTCTTAAATCTAGCGAAAGATTAGCTCGGCGTTCTATTGCTTGTAAACGTGCTATGCTAAGAAAATGAAAAAAGTTATTGTTGGTATTTTGGCGGGGCTGGGGGTGATTTTTCTGATTCAAATCGTTGTTGTAGCTTATGTG
>DAOLBU010000019.1:12861-20810 GCA_035324355.1 Minisyncoccota bacterium
CCGACAGCTTCTGAGATGGGGGAATTAAAGACTGAGTCTGAGGACTTCGTTTTACCTGATGAACCAATGACTACAGCAGGAAATCAAGGCTTTACTTTGACTGCTGAACAAAGACAGGCGGTGATTAGTCTCGGCGTACCAGAAGCGAGTGTACCGACTACTGTTAGTTATGAGATGGAGCAGTGCTTCATTGGAGTTTTAGGTGAAGCTAGAGTAGAAGAAATTAAAGCTGGGGCTATGCCTGGGGGTTTAGAATTTATTCGTGCGCAAGCGTGTATTTAGGTTCAAATACTTGTTAATTTTTCAGAGTGGGGTATAAAAGCACGATAACTAAGTTGATAAAATTGTCATGCTTACCTATATTTTTTTCTTTCTAGGCTTTTACGCTCTCATTAAAGGAGCGGATTTGTTGGTTGATGGAGCATCGTCTTTGGCCAATCGTCTTGGTGTTTCGGCTTTGGTGATTGGTTTGACGGTAGTGGCTTTTGGTACTTCGGCGCCAGAATTGGCAGTTAATATTCTTGCTAGTTTGAATAATAGTACTGATATTGCTGTTGGTAATATTTTGGGTAGCAATATTGCTAATATTCTTTTAATTTTGGGAGTGTCAGCTGTGATCTATCCGCTGGCTGTACAGCAGGGGACGGTGTGGAAGGAGATACCTTTTGCTCTTTTGGCGGTTATGGTACTGGGATATTTTGTGACCGATGGTGAAGTTGGTCGTTCGGATGGTTTTGTACTGATAATCTTCTTTGCTTTGTTTGTGTTTTATATCTATCGTCTAACCCAACAAGAACAATCAGCTAATACTGCCTTGACGGTAAATGAGGCCGAAGTGCGCAATTCTTTAATGAAGTCCTGGCTAATGGTCATTGTGGGCATGGTGGGTTTGGTGGTAGGAGGGAAGTGGATAGTGGACGGGGCAGTAGCCTTTGCAGCTGGCTTTGGGGTTAGTGAAGCTCTGATCGGTTTAACAATTGTAGCTATCGGTACTTCCTTGCCGGAAATGGCCACCTCAGCAGTGGCCGCCTATAAGAAAAATGTTGATATTGCTGTAGGAAATATTGTTGGGTCCAATATATTTAATATTTTCTGGATCTTAGGAATTAGCTCTATTATCCAACCTCTACCATTTTCCTCAAACTTAACAGCAGATCTGAAGATCACTTTTGTTGTGACTCTCGCTTTGTTCTTGGCTTTGTTTGTGGGTAAAAAACACCTACTAGAACGGTGGCAGGGTATTGCTTTTGTTCTTCTCTATGTTTTTTATACTGGGTATTTAATTTTGCGGGGGTAAATTTTTATAAATTAAAATCACTCCATACGAATTTTTTTCGATTCTTTGTTTCTGTACATGGCCTGGTCAGCTCGACTAACCACATCTTGTCCTGGAATATTTTGTGTTTCTGGATCATACTCCGCTACGCCGAAACTAGCTGTGATTTGGGATCTAATATTGGGGTCCACACCTACAGTTAAGGGGTCAATTTCGCTAATGGCCGTTTCAATTCTTTGTTGTAATTTTCGGGCTTGTTCTTCATTGGTTTCAACTATGACCGCCAATTCCTCACCTCCATAACGAGCAGCAAAATCCGTGCCTCTAAGACATGAATAAATAACTTTTCCTATAGCACGTAAGACGTCATCGCCTACCGGATGTCCAAATTTATCATTGATACCTTTAAAGTTATCAATATCCAATACAATAACTGAAAAAGATACTTTTTTTTCATTAAATATATCTATCACTTCTTTTAGCTTAACCTCAAAAGCTCTTCGGTTGGGTAGCCCTGTTAAGCGGTCTATGGTGGCAGCTTTTTCTGCTGCCACACGACGAACTGTTTCCTGGTTTAACTCGTCCTCTGTTCTAGATAATTCAGCTACCAAATGCTGTTCAGACGCATTATATTTTAAATGTTCATGAACCGACTCCCAATATATATCTTCAATAAGATGGTCTTTAAAGATCTTTTGTAGCAACACCTCGTTGTGCATATTTTTCTCTACTTGTTTACCACTTTTTAAGGCATATAGATAAAGTACCTCTTCAACTGTCACGCCATATTCTTTTGCTACATTTTTTGCTTTCTCTTCAAACTCTTCCCGACTTAATTCAATAGCTTTTTCTCGAGATTCTACAGTTGATTTAATAGATTCCATAATAAGTAAGTCTTGATAATTACACTTATTTTATCACCAAAAGGCAGGATATAACAATAGACAAGAGTATTTTGTTTTTTAGTTGCTATAATAGAGATAGTTATGAGTCAGCGGTAATAATTAATCTATGAATAAATTTTTAGTATTGAGTATATTTGGTGCGGTAATTGTCGGTGGGTCGGCAGTGTTTTTACTCCTAAATGACCGTCCGGTTACATCTGAGTCTGCGTCTCTAGAAACTTCTGTAGGATTAACAGAAGCGCCATCTGGACAGCCGGCGACCGGACGCGGCACTCTCCAGAATCTCTTGGGCTTAGCGCAAAATTTAGAATGTACAATTAATTACCAAACCGATGTGGCGGTTAGTGGTACTTATTTTACTAGCCAGGGCAAAATGAGAGGAGATTTTATAGTACCTTCAGCCGAGGGTGACGTCTTGTCGTCGTTAATTATGCGGAATGATACGATGTACACTTGGTCTGTCATTAATGGCCAGAAATACGGTATGAAGTTTGATTTAAGTGAAGTGGAAACCGCAAGGGAGGAAGGGGATATCCCGGATACGCGTGAGCCAGTACCTTTAGATGCGGCAGTAGATTATGATTGTAAGCCATGGGTTAGTTTGGACGGCAGTATTTTTGAGCCTCCAAGTGATATTATTTTCCAGGATTTCTCAAATATACTTAACATGGGAATGGAATTTGGCACTATATATGAAGAAGGTGGGGATACAGCTGCTCAGTGTGAGATGTGCGCGCAGGTTCCAGCTGGTACAGGACGTAATGAGTGTTTGGCTGCCTTTAGTTGTCGGTAAATATGGCACACTTAGTTGGAGAAGCTGGAAGATTGTTAACCAACGCCGTACCGATTATTTATAAGGAAACTACAATCGGCGAGTCAGAAAGTTTGTTGCGTTCACATGTGGGTAATTTTGAAACAATAAATTACTTATATGTAGTAAGTAAAATCGGTGAATTGCTAGGTGTAATCTCTATTAAAGAGTTACTTCGTTTACCGGCTGGAGAGAAGGTTAGTAAGTATATGAAGACCGAGATTGTGACCGCTCGAAGTCATACCAAACAAGAGCGTATAGCTCAGCTGGCACTTAGTCACAATCTAAAAGCGATTCCAATCTTGTCAAAAGAAAAAATATTTCTCGGAGTAGTTCCGTCTGACAAAATTTTGACGATTTTAAATCAAGAGCATACTGAAGATGTCTTACGTTTTGCAGGGGTGCATGGACACATAGATGTTGAGGGGGACACTGGTCTTGTTTTGGCTAATTCTCCTATCAGGCATATTCGATCAAGACTACCTTGGTTAGTTCTAGGTCTTTTTGGTGGAGTGGGAGCGGCGGTTGTGATTCGTTGGTTTGAAGCTACCTTGGCTGAGCAATTAATTCTAGCGGCTTTTATACCAGCGATTGTCTATATGGCTGATGCGGTAGGTTCCCAAACACAGATGCTCTTCATTCGAGCGTTGGCTCTAGATCATCAACTTAAAATCACTACCTATCTAAGACGGGAGTTTGTAGTTAATTTGGCACTGGGCGGTATATTAGCCTTACTGACGTTTGGGTTATCAATGTTTTGGCTTGAATCTACTACTATCAGCTTGATTCTCAGCATCTCTATATTCCTTACTGTCGGGCTGACGGTGATTGTGGGAGTTGTCCTGCCTTGGGTGATGTATGCCCGGGGACATGACCCTGCAGTAGCGAGTGGTCCACTTGCTACTGTTATTCGGGATATTACAAGCCTCTGTATTTATTTAGGCGTGGCAGCTTCACTTTTGTAGATAATAGGGTCTATAAAACTTCAGTGTTGTAGATAAATGAAGGGAGGTTGTTATTGGTAGCGATCTTTTTCCGCATAGATTGTTATTGTCCTTCTCTTTATAGCTTGACCACGAAAGACGTGCTTATGTGAGCGATAAATTTTGTGAATAATAAATTTCTCGTGGAGGAAGTTTACCAACTCTTCTTCGCTATAGACAAACTCGGCGACTCCCATCACAGGATGAATATAAGAGCCGGTTTCATTTCCAGGTTGTTCAGTGAGTAGACGTTTGGTGTGTAAATCTCCATCTTTCAAAAAAGTTTTCATAAAGAGTAGACCGCCCGGTTCTAAGACGCGATGAATTTCATCTCGCAAACCAGCTCGTTCCTCCTGGTTGAGAAAGTGAGAGGTCATCATGTCTAGAGCTAAGGCTTGCGAATTATTCTCCAGCTCGAGTGGTCCAGCAATACTGCGGGCTTTGTACTTAATCGGTAGATTACGTGAAGCCACTAAAGCCTGAGCGATCGCTGCTTTGGAAATGTCGTAGCCAACGCCTGGATTGCCGAAATGTCTCTGGAGGTAGATGAGATTACGACCATTACCACAGCCAACATCTAGGACGCTAGCTTTGGGGGAGAGTACATCCTCACGCTTTCGTCTGATTACCCAGCGGGTAAATTTTTCGAGGTCCTGACTAGGGTTGGTCGAGAGCTTTAAGTGAGTCGGGTTTTTATACTCAGCATCCCAAAAGGCTTCGCCGTGTTGTTTGCGCTTTTTCTTACGGGTGAAGTTAGGTTTCCGTGCCATCGTCTGAAATTAGAACATGGAAGATGGAAATTCACAAGGTTAGAACAGCGTTTGAACAGCGTTTTTAAAAGTAAGTGATTTATACAATAAGTAAAAATGTTGTTTATTAGTTAAATCGTTCTAGTTTTATGATAGACTATTACTTATATGAAAAATCCATGGATAATAATTGGCGTTTTAGCCATCGTGTTAATTGGGGGTTCAGTGTGGTATTCGACTAATGTCCAAGAAAGAAATAATGAAGGAATCGTGATAACGGCGAATATTAAAGGAAACGAGAACGCTCCAGTAACTTTGACTGAATATAGTGATTTTCAATGTCCAGCCTGTGCTGCTTTTCAACCAGTTGTAAAAAATATTCTTAGCGAGTTTCCTGATGATGTAAAGTTAGAATATAAACATTTCCCACTTCCAATTCACTCATTGGCCGAGCCAGCAGCCAGAGCAGCCGAAGCTGCTGGTCAACAAGACGCTTTCTTCGCTTATCACGACCTTTTGTTTGAAAACCAAACTGCGTGGTCAAATACTCCAAATCCTACAGCGTTATTTTTTAAGTATGCGGCTGATCTAGAGTTAGATGTTGATTTATTTAAGCGTCACTACAATTCCTCAGTGCTTAGAGATCGGGTTAAAGTAGACTTGCTAGAAGCCCGTGGCCTTGGTTTAACTGGGACTCCAACGTTTTACCTTAATGGTGAAAGGATGAATATCGAAACTTATGAAGATTTTTACAACCAAATCGCCGCAGCGGTTAATCCTGACGTGGTCTTTGATTTAATTGAATAAATAGAATCAGCCTTTAATTTGTCAAGCATTGACGTTTGATAGATTTATCATCTAAAGCAAATTGGATCTTAAATGTAGTATGCTTATTTAGTTTTGGTTAGAAATTAAATATAAAAGGTGGGAGGAAAGTCACTAAGATTAAATAAGTATATGAATACACCAGCGGTCGAAAAAAACATCATTATTTATGTCATGAACCTGCCTGATGGTGTGGTTGAGAGTGTTCGTAAGTATGAAGAGTTAACTAAGAAAAAGTACCGCATTATGCTTCTCTGGGACTCTAGAATTCGTGAGAACACAGATGTTCTTATTGCTAAAGGGGTAGATTTGTTTGTTAGCTGTGATTTTTCTAAAACGGTGAAGATAGCTGAAGCTTTACGACCTTACCAAGATGATTTTTTGGCTATTGTTTGTCGATCAGAAAAATATCTACCACGCTTTGCTGCTGTTATTCCGCACGTGCCTTATCTACGTACTCCGACTACAGAATCTCTATTTTGGTCCAGTGATAAGTATGAGATGCGTAAACGAATGCGAGTGTATGATAGATCTATTACTCCCAATTTCACTTTAGTTAAAGAAAATAGTAAAAAGGAACGTGAACGTATCATTAAAAAAATTGGCTTTCCGCTCATCATTAAACCAACAAATTTGGCAGCGAGTCTTTTTGTTTCAATCTGTTATCACGAGGAGGAGTTAGAAAAGACACTCCGAACAACTTTTAGTCGGCTGCGACGAGCCTATAAAAATGACGCCCGTCTTGAGGAGCCTAAGATAATTGTGGAGGAGTATATGGACGGAGATCTGTATTCGATTGACTCTTATGTTAATTCTAGAGGACGAGTTGAACATTGCCCTTTGGTAAAACAAATTACAGCCAAGAAGATTGGGCACGATGACTTTTATAATTATTTGCAGATTACTCCGCCAATTTTCAAGCGGGAGACTGTAGAAAAAGCGCAGATTGTGGCTGAGAAAGCCATACATGCCTTGGGTCTCCGAAACACTGTGACCCATACAGAAATGATGAAGATTGATGATGAGTGGAAGGTGGTAGAGATTGGTGCTCGTATGGGGGGCTTTCGTCATGAGCTACATCAGTTAACTTGTGGCATTGACCATGCCCTGAATGATATTTTGGTCAGGATTCCAGCCAAAACCATCTTACCTAAAAAGTGTTTTGGCTACGCTTGTGCTATGAAGTGGTTTGCTTCGAAGGAAGGCAAAATTATCGAGATGAAAGGGATAAAAAAGATTGAACAATTAGAATCCTTCCATCGCATTGATGTTAATAAAAAAATTGGTGATAAAGCTGTCTTTGCTCGTAATGGCGGCCGCTCGGTCTTTAACTTATTCCTAAAAAATGCTGAACGCTCAAAATTGTTAGCGGATATTAGACGAGTAGAGCAATTAGTGGAAATTAAAATTGGGTCTCGGTCATAATTCTGTTATTATCTACAGATATGCCATTTCGCACTAAAGACTTTCTGCTATTTCTTTTGGCGATAATGTTTTTCTCAGTGGGAGGTGTTTCTTGGTCAAAGAGTAATAGTGACCTTGTGCCGCAACAGGCAAACCTTATTTCTAGCTTGGAGGAGTCTTCTTCCGAAACTATAATTTACCAAGCAGTGTTACCTGAGAGTAAGTCCGATCAAAGACCTTCAAGACTAGCCGCCTTACAAGGTAAAATCGCTCAACTATTTTCTGACGGAGAATCGTCTAAGGAGAAGGTCAGAGAGGAAACTATCACAGCAACAGCACCAGAACCGGTAGTGTCTAGCAATGAAGGAGAAATCATCCTTTGTCCCAGCTATGCTAGGGCAAATATTTCATGGAACTCCGCTAATATTGGTTTTGTGGTTAACGAAGGGGCTAGAATTCTCTATCGAAAGCAGAGCCCTAATGCAGAAAACGATATCGCTAGCAGCACCATTTTACAGCTACCGATAAATTTTTTTCATAGCAATATTAAAACTTGTCTAAATAATGATGTGGTAGGTATTGCTCTGGAAGGTTCTTTAATGAGAAATGAAGAAGATAACATCTACAAGATATTTGGTGGCGAGACATTGCTCGGATATGCACTTGATGGATTCCCGATTTATGGACTGGATAATAATGTGGTTACTGATAATTGTGGAGGAGCAAACGTTCAAGGTTCTTACCGTTACTATTTAAATGATAAGCGTGACGGCATAATTGGTTGCTTTAGTGGTTCACCTATTAGTCTCTAGCTTCTATGAAAACTCTCATCTTCGACATTGAAACAGTGGGTGAGAGTTGGGAGAGTTTAGATGAAGTAACCCAAGCTACATTACTGCGGTTTGTCGAGCACTCGGGTAGAAGCAGGGAAGAAAAAGCAGCCTTCAAAGATGATTTAATGGCTGGGCTCGGTTTTTCGCCATTGACTGGCTATAT
>DAOLBU010000020.1:0-6766 GCA_035324355.1 Minisyncoccota bacterium
GGCAGTAGCTAAAAGCAGGGAGTCATCGGTGGTATCAAGACGATTATAAAAAAGTATATCATCACTAGTATCAAAAGTAGCGATATGGATATAGTCACCAGTATCACCAGGTGTCCACTGGTCGTACCAGACCACGACATTGATACAGTCAGTCTGGGTATCAACAGCCACTTGCGCCCCCCAGGTTAAACCACCATCCATAGTCTTTCGATAGACACACATTCCACTATTGGGAGCTACGCCAAAGCGGTGAAATTTATAACCGACATTTTCATTAATAAAAACTATACTGGAACCAGCCAGAGTATGTCCAATAGCAGAGGTGTTTGGGGTAGGTTCTAAAACTCGTGCAGCAGCCTCAGTGGTTGCAGGAATAGTCAGTAACATACTCAACAGCGTGACACCCATAACATCAAAAAGCAGCGAGGCGGTTAAGGCCATTGCTGTATAACGCTTTACAACATAAAACAAACCCCGGAAATTCATACCAGTACTCATATATTGTACCTTACACTAAGACTATATTTTTCACTCTTACACACCTTCTTCAGTAGGAATTACCAGCGGTTCGATTACTAAATCAAAATCAGACAAAGGCAGGGTTGAAGTGGCCTCTGTTGACAATACTTGTACGGTTACCGCTGCTGATAAGTCTAAAGTAAGTTCGTTTATGGCTTCATTGGTCGAGGTACCGTTTGGTATGGGAGTGGGGAAAATAGGCTGTATTGGATTAGATTCTTCTAAAGTCTCTTCAACCTCTGACTTTAAACTTGGCTTAATTTGTATTAATGCTCTAGTTTCACCTGTTGAATCGTTATTGGGTATTTCGGTTGGTAAGTTTCTGGGCAAAGTATCCAAATTTATAAACTCCTGATTGAGTACGTCATAACCTTTGGTCACAATATCACCATTTGGATGAAGTGAGTCATAAACAAAAACCATCCTCGGATTAGAGACAGCCAGGCCATCTGGATCATTAATACTGACGTAGGTTTGATTAGCAATATCATACATCTCTACAGTTTTTTTCCCGTCAAGATGATGTCTATTCCAGACAACTAGTGATCCGTGCACGTAAGGAGCAACGTCAGCATACTTAGTCTTAGTCAGCTGCTCCTCTACTTCTCCATCAAAAAGAATAATATTCCACCCGCCATCGACCCATCTTTGCCAGACAGTATACTTACCTTGTCTAGTAGGTTCCATATTGTTTTCATTAGTTCTAGTGAGCTGAGTCTCAGTTTGTGAGTCTATATCATATGAAATGATTTGATAACGGTCATTAATAAAACGGTGCCAAACAATAGTATTTGAATTTTTATCAAAATAAGGAGCTAAATCATCTTGTTTATTATTAGTGATTTGAGTTTGTACACCATCGCTGACACTAAATATTTCCATATCACCATCATTATCTGCCGCGGCAAACAAGGCGTCCTTAAGACCTACGGTTTCCGCCTTATGGCAATAGAAGGAACCAGTTGCTAACTCAGTGCATTGGTCTTGATTGAACGAAAAAATAGCTGCGCTATTAGTTATTGAAACAACATTGGTCGTCTCGAGTGAGTCGAGCGGTACTTCAAATTCACCAAGATACCCGGGACCGCCCTCATTAGTACTAGTTGAGTTATCGAGGTCATTAATACTCTCGTTTTCAATATTTAAGATATCGGTATTAACATTATTATTATTATTTTCTTCTTCACTTAAAACGTCATTGGAATTTTCGTCATCAAAAATATGACTAGTATCTGAAGGCAACACGTCTTCTGTCTGATTTAAACTGTTGTCAGTTTCAGTATAAGAATAGGCTTCATTAGACAATAAGGGAGTTTCTAAATCTGCAACAGCGCTCTCATCAGAAATTCCTAAAACTTCATTTTCCAGGTTTAATATTGAGTCTATGGCACTAGATGGATCATTAGCAGATGAGGCGTGAGTAACATGTAATCCTTGAAAAAGAAATGAGACAAGCAAAAAACACACCGGAACGGCATTAAGTTTAGTTTTATAAACAATTTTGTAGAGAGCGAGATTTTCAGTGCCAGTTTTAGTATCGGCAGGAATATTTACAGCATTAAAAAGACGTTTGTTTTTCGCCTTCCCTAGTTTAATGTTATTTTTAACAAATGTTTTTTTACTCATCTTTCACAGCCATGTGTAGTCGTGAGCAAATTAACCCATCACACCTTAATAATAGCAATATTTTTAAGACTTTTTTGCTTAGTTATCAACAATTTTAATTAGTTTACAAAAGAACGAGCTAAAATAATTGAAAAGTCGATGAAGTTCATCCTTCCGTCATTGTTGAAATCATATAAAGACCCTTCTGCACGCCACGCAGCCATAAAAAAACTAATATCTTTAAGGGTTACTTTACCGTCTCCATCTATATCGGGATTAATAGTAATACCTAAATTAGCACTAATAGTTTCCGGACTTTCACTTTGATCATAAATATAAAAGCTAGTCTTGGCATTAGACCCAACACCCGCTACAGTCACCGGGGTCCCCTTACCATCTCCTTCAAGAAGTTTAGCATCTTCCACTAAAAATTCAGTCATACCGGAAAAATTTGCTTGAGCTTTAATTGTCGCCACTAAATGTTCTCCAACAAAACCTCGTCTAAACGTCCCGCCACCGAGCTCAATACTATTATGAGAAATTTTAGGCTCTTGTGTCCAAATAGTCAAAACTGATTGCCCTTTATCCACCGAAAGTACTTTAACCATGCTACTGGCGAAGTTAATCTTTAAATCAAGTGCATTAACCGGCACATGTGCGGAAGCATATATTTTTATAGTAAAAGTCTCCCCTTTCATCACCGCAGTTTGTGACGGCACAAGCTTGATATAAGACTCTCCGCTATTTATTAGCGAGGCGCTTAAGACAGCTGCTATCCCAATAAACAATGGAAACATGTATTGAACCGTGCCGGCTCTATGTCGGGGCCATAAACTAATTAATTTTTTCCAAACCCACGATAAATAAATCATGATTTAACTAAGCGCAATCGAAGTGGTGCCGCCTGACCTGTTAGCTCAGTAAGCCTATTTCGGAGCGATTCCGCTTCGACACGAATGTTTTCAACTGTTAAAGGAGAAGATGGGGTGTTTAAAACTAAAGCGCCAATAATATTCCCTTGAGCTCTAACTAATTGGTTAAAATTATCACTAATTTCCTGTTCTAGCTTTACTAACTCATTCCACTCGTCCACAGAAGACTCTAGCACTTGTACGGTCCAGAGACTTTGGTAGTGATCATTTAAAATACTGAGAGTTTTAACCTCTTGTGAGAGGTTCAGAGTCATAATAGAACGCCGTACCGAAGCAGTATCGCCACAGCGGTCAAATAATTCTTTTAATTCTTGTAATTCAGCACTAGCCAAACCACGATCCAGAGAAGATAAAAGGCTATCATATCTCGCTACCTCCAGTGAACCACATTCAGGTATAATATTGGTCACTGATTCACTCGCTCCACCGCGTCCCAAAAGTACAGCTGTCTCACCAACAATTACTACTTGCTCTTCAATGTCAGCTTTCAGCTTTGCTTCTAATGAAGAAAGTTTTTTATTAACAATGAAATTAGAAATTAAGTAAAAAGCAATTGCTCCAGCAAGAATTCCGACAATAATTTTTTTTCGATTCATACAATTTTATTCTTAAACTAATATAAATTTAATTTTTGCTGGACAGGCTTTTAACATCAGTCGCTTCCTTTTTAATTTTAGCTTCTGATTGTTTTAAAGCTACTTCCATATCCTTAAATATATCCATTTCAGTTTGATTAAGCTTTTTACTCTTTTTTGCTTGCATTAGTTTTTCTCTTCCAGTATTCACCAATTGACTAAGCGCAGCAAACTCTTTAGTCAAAACGGCAAGGGTTTCTCCCGATTCTCTCGACACATTACTTCTAAACCGCCGCCAGTAAGTTATCATAAATATAGTTCCAATCACAAGTAAAATAACCATAGCAACCAGCGGAATTAGAATTGACAAGATACTGACAATAAATGTCCCAATTTGGATATAACCTGGCTCTTGGACTGCAATTCTAATTTTCTCCGACGGCAGCGACTGAGCTCCGTATTCATCCCTAGCAAAAGCAGTCAACTCATAGACCCCTTTGATTAAGCTGCTGGAAGGAATAAAACTAAAAACTCCTTCGCTGTCGGCATTCAATGTGTAATTAACCGGGTCAGCTCCAATCATTTGGAGCACCACAGTCACTTCTGCTCCAGGCTTAGTTAGTCCACGTATAACCGGAATCACACCATCGTTTAATTCAGTTGGATAATCAGTAAAGGTCGGTTGCGCAAAAGCTGTAATAGTAAAAGAGTAAGTAGCAATAACGCTATTACCAGCTTGGTCAAAGGCCTCAATGATAATTGCATGATAACCTGGGTCAAGTTTTGGAAGCGTTACTTTACCAGTGCTTTCTTCATCAATAAATTCGTAAGGATCCTGGTTATCAATTTTAATTTGGTAACGCTTAACTAAAGAGGTCTTATCTTGAGACTCTAGCTGTAACACCTGAGCGGGATTAGAGTAATCGTTTTCAGCAGCCTGGGTAATCACGAATGTTTCTGGTTTTTCACTATCGATAGCTAATCGGTAATGCCCTACACGACCCCATCCATCTGCATTACGAAATTGTAAGTGAAAATATGAAACGCCTTGTGGCAAATCTGATAATCGAATTTCACTAATCGGGTCTTCGTAGACTTTGGTGGGAATGCTCGTCGACTTATTATCTATCAGCGTTCGTACCTGGGTCACACCAGCAGGTAGGTTCCACCGCAAAACAGCCTCGTTGGTCTTATACCACGCCTGTTGATCACTGTGAGTAACTGAGTTAATTTGTGGCGCCGCTGGGGTGTTTACTGGCGCCACATACTCTACTACTTCCGGAGCTGGGCTAGTTGAAAGAGCCTGAATAGTAAAGGTACCACCATTCATACTTGAAAGTACATTTGTCCCTTTTCCATCATTGGCCAACACAGAGCCGTCGGTAATAGCTACTCGAGCAGTGCTCGCACTAGTAGAGCGAAACGTTACATTAAATATTGTTCCTGATGTTCCCGTATATCCAGTCGGCATCCCACCACTAAAAGTAATTGTTCCAGCCGAATTAGAGAAAGTTGGCTCAGTAACCCAAAGATTAAAAATTGAATTTGACCGATCTACTGACACCACCGTGACTTCTTGAGGATTAAATTTAAGACTACCTTCAGCCGCATTAATGGACTTACCTTGAGTATTTACTACTACCCGCACCGTAAAGCTTGAGCCGGCTGTATACACACCCGTATTCGGAGAAACTGACAAAGTAGCAGCCCATGCGGAAGCCGGAAGAAGTGCTGTCAGTATTAAGGCGATAATTAAACTTTTATGAGAAAGAAAAGACGACATTTTGATAGGTAGATTATTCAATTAAATCGGTGCCGTCTTCGTCTTCTTCAATCAACTTTCTTTTACCCTTTCGACGCCACCATAGCCACATAAAGATAATTGATGTAACTAATGTCAAACCAATGACTGCAAAGAGGATATAAGTATATAGAGCGTTTCGCGAAAGAGCTTTTTGTGATTCGTCTGGAATATATGTAGCGATATACTCGTTGCCGGCTTTATCAATTGCCTTTACACGGATAATGCTATTTAGTGTCTGATCTTTAAGAACATAAGGACTATTTTCCCTCACCCATGGAACACCTACGCCACCCCATTTAAATTGAGCAAACTCAAGAACCGGCTCCTCCATAATCTCATAGTGACTAATGCCAGTTTGCTTATCACTCGTGTTAAAAACAATATAGTAACGTCCACTAAAATCTATACCTTCTTCATCCTTTACTAATTCAATACTAAATCTTTCTGGAGGTAAATTGTCATTTCTAACAACATCGCGCCATTCATCTACTATTCCACTGCCACCTGCCGTCTTCTCTAAGACAAAGGTTGCACCAAGTGTAGTAAGTGGAGCACGTGTTCCTTCTCCATCATTAAGCAAAACTTGAGTTTCAGGTCCAAAATCAATCCGAACATCTCCATCGCCCGAACCACCTACCTGCATACCCGGTGATCGAAAAATTATTTCAGTGATAACATTTGTTAAACGAGGATCACCATCAACTCGCCCACAATAGCCATTTGGAATACCGCCTGCAAAAGTAATAGTGCGGTTATCTTTATTGATTACTGGAGACTCAACCCACATGCTGATAATAGACTTACCAATCGATATATCGACCGGTTGAATGTTATCGGTATAGGTTACTACCGCATCAACAACATTGATACATTCACCAGTTTCTTTATCAGGCATAATCCTGACCGCCGCCGTAATAGCGTCTCCCCTATTTAAAGTAGCCACTCCCGGATCAATATATATAGTTGCCGCGCTTACAGGAACAGCAAAAAAAATAAGCGCCAAACAAACACAGACTTTTCTAAACATATAAATATTATATCAATTAAGATTTTGCTATCAGGTGACTGTACACAGAAAAAAGCAAAAAACCTGTCTCGTGGTGGGAGATAGGTTTTTTGTGTTAACTCCAAGCTTGGAGCCAATATTAACTAGAATACTGGCGTCGCTACGTATGTCAGCGTAGCAGTGTAATCTGCTCCAGCTTCCTGAAGAGAAGTGATCTCCGCAGTATAGCCGACTCGAGTGATACCGATACCTTGATCAGTTCCATTAACTGGACCGTTGTGTCTAAATATTTCTACCGGTGTTGTAGAGGCAGAAACATAAGCTC
>DAOLBU010000020.1:6776-19747 GCA_035324355.1 Minisyncoccota bacterium
CTTCCGGACCCATTAACGTCAAAAATGTCAGTTAAACCAGGTGTCACCGAGGCATCATTGGTCGTTATACCCCAGTGCCCATAGGTATTTTCTTGACCTAGTACGGGAGTAGGTGATGTCCACTCAATAGGAGTGGTTATATAAGTTCCATCTACAAAACCATCGATATCAGCTCCAGTAGCTGATAGAAGTTGTTGATTAGTCGTAACAGTAACAACAAAGCCGTTGGCTGCGTTAGTGTAGACCTGCAGATCCTGTGCTGCAGTTACAGGTGTGTCTGCTTCAAGAATTCCAAATGGAACTGTAGTTGGTGAAGAAGTGCTTGTAGTAGTGTCGCCATTGACGTCCAAATTAGCGTCAACTCCTGAAACAGTAAAGTTAAAGATAGTTTCTACTGTTGCGGACACAGTGACAACTGGCACTATGGCAACTTCTGTACTTCCTGAATCATCATTCCCAAAAGTAAGATCAATCCTATACGGACCTGGCGTACCTGGGTTTTCGATTTGGTTAACTCCAGCACCACCAGAAGAGGCATTTGTACCAATTCTGATAGTAACAGTTGCATTGGCACCGATAGTGTCAGTACCACTTTCAATATCGATGGTCTGACCTGAGGCAGTGACGCCCCAATCAGCCCCGGCAGCAACACTATCTACTAGGCTTTCTTCAACTCCATTTACATTTAGGTCGATGTCTCCTGCTTCAAGGTTACCAATATTACTAAACTCTGCAGGAAAAGTAATGGTGATTATTTCACCGGCGCCGAAGGCAGAAGGTGTAACAAAACTAATGGTGTGGTTGGCATCAGTCGCTGGCTCAGAGGTTGAGAGCGTGTTACTAAAGGAGGTGACATTAGCTGCTTCCGCAAAACGGAATGAAGGGACTCCAACAAACCATAAAATGGTGGCAAGAGACACAACAGCTGCGATTGCTTGGAGCAACGTGAACGTTGTATTCGTTCTAATCATGTTGCTCTACGTTGTATTAGTTTTTCAGCTTAGATCTACGTCGCGACCGATAAAACTAAATGAGCAGATACTCATGCAATAGCGGGTCTCCACTCCTGCTATTTATATGTGCGCTGCGAAACATACTCACCCTAAAACACTTGGCTGAAGCATTCAAATACAGCTACGCTGTATTTGCAGTAAGACTAATTTCTTACCTCCAAGATGAGTACTCTTTCATTGTAACGCGCTAGAATTTTTCCGAATGTAGTTATGCACAAACGTATGCAAAATTTTTTAATAAAATAATCCTAAAGCTACTCATTTTGACATTCCAGCAAACCTTTCGGTTAACCGAAAGGTTTGCTGGAATGTAAATTTACAATCTTCACGCCAATTTTTTTATCTATCCTCAAGGATAGATAAAGTTGCACAGGCTATAGATAACAATTACTCATTCAGAGCAGATACAATAGCATTGCAATATCCCATTTCAATTGGTGTTTCTGGATTCAGTAGTTCAGAAACATTTTTCTGATCTACCCAGATATATTCTGTATGTTCGTCACTTAGATTTACTTCAAATGATTCAGCATTTACTTTATAAAAAACTAAAATTAAACCATTACCGTCAGATAAGTCTCTTTCTAAGCGATGAACTCCTAAGACATTTCCAATAGAGTATGTTTTTAAATCCGGTAGTTCCTCTGATAACTCTCTATGTAAAGTTTGTTCTATGGTCTCAGTGTCATCAATTCTACCTCCTGGTATATCCCAGTATGTTCTCGTTCCTTTAGCTGCTTTCAAGATCAAACATTATTTTTTCTTCCCTTGAGAAAATCGCTGGAGGTGGAAATCAAATGGATAGTCAAAACAATATTCCTTATCCTGTCCAGTTAAACAACAATATAGAAAAATCCTCAATCCCTACCTTACCATTACCATTAATATCAGCTGATGGAGACGAATTTCCCGCATTAGTTCCCCACCAAAATATTAAAATTGAAAAGTCCACTAGATTTATTTTGCCATCGCGGTTTAAGTCTGAGGGTCTAGTTACTTGTCCATCAACTCCAACGAATATTTGTATCGCTGAGCTAAAACTACTTTGTGTCGTTAATGGAGGAGTACCCGAAACCGAACGAGCACGCAGCGTATGCCCAGCCACTCTAAGCGAAGCAGTATTAAGAGCAAAACTCCAAGTGCCGTCAGAGCCAGAGACTGTAGTTTCGATTTTTTCACTATTGTTTAGATGTAATTCGATTGTTGCATTTGGTACTGCTTGACCGCTTACCGTCACAACATCTCCTGGATTAACGTTGGGATTAGGAACTCGTATAGTCGGCGGCAAAATAATTCCAGAAATGTTTGTTACTGCTCCTTGAGTAACATCAAAAGTACTGTTTAAGGTAATAGATCTAGTGCCTTGATTATCTAGCGACCAAAAGCCCAAGGATGCAGTCCCAGGCGATGCAGGAGTAGTAAACTCAAAACGACCGTTTGAGCCGACACGCACATTCCCTACTGTTTGGGTATCCAAAAGAACATTGATAGTCCGACCTGGGTATGCAAGCCCCACTACGCTAATAACCGTATTACCCAATTCTGTTCTACTACCTCCACCCCCGCCCGAGCCACCGCCAGAGCTACCACCGCCACCTGAACCTGCAGGTTCTATTTTACAAATAGCTGAACAAAAGTCAGAATTTTCGTTATTACCATCATCACATTCTTCAGAAAATTGGGTTTGCAAAATACCGTCTCCACAATACGGCCCAAACTTACATACTGCGTTACATTGCCTACCTGCAATAGTAGTACTGTATTGTCCGGTCTCACCTAAAACGTCACATTGTTCACCTTCATCCACTAGCTCATTACCACAGATGCTAAGCGAAAGTGTAGTGGTGGCAGTACCCATAGAAACAGCATCGACAGTCACCGGATAGACTACTGCTATAAAAGCCAAGCAAAGTAGAAAGTATAATTTCATAAGTCTAGACAGTACGACGACGAGGTAGTCGACGTCCGTAGACCATATATAAAACAATAATTATAAAGGCAAAAGCCGGTAAGAGAATTGATATCTTATGTGGCAATGATAGTCCACCAAAACCGAATCCAGCTTGTTGTAGAGTTCCATAAGGTAAGACACTTAAGCTCGCTTCGCCTTCTTGTTTAATTGTATCTCCATTATAAATACGATACCTAGCTATGTAATTACCAGCTGGGAGACGTGTTGGAATCGCTGCCAATATTTCCTCGGTTGCATAAGGAGCAATTTTTTTAATACTTCCATGGTTTTTAGTCTCTTCTAGCAAAACATTGCCCGCAAAATCAAAAATTCTAAACTCTACTTTAGAAGGAGAAATGTCCACATTACCAGTATTTTCAATCATCATTGAAAAATCTATTTTTCCTGGGAAATATAACCAACCTAATTTTTTTCCTTCATTTAAGGAAGCCAGACCAATTTTGCGAACTCTAAAATCTTCTATCTTCCGATCAATAACATTTAAATTAATATCAACTTGTGCACCAAGAGAAATACTCACTGCTCCAGCTGCCACTTGATTATCATCAGGTACAGTTTTGATTCTAATCACTCCACTGTATTCTTTAAATTCAGCATTTTTAGGAACTGTTACACGAACTGTCATGGGAACCTTTTGCACACCTCGTGGAAGCAAAATTGGCTCACCTTCAACAATTTCTAACCAATCAATAATTTCAGGCGCATCAATAGTAATTTGCGCTTTCTGAGGCGTATCAGGGTTTCCTCGTACTAAAAGAATTTGTTGTTCGTAGGTAGAATTTCTTGTCAGACTTGTGTTACGAACGTATGGAGGAGTTATTCCAAAACCAGCTCTAGCGATTTCTGTAGATACTAAAAAAAGCAATAAGCTTAAGCTTAATATCCTCTTCATAACAAAAAATGCACGAGCCGATTGCACATATCAATTATCGAAAATAAATTGATAAAAAGCAACAACCACTGTATGGATAACAGTGGTTGTTGTGTTGATAACTTTTCTTGATTTTTTAGTACCAAGTAGATGAAGCAGATGAGACAGCGTAGAAGGTGTTTAGACCTGTATATGCTCCAGCCACAGTAATCTCAATCGGTACTCCGATACCCCAGTAAGTGATACCTGATGAAAGTGCACTCGTACTAGTAGATTTTTTAATTCTTGTTTCTAATAACTGAGGTGTTGTCGAAGAGAGGTTTGTTCCGGTTCCGTATGCCACTGATGATGTAGCAAACTCCTGCTGATAGTCTGGAATGGTTGATGAGGCACTGTTTGGACATGGGTTACCAACCGCAAACCCCGGACACATCGATTCACCTTCGAGATTTTGGTTTAGTCCTGTGTTACCTACAGATATGACTGTAGTTGAAGCAGTTAAGGTACCACTGTCATCACCAGGTTCAAGTGCACCATAAGGGATTTCAGGATATACAAGATCAAGTGCTGGTAGACTAATCACATCGACAGTGTTCGTACCAATCGCTGCTGTACCAGTTGCGTTGTTGTCATCAACTCCTGCAATGAAGGCAATCCAGTCTTGTCCACTAAACGGAGAGCCGCTATCAGTTGGGTCAGTCAAGAACCAAAGCGGGAAGGTACATGACCATGGTTGTAGTGGGTTAGTATTGTTACCACCACAACTCGTAGTTGAAGCAGTACAACTTAAGTTCCAGGTGGTTGTTGCCACTCCACTTGGGTAACAATTGTTGGGGTTATACGAACCAGCTGTACCATTACAAGTCGAGGTTCCAACACCACTTCTAAGTAATGAGACTACATAATTTCTCATCTCCGGCTGATTGTTATAGTTCACACAACTATTAGCATCACTAGTAGTAAAAGCTAAGGTATACCCAGTCTGTTCAATACCCTCAGTTAGCGTAATGTCGATACCCCCATTTATTTGCACTGAACTTATGTCGAGTGTTGGTGCGACGTTATTTACTATGTAGCCAATATTTTGACCATAAAAACCTCCTGAAGCTGGGTGGTTATATTGATCAACTAAGTAAACGTAAGCGTCGTAAGCATCATCTTGCACAACAGAAGGAAGAGTGAAGCTTGCTCCAGCATTAGAAGTTACGCTGCCTGACGTGCTTGCAAGCAAGCCGCTTACACAAGTTCGGGTTGCAGGAACAAAATCATTTCCATTACAAACATAGAGAAATATATTATCTGGTCCTCTGACTACGTTTCCATCTGCAGAAGTTGAGGTGAAGGACAACACCGCACCAGGATCAATTGGTGAAGTACTAGTCGCAGCTGTTAGGGTTGGTCTAAAGTTTACGTGGAAAGGTGATGAGTTTGTGGCGTTAAGTCCTTGTGAGTAGGTATTGTTACAACGGGGGTTAACCGGGTCGTTATCGCACACCCAAGCAAACCAAGGTAGTATTTCTCCAGAAAAGTCCCCAACTTCTGTAGTAGTAGAAGCTACACGAGCTTGAGTGTTGGAGACAGTAGCTGTTGATACGCCCCACTGAACACCGCCATTACAGTATGGCGGATCAGATACTGGAATAGTAGGCGTGGCAGAAGTACTACAGACAATCAAGTAGTATGGCGCTCCCCCATTGTTTTCTGCTAGGGCCACCCAAGAAATTTGACTACCAGAATTTGTTGGACTGCTTGTAGAGGACTCAATTTCTTCATAGGCTAATGTAAGCCATTGTGGAGGTGTATTTAAAACAGTAATGGTAGTAGTAGCAGATTGTGCCTCTACTTTCATCAATTCAGTCTTGCCAGCATTAAAAAGAAAAAGAAAGGCAAAAATTAAAACTCCTGATATGGCTGCAGCAATGGTAATTTTTCCTGCAGTTTGAATATAGTTTGGTTTCTCTGTTAAGTTGTACAACATATAATAATAATCTATTTTAAATATTAGGGTTCTCTACTATTGTACCCAATTTATACAATAGTTAAGCACTAGTTATACACATTTTATAAACAGGCTTATTCATAGCGAATAGCATCAAGTGGATTTAAGGTAGCTGCTCTTCTTGCGGGAAAAACTCCAGTTAAGTAACCGACAGCAGCTGAAAAAACTGCAATAAATAAGAGGAACATTAATGGAAAGGAGAAAAGCGTGACAGATTGTCCACCAAACTGACCTGCGACAATATTTAGAAAGACATTAATTGTTACTCCAAAAACCACTCCCATCACAATCCCCGTCACCCCCCCCATAAATCCTACTACCACCGACTCAGAGACGAAAAGGTATTTTACATCATTTGGCGAAGCACCAATGGTACGCATGATTCCAATTTCTTTGGTCCGTTCCAAAAGGGTTACTGTCATAGTATTAAACATACCAATTGCAGACACTAAAAGAGCAATGCCACCAAACGTCGCTAGTACAGCCTGAATACCCTGAAAGATTTTTGAGGCTTGTTCCACTGTTTTAGATAAGGCTGTTACTCGATAACCAGCTTCAATTAGTCTAGCTTCAACAATTGGTAAGTTTTGATTACTATCTACTCTAACTTGAATTCTTTCGTATTCTTCAATACCCACATAATTACGTAATTCCGGAAGCATCATTAAAGCATTTAGAACACCTTCTTCTTTAGTAATTCCGCGTACGATGTAATCTTTATTGATTGGAAGTTCTAACGTTGCATCCGTCCCGTCTTCAGCGGGTACCAGAAGTCTAAATGAAACCTTCTCCCCCACAAAGCCTTCAGCATCCTCAATACCGAATAGTTTTAAAACGGCCGGCGACAGCATGATAGTGTTAGTATCTCCAGCATCTTCAGCTGTAAATACATTACCTTTAGTTGCCGTAATTCCAGCATAACGCAAATAAGGGGGCTCCACTCCTTGAATAAAGACATTGCCTGTTAAACCTTTATAGGTTACTAAAGCTGGAAAACGAGCTAAGGGTGAGGCATCAAGGACTTCTTCATACCTTTTGAAGGTATCTACTGTTTCAGCAGTCAATTTTAAATTTTGGGCACCAGTAGAGGAGACACCTAAAGACAACAGTGTCTCACCAAATACAATCTGCTCAAGAATAATCTGTTGCAGGCCAAAGCCTAATCCCACCAAGACAACCACAGCACCAGTACCAACACCCATACCTAAAATAGTTAACCAGGTACGCAAAGGATTGGTTTTAAACATTCTAGTGGATAGTTGTGCTAGGTCAGAGACGCGCATACAAAATAAACTTAAACCTAACTTTTATAGCTAACGTCCACTCCTTGCGCAATAATTTTTTCAAAGTATCGCGTTAAATCATCCGCTTCTTTTTCATTTAGCGATAAACCTTTTGATCTTAAACCCTTCGTTAAGCGTTCATTAAACGCGTCCTCTTCAATTACACCAGTCACACGATCGGCAATCATTTCGACCAAGTTAACGTCTTGTTCTTTGGTTAGCTTCATCCGATGAGCGTTAAGTAAGTGGTCTTTTAATCTTTCTGACAATTTATGTTGACTAAAGAAAATATCATCATTATCCTTTTTTGCTCGAAAACGACGGATATCATCAGATTGCATAATGAGCTTCTCAGCAACAGCGGACATACGTCTGGCTTCTTTCTCTTCTATCTCTACACCACCTTGTTCCAGTTTTAAAATCAAAGCCCGGATAAAGGTGTCTCTATCAATTTTCCCTTTAATAAAAAGTGCGATAGCATGTTCGAGACGAATTAACTGATCGTAGGTGTATTTTTGCGTCAAAAAATTCACCATACTTTTTACCCGCAAAGTATCGACAGAGTCATACGGATACAATCTCGCCAATTGCTCTAACTCAGTCACAATTGTCTCCCCTTCTCGCACTGGCTTAATTTGTTTTCGCTGTGGATTAACTACTTCACGAACAACAAAACCATCTTTCAAATAGTAGACGCGATGAGCATAGCTCAAGTGAGCCGCATTGTGTGACACCATAATAATCGTGCGTCGATCAAAAGTATTAATTTCATCAATTTTATCCATTACTTGCTGGGTAGAGACAGAGTCGAGGTTACCAGTAGGCTCATCGGCCAAAAGAATTTTTGGATCATTAACCATTGAACGTGATACTGACACACGCTGTTGTTGTCCGCCAGAAAGCATCGCTGGAATTTTATGTGAGACCATCCCTACTCCAAAACGATCTAGGAGAGATTGAGCACGCCGTTCTCGAGTAGTACGATCCGCATCACAAAAAATCATCGGTAGAGCAACATTGTCCAATACCGACAAAGAACCAATCAAGTTAAATGACTGAAAAATAATTCCCATCACGTAACGTTGAAAGTAGACTCGTTCACTGGGAGGATACGCATAAATATCATCACCTTTAATTAAAAGCGTTCCTTCTCCAGGAGGAAGTGACCCTTGGATAGAATACATCAAGGTAGATTTACCAGATCCTGAAGCTCCAAAGAGAATAATATATTCACCTTCGTAAATATCAGTATTCACTCCCTGCAGAGCTTTAAACTCATTTGATTTACCTTTGTTGTAAATGATCGAAAGATCACGACAAACAATTAGCGGTTTCGCCATGGCTCTATTATGACATTAAGGAGTCGCAAACTGCTCTGCATCTATCCCCAGAGTGAGGCGAATCAGAGATGATTGGTCTACAAATTCCTTTACTATATCTTAACTTTACAGAATGATATTATTATTAAATTAATAGAAATAACTAAGCCTTAGATTAAACTAATAATTTTATCTATCTCTGAAGATAGATATATCCATATTGATAATTCTATCACCAGAGATAGATATAAATTATTTAATGTTCTCTTGTTTAGAGTTGGGCTTATTTTCCTTAAGTGTTAACAACTCGTCTGCTAGATTGAAAAGAAAAAAGTGCATTGGATAACGTCGCTTTAAATCTTCAAAGCTAAACGGACTAATTCTTTGATAACTACTTCTAACACGCTTTTTATCTCTTTGTATTCTGACTGCTTTGTTCTCATCTAAAATATTATTATAGTCAGGTAACTCATCACTAACCCAACGTCTAATATTACGAAAAGTATTAGGACTTATATGTAATTTTTCACAGACTTCATAATAAGTAGCACCGGCTAGAATGAGACGCGCGACAGCAAGTCTGCGTCCAATTTCCTGCCGCTCTCTTTCAGTTAAAACTTTTTTAATAAAGGAATGTACAGCGTCATTACCCTTAAATTGGTTAGCTGCGCCTATGAGTGTTTCATTAATCAGCTTATCTTCTGTTGTATGTTTTTTATACATATATGTTTTATCTAAAACTAACAATCATGTTACTCAGAGCAAATACTATATTACACTCCAATATTTTTAAGGAGAAACAATGAGGCTTTAGCCGATTATGTTTTCCTTATGCAGACACAAAGAAGATTTCGACCCCAGAAGGAGAAATCAGACTATGTGGGCTGCAAAACCCAGTCCACGAAAACAATCTATGTTAGGTAAATTATAATATTACTATCCTCCAATATTCTTAACCCATCCAAACGTACTCTGGAAGTTTTCTAAAATAAGATCAATGATGTTTTTTTCTTGAATTGGAGTGAAGAGCACAAAGTTTTCTGACTGCACCTTATTCCCTGCTTCATCATCACAATTAAGCCAAAACTGATAAACAGTGGCCGGTGCAAAATCTACCACCACCTCAACGTGTCTGGTATTGTATTCAACTCTCTCCTTTTCACGCACAGTTGGTTCAGTACCACCGGCCACTCCTTCTCGATAAGTCATAACACAAGCTGCTGGTTCATCTGTAGCCCACTCAATAATAGTTTGAATACGTGACTCCCCTCCTGGGAACAAGGTAGATTCATTAGTCACATTAGTAATCAATGGCGCAGCAATATCACGCACAGTAATAAACTGAATCGGTTGACTACGAACTCGATCCCCGCCTGAGTTTTCAGAGACCACAAAAGCTACGTATCGCGTCCCTAAAGTCAAGTCGGCCAAACGCATTTGATGAGAGGTAGCTAAGGTTGGACGACCGACAGAGTTTTGTGCGCCAGTTGTTTGGTCTTGGTATTCAATTAGCGCCTTAGCCGGCACGGTAGTATCCCACGCTAAAGTCGCAGCATTTTCTTCAACTTTAAGTACTCGGAGATTTCTAATTTCAGGTAAAGAAGCTTTGGTGATGAAGGTAAAATTTTTACTTTCACCAACAATACTATATGTATCCGTCGACCTTACTTTAAAACTATATTCAGTAAAGGCTTCTAAACCAATAATTCTAATCTCATGGTCAGTGGTTAAACCATCAGTAGAGGCCTGGGAATATTGATAATTGGTTCCATCGAAGCCATTACTCGGAGAGAACAATACTTCGGAATTAGCTTCTCGGTCTGTAGTCCACTTTATCAGTGCAGTATTAGTTTCCGGAATAACTGTCGGAGGACCTATAATCGTAAGGTCTTCGGTAATGCCTTGAATCGCCTTAATCACTTCATCAAGAATAATTTTGAGTTGGGTTGGACTATTTATTTCCTGAATATCTTCAATAATTTCTTGCACAGTAGGCGTTTGCGTAGTTGGATCTGTTGCCGCCTCACCTTGTCCGGACCCATCGCCAGTCTGTGGCTTATCACTCATTTGAATTTTGTAGTCGGCTGAAATTCCTTGGTTTCCATTTTCGTCAGCTGAAATTACTCGAAAGTAATAGGTTCGGCCAGCTTCCAAATTATCTAAAGTAATAGAATGGCTACGCCGATTAGGTACAGGCACGCGAACAATTCCAAGGTCTGGTTGTAAGCCATAATTAACTACAGAATCAGCATTCTTATCAGTCTCCCAGGTGATTGTTAGTGAATTATTATTTACCTCTCCTATCTGTACATTAGAAATCTCCGGCGGCACTGACAAATTTTGTGCAAATACATAATCAGTGATAGTAATCACTGATACTAAACAAAACAGCGAGAAGATTGCTAGCTTTACTTTTCTACTCATAAGTATTTTTATCATAACATCTAATCCACACTGATTGGGGTAAAGATGTTAGTACCAGTATGAGCTGCGTTACTAGCTGTAAACGGAATGGCAATTCCCCAATAGACCTCTGTTGTGGTTGGAGGCTCAACCGCACTTGGCTTACTAAGATTTAATCCAAGATTGACTGGCGTACTGGTTGAAAGTTGGTGACAAGTTATACAACCATTATAGGTGAAGGACGAAGTCGCCACTTTCTGTAAATCAGCCGAAATAGATGAGCTCATACCATCAACTAGATTTGTCCCTTCAATATCGATATTGATTGGAATGTTACCGATGTTTGTCACAGTGGTAGTCGGGTTGAATGATCCGGTATCTGAATCAGCTTCAAGGGCACCATAATTAATTAACGAATCAACACTTATAGCACGGAGTGTATTTAGTCCTACCCCTAAAGCTGAAGCAAAGTCATAACCACCAGCATAATCACTAGTTTCTGCATAGGCAAGCCACTCTTGTCCTTCATAAGGACCATCATAAGTTGAGTCAGCATGGAAGAAGATATCGACCACACAGGCTAATTGGCAACTAGTACCACTACAACTATTTAACGTACAGCTGCCAGTGTCTGTAGATGCAACATAGCAGTTATTATTATCAGGTAGACAAGCTGCTCCTGCCCCACTTCGGTAGACTGTGGCCGTAGCATGAGCAATATCATTGACACCATTAAAGTCTGTGATTGTTCCAGTTACCGCTACTGCAGTGGTAGTGCCTGGAGTAAGAGAAATATCAACTCCGCTATTTAAGGTTAAGACCCCAAAGAAAGGATCAAACTGCAATCCTAACTCAGCCACGGTGTTGTAAAAATCTAAAGCTGTTCCATTATTTGTAATTCGGAAACAAAGCGCATCAGTAGCATTTATTGTTGGCGTAATCACATATTCAATTTCAGTATAGTGACCCTGATTAATATCTAACAAAGTAGTCGTATTACTTGGATCGGTTACGATTTTACCACCCACAAATTGACCGTCAGTCCCTGCCAACAAATCAGTAGTGGCACTATTGTTGGCAACAGAACTTGATGTTGCCATACAAACCGGTGACGTCCCACATGAAGCTTGAACCGGCACCGGAGCATATGAACCACCAGCAACTGACTCACACGTCGGAGCGACACCTTTAAGGGCATAGTCTAATCGTAATTGCTGATCAACAATATCGAGACCTGAGTTTTCAATCGCTACGCGCAAGCGTACGACATCTCCCGGCAAGGCACCGCCTGAACTATTTATAGCTGATCGCCAACTAGCGCCGCCGAATGTCTGCTTAGCTCCAACATAAACCGGAGGACGAAGTGGTCCAGTTGCTCTGGCAGTGAAGCTGTCCCACGATCCATTATTTACCCAGAAAGAATAACCATACCCACCGGAAGTATAAGCACTATCAGTAGCAGTGGTAGAGGCGACTAATACACCAGAAGGGTTGTACAAATAGGCAGTCATAGAATTATTTGTTCTCCAAGCAACCTCAACTTCATACCAGCCAGTTGTGTAGGTAACTGTAGTTGAAGACAATACCGTACCAGATGAATCATTGTCTTTAATATTTTTTGTCAACAACATCCGATCAACTCCAAACCGCTGTAGACAAAGTCCGTAGTTATTACTAACTGACTGGAAGCCAAACAAGGTACAAGCATCGTCGCCATCTGTACTAACATATTGCATCCATCTAATTATTTGACCTTGAGCCGTTGTTTGATTAGTACGGTATAAACCATTATTGGTTCGGCCTGCTTTATTTGCTGCTTCCAAAGCATAAGTACCGCCATAAACTGGGGTTGTGTCCGTTTGGAACAAGCTACTATCTCCACTGTATTCGGATATGTTATTGTCCTCAAAATCATCAAAAGCATTGAAGGTAGCACTACCAGAACTCAGTGATGATGCCGTACTACTGCCGTAATACATATAGACAGCTGTGATAGAACTGGCAGGTAGGTTTGGTACCCTTACCCACAGAATCGCTTCCGTACTAGCTGTATACTTATCTACCCAATATGGAATAGTCGTCAAACCATCATCGCTAGTAAATCGGAGGTC
>DAOLBU010000020.1:19758-19981 GCA_035324355.1 Minisyncoccota bacterium
ATCACTATCATAAGTAATAGCAACTTTGATAGCCGTAGATGCATAAGACTGTGCGTCATTATTAACTATTCTTATCCGCTTTCGATACTCAAAACTTTGATCAAACCACTCACTTGTAGGTGCTCCTTCACCACCATCGTTATTACGCCACCGTACTTGTGTTTGTTCTGTTAAAAGACAAGCACTGTTATCAAATCTGATTGACCCACAAGCATCAACACCA
>DAOLBU010000021.1:0-19927 GCA_035324355.1 Minisyncoccota bacterium
ATATCTATGGAGGGCTTAAAGGTACGTGGGACCTAGGTCCACTAGGAGTGGCTTTGAATAATAATATTAAACGAGAGTGGTGGAAATTTTTTGTTGAAGACCGAGAAGATATGTATGGCTTAGACGCAGCCATTTTGATGAATTCCAAAACTTGGGAAGCTTCAGGACATACGGGAGCGGGTTTTTGTGATCCGTTGGTTGAAGACACTAAAACAGGCGAGCGCTATCGTGCTGATCATATACTTAAAGATGCTGGAGTTAATGCTGAGGGCCTCACTTTGTCGCAGATCGATGACGCGATTATCTCACACAAGCTTAAGAGCCCGGCGGGCAACACTTTTTCTCCGGCGCGGCAGTTTAACTTAATGTTTGAAACCCGGATTGGCGCTACTTCTGGTCCAGAAGGCTTGGTTTACCTACGTCCAGAAACCGCTCAAGGAATTTTTGTTAACTTTAAAAACGTTCTGGATTCCATGTCGCCAAAGATGCCATTTGGTATTGCTCAAATTGGAAAAGCTTTTCGTAATGAAATTGCGCCGCGCGAATTTCTTTTTCGGGTTCGTGAATTTGAGCAAATGGAGATTGAGTATTTTATTAAAGAACAAGAGTGGGAGAGTGAGTTTGAAAAACTACGCCAAGATATCATTAGTTGGCATAAACACCTTGGTCTGGCTTCAGAGAATATTAAAGAATATGAAGTACCAGAAAATGATTTGGCGCACTATAGTAAACGGACTATAGACTTTGAGTACAATTTCCCCGGAAAAGGTTTTGATGAGCTAGCCGGGTTTGCTTATCGCACTAACCATGACTTAAAGAGTCATATGGAAGCTAGTGGTCAGTCTATGGAATACATTGAACCAGATGGGGCCCGTTTTATTCCTCATGTGCTTGAACCATCCTTTGGTGTTGGTCGCGCTTTTACGGCCGTTCTTTGTGAAGCTTATAGCGAAGACGAAATGAATGGAGAAGTCCGCACTTATCTAAAGTTACCTGCACACCTAGCTCCATATCGAGCAGCGGTCTCACCACTCCTAAAAAATAAACCAGAGTTAGTAGCAAAAGCGAGGGAAGTATTCAAAGTGCTTAAAAAAGAATTTGGTAATATTGCCTGGGACGACAATGGTAATATTGGTAAACGTTACCGCCGCCAAGATGAAATCGGTACTCCAGCCTGTATAGTAATAGACTTTGATACTTTAGGTGAAGAGAAGCCAGAATTAAAGGATACAGTGACCGTACGTGACCGAGATACTGGAGCGCAGGAAAGAGTAGCCATTGCTGATTTACTTGCTTATTTGAAGTAGCCTTAAAAACAGCCGGGACAAGGCTAAAGCCTTGTCCCGGCTGTTTTTATTTGCACCCTATGGTAAAGTATTTTTACTATGAGTAATAAAAAAAACCGCTATATCACCACCACCTTGCCTTATGTAAATGCTGATCCGCATATTGGCTTTGCTTTGGAAATAGTCCAAGCTGATACTTTGGCCCGGTATTACCGTCTTTTAGATTATGAGGTATTTTTTAATACTGGCACCGATGAACACGGACAGAAGATTGCTAATAAAGCCGATGAAAAAGGGCAAGATCGCCAAGCTTATGTCGACCATTATGCTAATGAATTTAAGAAGCTCGGCAGCGCGTTAAATCTCTCTTTTGATAATTTTATTCGCACTACTGATGAGTCACATAAAGCTGCTGCCCAAGAAATCTGGCGGCGCTGCCTGGCTGCCGGAGATATCTATAAGAAAAAATATAGCGGCCTTTACTGTGTCGGCTGTGAACTTTTTTATAAAGGAGAGGAGTTGCTAGAAGGAAATATTTGCCCGATTCACACCACCCCGTGTCAGGAAATTGAAGAAGAGAATTACTTCTTCAAACTTTCAAATTACCAAAGCTATTTAGAAGAGTATCTTTCAACCCCAGAAGTGATTGTCCCAGAATGGCGACGCCAAGAAGCGATTAACTTTGTGAAAGGCGGCTTAGAAGATTTTAGTATTAGTCGTGAGGTATCCCGGCTAAATTGGGGCGTGTCAGTGCCCGATGATGAGAATCAAGTGATGTATGTCTGGTTTGATGCTCTTACTAATTACATCAGCACTTTAGGTTGGCCAAATGAGTCTGGAAACTTTGCTAAGTATTGGAAAGAAGGGGAGGTCTTGCAGCTAGCTGGTAAAGATCAGGTACGCTTTCAGTCTGTGATGTGGCAAGCGATGCTTAAGAGTGCTGGGGTCAAGGCGACAGACAAAGTGTTCTATCACGGCTTTATTAATAGTGGTGGGCAAAAAATGAGCAAGAGTTTAGGCAACGTTATCTCTCCTTGTGAGTTGGTTACTAAGTATGGTACGGACGCCACTCGCTATTTACTCCTGCGGCACGTACATCCGTTTGATGACTCTGATGTAACTTGGGACAAGCTAGACGAGTGGTATACCGCTAATTTGGTTAATGGTCTTGGTAACTTAGTGGCTCGGGTCATGAAAATGGCAGAGACGCATCTAGATGGTCCCGTAGACCGACCTGAGTCTGCGGCTTTCGCTCCAGAATATCTCCAGGCCCTTGATTCCTATAATTTCCAGGCAGCCGCTGATTTCGTGTGGAATAAGGTACAAACTCTCGATGAAAAAATTGCGGAAACTGAGCCATTTAAATTAGTAAAAACAGATAAAGAGGCTGCGGTAGTAATTATTAAAGAATTGGTGACAGAGTTATATTTAATAGCGCGACTACTTAAACCACTGATGCCCGAAACAAGTACTGTTATTAAAGAGGCGGTTTTGTCTAACAAAAAACCCGAAAACCTTTTTACTCGATTAGAAAATTAGTCCCAAAACTTAAAACAAAACCTTTCAATCGATTGAAAGGTTTTGTTAAAGGACTTTCCGGAGCATTTTTGATTGTTGTCCATAATATGGCATGATTCCGCCAAACGTCAGCATTGAATCTATTAAGTTTAATATTGATCCATACTGCCGTTTTTTCTTTTTTAAACTAGAGATTAGGTTATCGTAACTTTTTTGTTGCAATCCGCAGTAAAGTTTTTTAGCGGTGGCCGTACTAATTTTTAAAGTTTTAGCGACACGGTAAAGTGTATGACCTTCATGTAGCATTATGATTGCCGCTAAACGTTTGGCTATAACTATTCTTTCTTCAGGACCTAACAATTCGTATAATTGAGTATTAATTTTTTCAACAGGTAATTTACTCAAAGACTGACTTAGTTGTTTAAATAAGTTGTGCAAAAGATCGTTAGATAATTTGTCTTTGCTAACTCTAGCCATTTATAAATATTAGCAAACCTTTCAATCGATTGAAAGGTTTGGTATGTGGTATTATGAAGCTATGAATTACCAATACATTGATACCCATGCTCACCTAAATTTGGCGGCATTTAATGACGACGGTAATGAAGTGATTGCTAAGTGTCTTGATGAAAAAGTGGCCGTGATTAATGTTGGGACTAAACAGAGCACTAGTGCTAAAGCTGTGAAGTTGGCTACCCTCCATGACCATCTTTACGCTATTGTGGGCCTTCATCCCATCCAGACAGTGCCTGGGTCTCATGATGAGAAAGAGATTGGTCCGGGTGGGCAAGTTTTTACTTCTAAAGGTGAGGTTTTTGATAAAGATTTTTACCGCTCTTTAGCTACATCAAGTAAGAAAGTGGTTGGGATAGGAGAGTGTGGTTTTGATTATTATCATACAACTAATGATAGTTACGAAACTCAAGAAGCAGCTTTTATTGCTCAGATAGAGTTAGCAAATGAACTTAATCTGCCGCTAATGATTCATACTCGTGATCCAAAGCCGGGAGAAACTAGTCCGACAGGGAATAGTGCCTACACCGATGTTCATCGAATATTAAAACAATACGCTAAGGTGCCAGGTAATATTCATTTTTATGCTGGCAACTATGAGCAGGCCAAAAAGTTTTTTGATTTAGGCTTCACCATCTCTTTTACAGGCGTTATTACTTTTGCTGCTGTCTATGAGGACATTGTTAAAGCCGTACCTTTAGATTTGATGCACGCTGAGACGGATTCACCTTTTGTGTCTCCGGTACCTTATCGGGGACAGCGCTGTGAGCCTAGATATGTAAGTAAGGTAGTAGAAAAAATCGCTGAAATAAAATCATTGCCACTGTATGAAGTTAGTGAACAGCTCCTCAAAAACGCTGAAAAACTATACAAGTTAATTTTACGATAGGATACTGTTTTCAGTTTGTTTCGAAGGAATTATCCATGAATACCTGTGGTATTTTACCGCCAAGTGAAGATGTTTGCTTCTATGCAGAAGTCTATGAGTGACCTTGTCTCAGACCTGATGGCCATCATGGACCACATCTGTTATTGGTTCCCATTGAAAGGTACCGCCTATGGGAGACAGATTGGGAATGTGATTGTGATGAATGTCAAAGTGACGACACGAATGACTGGTGCGTTGTTTATTGGAATATTTCTGCAAAAGAAGCGCAGCTTTATCTGAAGAACATCGAGCACGAATAACCCGCGACCATAGGTCGCGGGTTAACTGATTGTTACTACTAGGTATATTGTAAGACCAAAAATTCTAATCAAAGATTGAAATGAGGTATTCATCAATCTTCCGTTGGTCCCATTCGTAGAACGTAGCTTTTTGGCGATGTAAATCTCGGGCTAAGTCACGTCCCACAAAGCGCCAGTGCCAAGGTTCAAAAATATAGAAGTTATTGCCTTCAGGGTAGGATAAGATAAAGCCATATTTATAAGCATTATCCATAAGCCATTTGTAAGCCTTGGTTTGAGCGAAGCTCTGGGAGGTAGCACCGGTGGCAACATCAACAATATCTACCGCAGTTCCTAACTGGTGCTCGGAGTAACCTTGATCAGCTGAGAAGGTATTGGCGCCACTGCCGTAGGTTTGAGAAAATTGACCTTTAAGTTGCACTTGTTCATCAAAAGAACGATAAGCCGAAATAATTTTGATATCATGACCGTCTTCTTTTGCATCGTCCAGCATGTTAGTTAGAAATTTAATAGCGTCCCCGTGGAAGTATTGGTCTTTTTTGCCTGGTAAAATGTAACGACTATTAATCTCCCTAAGTTTCATTGGAATAAAGTTTTCATTTAAGAAATAGGTTTTTGAGTACTTCTGTAGCAATTCTTTGTCAGTTTTAGACAGCTTGTCTAATACGCCTACTGTCCCCGAAATAGCTCGAATTTGATCTTCAAAATCATCGTTTTTATCCTTTTCTTTTCGGTAATCACTTGCTAGAACCTCAAGTTCTTCTGTCACAAAAGCTAATTGTTGAGTTAGAGTCGCAATAGTTGAACTGGCTTGTTCTTGTTCCCGCAGGTACGTCTTAGTGGAGGAAGCTGTCTCTAGAAGAAAAAAATTTCTTTCTTCTAGCAGCATGTTTATTTTTACTGTCTGGAGGCGGTTTTGCACGACTAAATAACTAGCCAAACCAACGAGCAGTACCATAATAATAATGGTTATGAGACGTAGCTTACTTCCACTGGATTCCATGCCTTTATTCTAGCATGGTTGTGCTTCTTGAATAAGCTTATTTTCTGTGGTAAGGTATGCCCGTTACTAATTAAGTTCCTGAGACAAAATGTCAGAAACAAATATGCCAGCAGCCGAAGCAACGGTAACCAATGACAAAGATGTCATGAGTTATGAGTTCGCTTTCCACATTCTTCCAACGGTTGCTGAAGGGGAAGTAAAAGAGGTGGTAGAAAAGATTAAAGCACAAATTACTAAGGCCGGAGGTGAAATTTTTGATCAAGAGGAAGCTAAGCGTTTTGACCTAGCCTATGATATTGAAAAATATCTTGAAGGCCGCAATCGAAAGTTTAGTAGCGCTTATTTTGGTTGGATTCGTTTTCACCTATATGGTGCCAATCTAGAAGGTTTGACTGAAGAAATTGATGGTAATAAAGAATTACTTCGTTACTTACTAGTTAAGTTAACTAAAGTTGAAGAAGCTAATCCTTTCCGATTCCACGACTCTATAGCTGATCGAAAGGTTCGTACTATCGACACTGAGGAAGTAGTTGATGAAGTAGTGGAGGCCGAAACTGATGGTGTGGTGAGTGAAGAAGTTACTGCGGAAGTAGCGGATGAGACTAGCGCCCCAGTGGAAGAGACAGTATAATTAAAGTACTTAACCACTAATCTAGAAAATATATGTACCTCAACAAGGCAATGGTGTATGGGAATCTAACTCGTGACCCGGAAATGAAGGCGTTACCGAGTGGAATGCAAGTTTGTTCATTTTCATTGGCTACTAATCGTATCTATAATGATCGCGATGGAAAGCGTCAAGAAAGTGTTGATTACCACAACATTGTGGTCTTCGGTAAGCAAGCAGAAAATTGCTCTAAGTATCTAACTAAAGGTAGTAGCACCTACGTTGAGGGACGGATGCAGACTAGAAGTTGGGAAAAAGATGGTCAAAAGCAATACCGAACCGAAGTAGTAGCCGACCGCGTCCAGTTTGGTCCTAAAAGTAGTGGTGGCAGTGCTCCGGCAGCAGGTAGTAATTCAGCTAAAGAAACTGAACACAACGATAGAAATGCTTCAGTGTTACCGGATTATCCTGAAGAAGAGATCAATCCCGAGGACATCCCATTTTAGAAATATTTTTGTCCAACCACTTCGTTGCACTTCAGTAAAATAAAGTTCAACGTACAAGCAGTACGCCTCACTTTATTTTCTTTGTGCGCCTAGTGGTTGAAGCAAAAATAAGTTCTAAAATCAAAATTGAAATCTTTAAACTTGAAACATTAATAGCTAAAATATACTATGGAAAAGCATAACCTACACAAGAAAGCGACTCTTGAACACATTGACTACAAAGACATCACCAGTCTTGGAGCTTTTGTTAACCCACATGCTCGCATGTTTAGTCGACGACGCTCTGGTTTTTCTGCTAAAGTGCAGCGAGACTTTGCCCGTTCAATCAAACGAGCTCGTTTTATGGCACTAATGCCGTACATCCAGCACTAAAGGGTCAGATTAAAATCCCCGCCTATTTAAAAAGAACCCCACGCCTAAGGCGCGGGGTTCTTTTTATCTTCACTATATTTAAGACTTTGATACTCGCTCAGAATACTCTCCAGATTCTGTATTGATAGCAATAATGTCTCCTTCATTAATAAACATCGGCGCCATAATGACTGCTCCAGTTTCAAGCGTCACTTCTTTTTGGGCTCCTGAAGAAGTATTGCCCTTAACCGCGTCCATTGTCTCTGTCACTTTCAATTCAATTTTGATAGGAATTTTAACTCCAATAACTTCTTCCTCGTAGACAACAGCACTAAGTTCGGTCCGGTCTTTTATAAACTTTCCTTGATCACCAACTAAGTCAGCAGTTAGGGAGAACCGTTCACTCGGCTTTCCGGTGGTATGGAACCAAAACTCGTTTCCTTTGCGGTAGATAAAAGTGATATTGCGACTTTCCAGGTCAGCTTCGACAGCGGATTCGTTAACGTGGAAGGTGTTTTCGACGACTCGACCGGTTTTGAGGTTTTTGAGCTTGGTAATATTTACCGGTTTTCGCTGTTGCTTACGGAAAACGTGAGTAGCCACCACTAAATAAGGTTCATTATTAAAAATAATGACTTTTTTGAGAGTAATTTCGTTATAAGATAGGACTGCCATAATACTATTGAAAATGTTACACTAAATGTGCAGCCATGATACTACCATTATATGTCCGGACTAACAAATAAAGACGAAGAGGGGGTAATTAGCGATGAAAAGCTGCTCCAAGAGTCCATTCTCAAGCCTTGGCTGTTCGCAGAATTGGTAAATCGCTATCAAGCATCTTTTTTACGTAAAGCTCAAAGTATTCTTCGCGACCCTCGTGATGCTGAAGAAATAGTTTTAGATGCCTTCACTAAAATTTACTTTAATGCTGCTAGCTTTGTCCCACAGTCTGGCGCCCAATTTTCTTCTTGGGCCTACCGTATCTTACTTAACACTGCTTTCACTCGCTATCAAAAGCTTATTAAAGAAGGACAGCGTTTTAGTGAGATTGATCCAGAATTTGAACAATTTATTTCTACCGAAGAAAAAACCGTTATCAATGAAACCGAAGATGGTATTGAGCGTATTTTAGCTCGGTTACCTGGTCACTTTGCTCAAGTCCTCCGGCTCCATTATCTTGAGCGTTGGTCTCATCAAGATATCGCTGAATTAAATAAGGAAAATATTGGTACCATTAAGGCGCGGATTCATCGGGCCAAAGAAGCCTTTCGTCGGGAAGGGAAAGGGGAGGAAGTTGATGTTCTGTTGTAACCTAAGTAGGTCTTCCGGAGTTATAGAAAACACATGCAACATATTGAATACAATTTAAGAGCCATTAAGCGCCGGATTATGGTGCGGGTTTGGTATAGCTATATTCTTAGTCTGTTTGAAAATCGCTTTGCCTGGGTAGGGATATTGTTTGGTGCCAGCGTTACGTTATTTACCCAGCTAGTATCATTAGCTGATATCTTCCGCAATTTACTAGAGGTGAAGCTGGGATTAGTACCACAATATATCTGGAACGTACTAGTTAATGCAGTCTCTACCGGAGAATTGCTTAAGGTCGTTTCTTTACTGCTTATTTTATTATCAACGCTTTACCTGTTGGCCTTACTCAAACAAAGTCATTGGTCGGGAACTGGTCGTTTTATCCAGTCAGCCTAAAATCATTAAACCCCGCGATTCCTTTGGAATCGCGGGGTTTAAATATCAAACAGAAGTTTATTTATGCTTTACTAGCCTCTTCTTTTAAAGCTTTACGAATATGTCCTAATAGCTCTTTTTGGAGTTTGCTATCACCTCGTAGAGTCGTGCGCGCTGCATCATATCCTCGTCCTAGCTTCACTTCAGTACTTTCGTCACCACCAGGCGGTAAGTAAGAATAAGAGGCCCCTGACTTTTTGATAAACTGGAATTTTTCTCCCAAGGCCAAGAGTTCACCTTCACGTGAAATTCCTTCACCGTAAATTAGATCAAATTCCGTGGTGCGGAAAGGGGAGGCTACTTTATTTTTGACTACCTTTACTCGGTGACGACCACCAACCACTTCTTCACCTTTTTTTATTTGGGCAATACGACGAATATCGAGACGGACTGAAGTGTAGAATTTTAGCGCCTTTCCGCCTGGAGTAGTTTCTGGATTACCAAACATTACGCCGACCTGCATGCGGATTTGGTTGATAAAGATTACCACGGTCTTACTCTTAGCGACGATAGCGGTCAGCTTTCGTAATGCCTGACTCATGAGTCGCGCTTGCTTGCCCACGTGGTGCGCTCCCATTTCACCTTCAATTTCATCTCGGGGAGTGAGTGCCGCTACGGAATCAATCACAATGATGTCGATCTTACCGGACCGGACCAAAGATTCTACGATTTCTAGTGCCTGTTCACCATTGTCTGGCTGTGAGATTAAAAGCTCGTCGAGCTTCACCCCAATACTTTTAGAGTATTCCGGATCCATAGCATGTTCAGCATCAATAAACGCACAAATGCCGCCTAGCTTTTGCGCCTCAGCGACTGCGTGGAGTGAAAGGGTAGTCTTGCCTGAAGATTCCGGGCCAAAAATTTCAATGATACGTCCACGGGGAAAGCCACCAATGCCCAAGGCGTCATCAAGACCAATCGAACCGGATGGAATAGCATCAATATCCACCTTCTTGCTCTCAGACAAAGTCATGATCGACTCGTCACCAAATTTAGTTTTAATTGCCCGCAAGGTTTCGGCGATACTGGCGACACCACCACCTTTTTCCGTTGGAGCCTCTCCCATTGTCTTCGCTGGCTTAGCTGCTTTTTTCTTAACCATAAAAAATTCTTAATTTGTAATAATCGACGTTGGTGTATAAGCGAACAAACGCACTACTTTAGTTTCTCGCCCATAACGATCCTTTGCTTGTAGGGTAGTAATAGTATAACTGTTTTCTAAAACTAGTGCTTCCTCAAAATTCCCGTTCACGTCAGTAAATATCTGACGACCATTTAGCCATAAGTGAGTAATATTAAAGGCTTTTCCCGTCAGTGTGACCACTCGCTCGTTTTGGTGCGTGGCCGGCTCATCGTAAAGAACTATTTGTGGCCCAGTAATCAGGAATCGAGCCTGAAAAGTAACGTAGAAGGTAATTAAACAAAGTAAGAGGACTATACCTAAGACCTTGAGAACGGTACTTAATTCTAAGCGATACTTTGTTGGGTACATAAGATTTTTTGCGTGACGTACTCACTTATTGAGTGTCTTCCTCTACCGACTCGCCACCGCCGTCGGGTAATACTTCCCGGGGTCTTGAGCCGTCAGCGGGACCGATAACTCCTCTTTCTTCAAGCAGGTCCATCAACCGGGCGGCTCGTGAGTAACCAATTCGCAGCTTGCGCTGTAGATAGGAGGTAGAAGCTTTTCCTGCCTCCATCACTGTTTGCTTGGCATCCTCAAATAGCTCATCATCCTCATCGTCACCTCCACCCCCAATTGAGGCCATGAAAGAAGCCGCACTACCGTCTTTATTTTCTTCAAAGTTAATTGTATCAAGTTCGTGCGCATCCTGGGCTTTTAGATAAGTTACTACCTTCTTAATTTCTTCACCCGAGATGTAGGCTGACTGGATACGGATTAGTCTCGGACTATCAGACGACAAGTACAGCATGTCACCTTGACCGAGAAGTTTCTCCGCTCCCATTTGATCAATAATAGTTCGCGAGTCGATTTGTGAAGCGACATTTAAGGCAATTCTCGTCGGCACGTTGGCTTTGATGGTCCCTGTGATCACATTTACGGAAGGGCGTTGCGTAGCGAGTAAGAGGTGAATCCCTACCGCGCGACTCATCTGCGCTAGGCGTACAATCAGTGCCTCTAGTTCACGCGGGTAAGCTTGCATCAGGTCATTAAGCTCATCGAGGATAATCACTATGTATGGTAGTGGTTCAGGAAGGTTATCTTTTTCTTCTTCTAGTGAACCCCGGTCCTCCCAAGACTTCTTGGCCGGTTGGTAGACGTTACTGTGATAAAGTTCAATTCCTTGAATTCCTTCTGCCTGCAGGATGTCATAGCGACGGGCCATTTCTTTAACAGCCCACGAGAGTGACTGGATGGCTTTCTTTGGTTCGGTAATGACTGGAGTGAGTAGGTGTGGAATACCATTATACAGAGTTAGTTCTACTCGCTTCGGATCAACCAAGATAAACCGTAGTTGCTCCGGAGAGTTTCTAAACAGTAGGGAGACGATGATGTTATGAATGGTGACTGACGTACCTGAGCCGGTAGTACCAGCGATGAGAGCGTGGGGCATGCGGGCGATGTTCGCAAAATGCACCCCACCAGCCACATCTTTCCCAAGGGCCACCAGAAGTGGTCGGGGAGAGTCGGTGTACTCAGGATTTTTAAGAATCGAAGCGAGTCCAACAGTAGAGCGAACAGTGTTCGGGACTTCAATACCTACCAGTGACTTTCCCGGAATTGGTGCCTCTATACGAATAGTACTAGCTTTGAGGGCCAACTGAAGTTCTTGCTGCAAAGCGACAATCCGCGAAATGCGCACCCCTTGCGCTGGCTTCAAGGAGTAGCGGGTAATCGCCGGACCGCTTTCAACCGCATCCATTTCGACATTAATACCAAATTCTTTGAGTGTTCGCTTGATGATGATGGAGTTAGCTTTAACGTCACCGGCTTTAGCGACACCTTTGTCCTTATTTAGGAGCGAGAGAGAAGGTGGAATGTACAAGCCACTAAAACTTTTTACCACGATGTCGCCGTTTTTAATTACTCCTAGAGAGTTGGCGATTTTGTTAGTTATCGATTGGTTAGATTTTGCTTCCTCTTCCGGCTTTTCTTCTTCAGTCGACTGCTCCGCTTCTGGTGTCGGTAGGGGCCCCTGTAGTTCATCTAACTCAAGATCCTCAAGTAGCTCATCCTCATCCTCTTCTTTGTGACCAAATTTTGGTAATGATAGACCAATGTTAAAAAGCAAAAACCCACCAATTAATATTAGGCCAAAAAGCAAAATTGCCGTTACTGTTTCGCTCACTAAAAATGTTAGCGGGTAGACGATAGCTAGACCGGCATAGCCTCCGAGTCCTGCACTATAAAGTTCCAACACTGCTAGTAAAGAGAAAAATACTAAGGCGATGCCGACGAGCTTGGAAGTACTGACCGGCTCATTTTCTCGCGGCTTCATCAAAACAAAAACATACATCAAACAGGCTAGGGGAGCGAGCCAGGCTCCGGTACCAAAGAGCTCCGAGAGACCTAAGTTTGTATAACCACCCACGCGACCAGCGATTCCTAGTAGTGATAATAAGAAAAATATTCCCACAACCGCCATAGCGACGGCGGCAATTGCTTGCCGGGCCTGAGGCGACAGGTCATCAAACAGGGGAGCTTTATTTTTTGGCTCAGCTACTGATTGGCGTTTTTTTCGAGACATAATAAAAACTTAAGGTGAAAAGGATATCGACATAATACCATAATGGACGGCCTGTTTGCTGGGGAAAATCGCCCTTTGTCCGTATGTTCGGCTTTAAGCTCACCCAACCTTTGACCCTATCTTTATCCTCAAAGACAATAAGAAACAGCTTGCTTAATGACCCAGATGTCCTTATAATAGATTCTAGACTTTTATCTATTAAGGACAAGTAGAGATGACCGAGAGAAGCCGATTATAAGACACTAATAAGACATCATGGACAAAGATAATGTTTTCGCTGTAAAAAGACTAGCGGCTAATAATGAGTACTATAGCAACGTTTTTAAAAAGACAGAGAAAGCTGTCTCGGTTGTCTTCTATATTATGTCTCATATTGAGCGAAACGAACAGACAGATTTTCATTTAAAGACAATGAGTGCAAAAGCTATGCAGGTTCACGAAGCGGCTCTCGCTACTTTGTCTCTTTACGAGTATGAAGCTAAAGGAAAGATCTTTCCTTTCCAGCAGTCTTTGGTAGCGCTTGAGGGTTGTCTTAGAATCGCTAACGCCGCACGCGTCATTAATGATGATGTTTTAGCTCTGTTGCTAGCTGAAGTTGATTTAGTACAACGTTACCTGCGCAACCACTTTGTTGGTGCTATTCCACTTACCTTGCAGGGACTCGAAGTCGCAGCGCCCTCTAATGTCACTAAGACCAAGTCGACCTATGTCCGCAGTGACTCTACTAGAAATCGCAGCGCTATCCCTAAAGGAGACATCAGTACTGATGCCCATCTGGTCTATAGTCAACTAGTCGATCGTGGTGCTCGTATTAAGACTGTCCTTGAAGCGAAACCAGCAGCTACAATAAAAGACATAGCTGAAGTGATCACAGATGTAAGTGAAAAGACAATTCAACGTGAACTAAATAGTCTTATAGAAAAAGGACAAGTAGTTAGAGAGGGAGAAAGACGTTGGTCTAAGTACTCTGTAGCTGCTAAGTAATAATTTGACCTTTAGAGTCTATAAGACACTTTTGTTTATTAATCATTTAAATTACTTCGCTACTCGTCTCGTAGAAGGGAAGGGTCTTTGAGAAGATTGTTTGCTATAAAAGACTAAAATTTTGAGACTAGAAACATTATTTTTGTTTCAATATAACCTTATAACACTACCCCTTGCGGACTCAGTCATTTTGTTTCCTGGTGCTTTTTTACCTGTAAGGAAGCCAAAGTCAGGGCGTCATAAACAGCAGACAAAGAAGTAGTATTTATTGACGTTTCCGATACTTTCACGTATCGTAGCGTCGTAGTTATCTTTTCTGAATAAGCCTTATTTTAAGTATTGAGCACAAGATGCCAAGCATCAAGTCATCAATAATCCACACTAAGGTCAGTAAAGTTGCTATTACAAGTTTAAAAACTTGATATAATCTACTCATGCGCTCGTGCGCTTTTTTCTAAAGTGTTGGCAGACAACAGTTGTGCAGACCACAACTCAGACCAGCACCTAAACTAGAAAAAGCACGACGTTATGAATGTTCTTTGATAAATGAGTAGACGAGCGTAGCGACTACTACGAATTTAGTTCCGGATTCGACCTGACCGAGGGAGAATCCCTGGAACTCGAAGTTTGTATTATCGTTTAGCTCTATCTTTACTCCATATTATATCCCCAAAAAAAAGCACTCGTACACAGTGTTCAGTTACCTTTTATACATATATACGTATAGATAGGTAGAAGTGTATTCCAGCCAATCCTTTTCCTACCCTGGTTGCTTACGACAGATACTCGGTCTCTCATTACAGCTAACCTCTACATCGTAAGGTGTAGAGTTAGTGATATTTTGTAAGGTGGCGTGATAAACCACTTTATGAATATGAATTAATTCATATTATCAGAATAGAGTCTTATCACCTTTTGTAGAAAGTTCGAGGCGAAACAAAATTTTAGACTGAGACGTACAATCGTACGGTGAAGAATAAAACTGCAGTTTCTACAAAGAAATTTCTCAAAAGTTATAGACTCTACAGTTATCAAATAATAGTTCACCTAATACGTGAACCGCGTAATAACAATACGCACAAACTTATAAAAATTATGACTATTGCACAAAATTTTGCATCAAAAGCAGCAGTTGCTTTTGTTGCAGTAGCAATGATCTTCACAATGTTCGCTCCTGCTGCGCAGGCGCAATCTACTGAAGACTTGCAAACAATGATTAACACTCTTCTTGCTCAAATTGCTGCTCTACAAGCACAAGTTGGCGGAAGTACAGGAGCTGGTTCAACTAGCGGAGCATCATTTTGCCCATACACATGGACACGTGACCTTTCTAGTGGAGCTACAGGTGCTGATGTAATGAAACTACAACAGTTCCTAAACTCTGATGCTGATACACGAGTAGCAGCTTCAGGTGTAGGTTCAATGGGAATGGAAACAGAATTCTACGGTCCAGCTACAGCTGCCGCAGTATCTAAGTTCCAAGTTAAGTACCGAGCTGAAATTCTTTCACCAAACGGTTTGGTGAATCCAACAGGCTACTTCGGTGCTTCTTCACGAAACAAGGCTAACTCACTATGTTCAGCTTCAATCGTGACTCCAGTTGATCCAACAACACCAACAGGCCCAACAACACCAAGTACACCGTCACTTAGTGGAAATGCTTTCCTCGATGACTTTACTATTGAGCAAGCAGATGATACTGATCTAGAGGAAGGTCAAAGAAACGCTCCTATCGCTCTACTTACAGTAGAATTTGGTGATGGTGATGCAGAAGTTGATCAAATTCTGGTGAAGCTTAAGGCTGATAATTCAAACACAGAAAAGCGACCATGGAATGTATTCTCAGAACTATCACTTTGGGTAGATGGCAAGAAAATCGCTACCAAGTCAGCTAGTAGTCGATCAGACTATCGTGGCGCTGAAGCTAATGGCGAACTTTTGTTCACTAACCTAGGTCTAGTAGCTGAAGAAGAAGAAGAAGTTGAGATTACTCTTGCTGCTACTATCCAGAACACTGTTAAGGGTTCTGATACTGGTGAAACATGGGAAGTAAGTGTTCAATCACTTCGTTTTGCTGATGCTAGTGGAGTGGTAGAAACGGTTTCAGATTCAACATCATTTGACTTTGATTCCCCTGTTGAATTCACTATTGAAGAAGAAGGAGTAAATGATAAGGCTAAGATCCGATCAAATACTTCTGATCCAAAAGAAGCAACTCTAAAGGTTGAAAATGATACTAAGAAATCTGACGCTTATACAGTGTTTGTCTTCAACATTGAAGTTGAAGAAGATTCTTCAGATCTAGACCTTTATGATGCTGTTGTTGACATTAAAGTAACTAACCCAGCAACTGCTTCTACAACAACTACTGTTGGTAAAGTAATAGCTGATGTTTGGTTGGTAGTTGATGGCAAGAAAGTAAAAGGTAAGGCTTCTTCATCAGACCTTAGCGACTCAATTGCTATAAACGCAAACAAGACAGTACCATACACCTTTGAATTCAAGGGCTTTGGTCTTGATGCTGATGATCTCTACAAAGCAGAAGTTATCGTTGAATTCCGTGGTCAGAATACAAAGGCTGATTACCAAAACGGCGTAACTATTCAGGCTATGGTAGATGGTTCTGATTGGGAACTTGAGGGTCTTAATGACGCTAATGTTCTTAGTGGAACACGCTCTAGTAAGGTACATACTCTAAGTGATGCTGATGCAGATATCACTGGATACACATGGACTGCACCTGCAGCGGGTAACTTCCTAGACTTTACGTTCAAGGTTGAGGCTAATGACGAAGACTTCGATGTTCTTCTAAGTAGCTTCATCTACGCAACTTCAGGAACAGCCACTACAACAGGACCAGTATTATCAGTTGCATCAGGTGATGCTTCAGCAATTTCTGGAGGCTTCCAAGTTGACGCCGGTGATACTGCTACCTTCAGAATTCGATTTGTCTTGAATGGTGTTAACGGTACAATCTTCGACGCTACAGCTACTTCAGTTGCTGGACAAACAATCCCAACTGACAAGCAAGTGTCTCCGACTGTTACTCGAAACGTCTCAAGTTAATTGAGTCTGTAGCTACTTTCTACTTAAGAATTTATTCTTAAGTGAAGTACAACAAAAAACTCCCTTCGGGGAGTTTTTTGTTGCTTGTAAAAATTCTTTAAAGTACAGAAAAATCCAAGAGGGTAACTCCGCCATTACACAGGAAGGACCTGGGATATCCCAGGACCTTCCTGTGTAATTAAGCTAAAAAACTACAAAGGGTAACCCTCCGCAATAAGCCACAATGGCCCGCCCTAGGAAATTCCCCTAGGGCTGGCCTTTGTAGATTAATTATAGTAAGCCTATGATGGCTCGGATAGGTAACCACTTTATCTAACTACTTGTTTACATGGTTGTGATAAAAGCGATATACTACTGACATGAAAAAAATAAATTGTTATGCAAAAGTAATTAAGAAAATAGGTCTATTTTTAATGGTTGCATTTATTCTTGTTCCTGGAAATATTTTTGCTCATGCCGTTATTGATCAGTCGGCAGCAAAAGTAAATGAAAATACTTTTATCTTTCAGGTAACCTACCGCTTGAACTACTTAAATTACGACACCTTTGCTCCAATTTTAGCTACACACGTTCGTGAAGTTGCTACCTCTTCACCATACCTTCAGTACTCCTTTGTAAATACAGACGGAGAGAAAGTAAATGGAGTAAACAGCACGGCCATTGTTCTTAGTGAAGCTGAAATAGTCGGTGAGCAGTATTATTTTGCTGACAAAGACGGTTCTTTCTTTACCTTACTATCAATTGTTCAACTATCTCCAGAGTTAACTGCTAGTGGTGACAGTCTGGCTTTACAGGTAGATTGGTTACCGTTTACCTTAAGAAAGGGCGGAGAAAACCAAAAAGTAATACTCTTTGGACCAGATCTTAAGAACTACAAAACCCCAGCCCTAGATATCAAGTAACTCTCCAGCCCATAAATAAACAATTAAACAATACGAAGGGTATACAAAGGGTAACCCTCCGCAAAGCCATAAAACAGCCCACCAAATAGACATTACAAAGGGTAACCCTCCGCAAACCTGCGGAGGGTTACCCTTTGTTCGTAATTTAAACATGGATGAATTGACATATTGATATACAATGTATATCATATTGTAGAACATGAAGTATTTTGATTGGGATGATGTTAAAAATGAATGGCTTATCAGCAAGAGAGGTGTGTCATTTGAATTCATAAAAGAATGTATTGAGAATGGTCAGGTTATCGCTAGTGTTGCCAACCATCCGCCGTATCAACATCAGAGAGTTTTTCTAATCTTAATCGACGATTATATATATGAAGTTCCGTACGTTGAGGATGATGAAAAAATTTTTCTAAAAACCATATATCGATCACATGAAGCAACTAAAAAATATTTAAAAAACAAATATGAAAAATAATAATCTAGTACAAAAACTAACTCCAGAAGAACAGGCTATGCACGATTCCATTGACTGGAGCACAGCACACCAATTAACTGACACCGAAAAAAAGCGTTTGTCACAAATTGCTAAAAATACCCTAACAAAAAACAGAGTAATAACTTTGCGAGTAACCGAAAAAAACTTAGCTAAGATTAAGGCCGCCGCTGCGCGCGAAGGTCTTCCATACCAAACTTTCATCACCTCACTCCTCCACAAACACGTCTCTTAACTTTAAATAGAGAAATAAAGTCAAAACCCAACAAAGAGGTATAGAAACCAACAAAGGGTAACCCTCCGCAGGTTTGCGGAGGGTTACCCTTTGTTGGTTTCTTAGCTAAATGTGTGTTGACAATGTACGCACAATGTAATACCATAATAAGTATGGCTACTGTAAATATTCGAATAGAGGAAAAGACTAAGAGAGAGGCAACTAAGACGCTTTCGGCGCTTGGTCTCGATATGTCTAGTGCAGTAAAGATGTTTCTTAATCAAGTTGTTATAGATCAAGGAATTCCTTTTAAACCTTCACGGACCCCCAGTCAAATACGAGCAGAATGGGACAAGGAAGTAGCTGAGGCACTCAAGCATGGTAAGGGTTACACAGATGTCTCTAAGATGTTTGAGGACATCTTGAAAGAGAACGAGTAGTTAATATGTATAGAGTTTGGTACAGTAAAAAATTCTCTAAATCATTTGCTCGCTTAGTTAAAGGTGGTTTAAAAAAATCTACACAGCAAAAAATAACTCTCACAATAAAGAAATTAGCTTCAGCAGAAAAATTAGATGAAGGATATAGGGATCATCAGCTGCATGGCGCCCTTGCCATCTATCGTGAGTGTCATATTCAAGGAGATTTATTGCTGGTATATCAGATTATCGATAAAGAACTCGTACTCTTATTGATTGATGTCGGCTCTCATAACGATATTTTTGGATAAAGAAATTTATTGCAACAAAACCCCAACAAAGGGTAACCCTCCGCAAACCTGACCTGCGGAGGGTTACCCTTTGTTCATATCTGGATTTAACTCATAAATCAAATGCTAATCTAAAGTTAGTGAGCACAAGAACCACCCCATTCGCAATTAATGAATTTTATCATCTCTATAACAGAGGGGTAGATAAGCGAACTATTTATCTCGACTCTTACGATTACAAGAGATTTGTTGAGCTAATGTATCTGTGTAATTCTTCAGTACCAATTTGTTATAGGGATATATGTAGAGACTTTTCTTCAGTCTTTGAATTTGATAGAGATGATCAGCTGGTGGCAATTGGAGCTTATTGCTTAATGCCAAATCATTTCCATATTTTAGCTACACCACTTGTTGAAGATGGTATTTCTACTTTTATGGAAAAGATAGGAACTGGATACTCCATGTATTTCAATAAACGTAATAGCAGGACCGGATCTCTCTTTCAAGGAACATTTAAATCACAACATGCAGACACTGATGAGTATCTAAAATATTTATACGCATATATACATTTAAATCCGGTCAAACTGATAGATCCAACATGGAAAGAGGTGGGGATTAAAGACGCAGTCATAGCTTACGATTACGCCGCATCTTTTCAATATTCCAGTTTGCCAGATTATCTTAGTAAAGACAGGGAAGAAAAAGCGATTTTAAACCCCGCTCCGTTCCCAGAGTATTTTCAAACTGCAGCCGAACATCAGGCAGAATTATTTGAATGGTTGAACTTTAAGGAATTTATAAACTAATATTACATAGGAATGGCTTATATTATTAAAGCAACAGAGGGTAATAAACCAGGGAAAGAAATTAATTAACTGGTAGACCTAATTAAGTATGTTAGATAATTTAATTTCGTGGCTCGTTGAGAGTGTTTCAAGTGCCGTATTATTTATCATCGTATTGTTAGGTGGAACTCCGAAAAACCCGAGGACAGTCCTAGGGCCAGGATATTCTGAGGCCTTGCTTCTGGTTTTTTAAGGTGTGGACAAGATTCGTTGTAATGGTGTAGTTGTGGTATAGTCCAATTATATGAAGCTAGCGCTTTTCAGGCCAGCTCACCTACTA
>DAOLBU010000022.1:0-16109 GCA_035324355.1 Minisyncoccota bacterium
GAGAAAACAGACTATGTGGGCTGCAAAGGAGAAACAAGGAGCCGAAGGCGACTATGTTTTCCTTATGCAGACACAAGGATGTTTTCGACCCACAAGAGAGAAAACAGACTATGTGGGCTGCAAAGGAGAAACAAGGAGCCGAAGGCGACTATGTTTTCCTTATGCAGACACAAGGATGTTTTCGACCCACAAGAGAGAAAACAGACTATGTGGGCTGCAAAGGAGAAACAAGGAGCCGAAGGCGACTATGTTTTCCTTATGCAGACACAAGGATGTTTTCGACCCACAAGAGAGAAAACAGACTATGTGGGCTGCAAAGGAGAAACAAGGAGCCGAAGGCGACTATATTTTAAGGAGAAACAATGAGGCTTTAGCCGATTATGTTTTCCTTATACAAGCACAATAGTAGTTTCGACCTCCAATGGAGAAAATACTATATGTGGCTTGTGAGCTTAGGCAGACACAAGGATGTTTTCGACCCACAAGAGAGAAAACTGACTATGTGTTCCGCCAAGCGAATTCTCTGACTTACAAAGGTAAATTTAAATTACCCCGTCCATAAGGAGAAACAAGGAGTGCGAAGCACGACTATGTTTTCCTTAGGCAGACGCTTAGTTGGATTCGACTCCGAAAGGAGAATCCAACTGTGTAGCGGTCCGCCAAGAGACTCGGCTACTTGCAATGGTTAATTTGCTCTACCCGGTCCAATTAAAGAGTAGTATAGAAAAATCCGTTAAATTAACTTTTTTGTCACCATTTATATCAGCGGAAGGATTGGAAGTGCCTCCGTCACTATTCCACCAGAAAAGTAAAATAGAAAAGTCGATTAAGTTTATTTTACCGTCACGATTAAGATCAGCATTAATTTCTTTCACGGCTTCTTGTCCGACTCCATACAGAGTGTAGTTGGAAAAATTAGTTGTCACACCTCCTGCCTGCGCACTACGAGCGCGTACTTTATAAGTACCGTTGGAAAAATTCGCTGTATTTACTGTGGTGGTCCAAGCACCATCACTATTAGCTGTCACTTCAATCGTTTGTTTAGTAGCCGGAGATTTATCCTTTTCGTTTTCAAGCGTAACTAAAGCATTAGGCTGAGTGTAACCAGACAAGGTTAAAGTCTGACCTGGATTTACTGGGTTTGGACTGACCAGAATAGTTGGAGCTAAATTGATATTTGATAAGGCCGAGGTTCTAGCTCCAACAACTGAAAAAGAAGTACTAAATGTAGAAGAGCGTACTTTTGCATTGTCGAGAGCAAAAAGACCAAAAGTATAGGCACCACGAGCAATCTGATCAACTGTGAGTGAATACTGTCCGTCATTACCGGCCCGCACATTAGTGACAACTTTACCATCAACTAACACATGGACTTCACTACGAGGAAAAGCATATCCAGTAATTATCACTCGACCATCACCACTTCGATAAGGTGCGTCAGTACTCTCAAAACCACCCCCTCCACTTGAACCAGATGTGCTACCAGAACCACCACCACCGCCACCGCCAGAGCCACCGCCGCCTGAAGTACCTCCTTGAGATGGTGCTATACCATTAGAATCTCCAGATTCCCCTCCAGACCCAGAACCTGATCCGCTACCATCATTTCCGCTTCCAGTTCCGTCACCCTCTACATCTCCGTCAGTATTAGACTGTCCTGTTGGCACTTCACTTACTGCAAAAGCAATTACATAATCGTCTATGTTGAAGTTACCTTCATCATCAATACAACGTATAAAAAATTCATTATAAGTAGCCGGGGTTACAGCCACCACCACAGTATGGTAAATTAGTCCGGTGCCAGTAAAAGTAAATGGCATAGCTTGATAGCTTGTGCCCGCAACTAAACTATATTTACATATAGCCAATTCATTAGTCTCAAGAAAAAGTTCTACACTTAAAGTCACACCAGTAATGGGAGCATTTGGCGAACCGTTAAAACGTAGAGGTGGTATCTCTTCAGTTGTGTCTGCTGGACCCAAGCCCACTTGATCAACTACAGCAATCACAAAGCCAGCATCCGCCACCATTCCCCCATCATAAATTTCTAACTGAAATCGCTTGGTGCCGGTAGTGGAATCATTAATAATAGGTTTTACGTCAGCTTCGGTTGTTGTGGTTCCGGTTGAAGTACTATACTCAACACTATAGACGAGACTTTTGGAGGTATGATTACCAATTTTTAATTGTAAGTTTGCCCCAGCTCCAATACCTTGAGTAGAATTTAAGGTATACCGAATCATTCCGGGTGAGCCAGAAAAAATTTCCACCCCATCTGTAGTCACGCCTGCAGTTGCTCCCGATTGTCTCGCTATTCCATTTACGAATAATTCTACGTTGCGTTCCGCCACAAAGTGAGGCAGGTCTACAATTTCAAAACCCACAGGCGGAGTAATTTCAATATAGGCATTAGGTGCTATAGATGTACCAAGCTTAAAAGAAAACGTATGGTTGGCAGCAACTGATGGAGCAGAGTCAGAAATAATATTCTTATACTCAGTAATATTCCGCGCCAACAATAAATCGGGATATAATGCCAGAACACACAACAAAGCCATTACAGCGACTGCAAAAAAAATAGCCCAGGCTTTTGCCACTAGATTCATTACCTTTTATTATAACCCCTCGGAGTGACCAAAAACCCTACTCCATACACAACCTATTCTTGAATAAATCCACCAGCTTGATGTGACCATAAGTTAGCATAGTGCCCTCCAACAGCCAGCAACGCTTCATGGCTGCCGTCTTCAATAATTTTTCCATTCTCAAGCACAATAATACGATCCATTTCACGTAGGGTTGATAAGCGGTGGGCAATCGCAATCACTGTTTTACCAGACATCAACAAATGTAAAGCCTTTTGTATTTCATGCTCGCTCTCACTATCTAAAGCCGAAGTAGCTTCATCCAAAATCAGTATTGGAGCATTTTTTAATATTGCTCTAGCGATAGCCACCCGTTGTTTTTGTCCACCAGAGAGTTTAACACCTCTCTCACCAACAATCGTGTCGTACCCAAGCGGTAGTTTAGTAATAAAGTCATGAGCTTGCGCTTTTTTAGCAGCGGCAATTACTGTCTGCAGTGAGGCTGTGGGATTAGCATACGCTATATTTTCACGAATTGTACGGTGAAAGAGTGAGGGTTCTTGTGGTACAAGCGCAATTGCCGTCCGCAATGAATCCTGCTTTGCAAGACTAATATCTTGACCATCAATCAAAATCTTTCCTCCCATCAGCTCATGTTGTCTTAGCATCAGTGAAACAAACGTTGTCTTCCCTGCTCCAGAAGACCCGACCAAACCAATTCGCTGAGTAGACGGAATAGTTAAAGAAAAATCCTTAAACACCTGATTTTCAGCAAAATTAAAATTAACTTTATCCCAGACGATTTCACCTTCTTTGGCTTTCAGGGTTTTTGCTTTTGGACTATCGACAATATCATGCGGTAATAAGATATCCTCTAATCCTTCACGCATTTCTCCCGCAGTACGAGACACAGCATTAAAAGCTCTTCCGACAAACAACAAAGATCCAGTGATGTTGTAAATCAATGAAACCACTAAAATAAAATCTCCTGTAGTAATGTCCCCTTGACCCCACTTTGTAACCAACAGCCAAAAAATACCTACTGCAAAAGCCGATAAAATGGCACCATTAATTAGCAAGAGCTTTTCCGTATAGAGCCAATTTTTAAGACCAGCCCTAAACTTGTTTGTAGTTAATTTTTGTATATTAGCAAACTCAGTTTTATTTTGGACGTACTGACGGACAGTGGCAGCATTAGAAAAAACATCTACTATGCTTCCTTGCAGCAAAGTACCCGCTTCCGCATTCTCTTTCGCTAACTGCGTTTTCCTAGGAGCAAACCTTTGGTTAATTAGTATTAGTACGAGTAATAGACCTAAAAAGGCACTAGCAGCTAAACTGTTTACATTAAAGATAAAGGCAAACGTCACGATAAAAGTAACGAGCGAGCTCAAGAGAGCCCAAAGAAAATCAGGCACAATCTCACTAAAGGCATTATGTACATTTCCCACTTTACTACTGATAGAACCAGCAAAACGATTAATAAAAAAAGTATGGCTGTGCTTGAGTATATATTCGACTAATGTATCGTTGGCTGTTTTGATACTTTTATTAGTCCAATAAGCACCGAAGTACCCACTTAGACGAAAAAATACCTGCACTACAAGCAATGCCACCGGAAAAAGCAACCCCCACATCATGGCACTTTTTATATCCGAGGCCTCTACCGCATCAATAATCAGCTTGAACAAATAGTTGGTCGATACACTGAGAGAAGCCGCAATAATAACCGCAATTATGGCAGAAAAGGCCCAAAGTTTATGCTGCAAGGTGACGTAAATGAAAAAACCCCAAGGATTTTTAGGAATTTCTCTGTTTGGTAAGGATTTTATTGAGTTTTTAGCTTTTAAATTGGCCATAATGTATTAAGACGAGCGAGATAGAGAAATATTACCTTATCTATTATCTCACACACCTAAAACCCACCGCATTCCCTGTAAACGTCGGGAGAGTCTGAGCATGAACAGTAAAAACCCCGGCATCAGTTTTGCTACCATAATAACCCCCTCTAATGATTGCAAAAGCACCCGTTTGATTACTCCAAAAATATTCGCCAGAAATTTCTGAATCTTTTTCTAAGGCCGTAACTGTTGCCACTCCACCGCTATCGACCTGCAGGACGTAACCAGTTACCGGAAGATCTCTTTGATTGTATTTACCACCAATAACATCGTCACTTACCCATTCCCACACATTACCCACCGTATTCTTGACCCGCACCGCTGAGACACAATCCACAAACTTGTTACCTGCACTGACTTCTCCTTCGCTTGTATTACAATTTTCTGCATTAGTTCCTAGAGCAAACTGATACCACTCAGCAGCACTAGGTAATCTTTTACCACTACGAGCACACATAACAGCCGCTTGCTCACGATTAATATATCGCCAAGGTTCCCGGTTTTGGTTACTTATGCTCTGGCAATTATTTTTATTTATATTAACTTCAGTATCAACAGGATTTTTTGGTACCAACACAGCACAACCATCATCCGGACTGGCTTCATACTCATCCACACAACTAAAAGTCAGAGCCACCGCTACTTCGACCATTCCCGAAGGGCAAATATTATTTTGACTCCACATCAGCTGCCCCAGCATGGTACCTCCCTTACCACTAAGGGTATCAGCTGCATCAATGCCGAGAGTAGTAATTACTAGAGCCACAATCAGCACCGGAATAATTTTAAGAAAGCGCATATCTTTATTGTAACCCAGATAAATCTACATTAATGATTTGGCACAACGAAAGCCAACTGCGGCACTAGCAAAATCCTGATTACTTTGTGCATGAGTCGAAAATATTCCGCCATCTTTCCGGCTTCCATAATATCCGCCACGCATCAAAACAAATTGCCCTTCATTACGTGACCAAAAATAATCCTGGTTATAGATATCATTAGGTACTTCTGAAGTTAAAAGAGCAATTCCCGCTGCATCCACCTGTGCCACATATCCTTCTTCCGGCACCTGGCGCTCATCATAAAACCCCTCAGAAACTTGTCCGTCCACCAACTCCCAAACATTACCAATCATGTCATAGCTTCCTATTCCGGAACGACAAGCAGACAAGCTTCCAGTCAAAGCTAATGATCCCGCTAAATTACAATGAGTCACATTATCAGGTGTGCCTAGACTCCCTAAATACCACTCAGTAGGAGTAGGTAAACGTTTGCCACTTTTGGCACAGAGTTGTTCTGCTTGTGGTTTGGCCACATAAGTCCATGGCTTTACCTCCGGCACTGAAATAGCCAAACACTTTGGATCAGAAATATTTACTGTTGTGTCTGTAATATTGTTTGGCTGTTGATATAGACAGGATGAATGTGGGCTGGCTTCATATATATCTAAACAAAAACGTTCCGAACCATGATTGATTAAAACCATATCCATTGGACAAGAATCCTGACTCACCTTGCTAGAGAAAATACTCAAAGCTGTTTGTGAGCCACTAAGTGTATCCGTAGCATCAATCGTAAAGCTCGTTAACAAAACTACACCTAAAGTGACTAAAAGAAAGCGTATCCCATTTTTTAGCCACTTAAACATATTAATATTATATCTCACGCTCATAGCCAAAAATCGGTCAATTCCACTCGTAAAATCATTACCGCAAACCTTTCGGTTAACCGAAAGGTTTGCTATTTATCAAATTCTTTACTTAGTACAAGTCACGGACACAACGGAAGCCAATACCAGCTGCTCGGAAATTTAAAGGAACGGAAATATTTTGGGCAAAAATTCCGCCATCTTGCCCACTACCATAAAATCCTCCTCGCAATATCCCGAGAGCTCCACTCTCAGACGTCCAAGCATAGTCAAATCCAAAGGCAGGCTCTGGCGAATTACTAGTTTCAATAACAACTCCCTCTGCATCTACCAAACTAACATAACCAGAAATCGGCAAAGCCCGATCTTTGTATTTCCCTTCATACACAATATCTTGCGTCCACTCCCAAAGATTACCAACTAGGTCATGAACTCCACTTCCAGTCACACAGTTGTTATTGCCAGTTAAGCTAACGTCAGCGCCTGACAAAAAACAATGCTCAGGATTTTCTAGACCTAAAGTTACGCGATACCATTCGTCATTTGTGAGTAATCTTTTTTCAGAACGTGCGCACAATTGCTGCGCTTCAGTATAACTAACAAAACGCCAAGGTAACTTGCCTGCTTGACTTTGCGCCTGACAATTTCTGGAATTTAGATTTGATTGAGTTTCAATTTCATTTTTAGGATCAGCATAAGTACAACCAACACTGGCACTAGCTTCGTAATTATCCATACAAACTGCATGAGTACCCAAAGCAATCAGCGTACTACCCGAAGGACAAATATTATCAGAGCCAATTACCAGCCCTGAAAGTCGGGTACTGACTCCACTTAACTCATCGCTAGCTAAAATTCCTAGAGTAGATATCAAAACAGCCCCGACGATTACCAAAACTAGCTTAAGTGGTCTTTGAATACTCTTCATAAGGAGATAGATAATTTCTTTGTCGTCGATAATCCAGAGCGTAATTAAGCACAATCAAGACCAGTAAAATAAACAGAATAATACTTAAGATAAAAGTAGAATAATCTAGACCAGCCCCACCATTATCTCGGATATTTACCGCTATTAATCTTTCCTTGGCAGCTAGTTCCGTCTCCAATTCAGTAATTCTGGTGGTAAGTTGATTGTACTCGTTGGGCGGAACACCGAGTGACACCCCAACAACACTTGCAATGTGCGCTTGAGTAAAATCAGACAACTCCGCAGTGGCTTCCAGCCACAACCCACTATCAAAGACTAGTACAAAAGCACAAACACAAGTCGCAATACGAAGTAAGCTATGATATAAGGAGTTTTTGATAGTACTTTCCATACCTATATTATATCATTAAGCAAATAGCAGGAGAAGAATGATGAAAAACAAAGCCCCGACGGATAAAGTTAATATAAACAACAACAGGAATGGAAACTGATTTTGCTTACGACTACGCACCAACCGTCTACTGAGACCAGCAGAAGCTACATTTACTGAACGTCTAATATATAGTTTTATCGACACAAATAATACTATCAGAAACACTGACAGCACAATCACTGCTGGCATAATAATATTAGATGGTAAAATCCAAAAAGTAACCGTACTAGAAATGGTTCGTCTTTTTCCGTCACTACCATAAACCGCACTCAATCTTGCTTCATATCTACCAAAGCCTGGCGACTCATCAGTCCAAGTTACCTGGTAATCTCGTAGACCGTCACTTCGAGCAGTCTTGGGAAAGACTCCAGCTTGCGATTCATTAAAGTTAAGCAGCGCTACTCGTTTCCCAAACATGTTTACGATCTCGAGCGGACCAGTTGGCTTTACTAAGGTATTACCTTCGTTCTCGATTCGCGCACTAAATTCTACATTAGTAGAACCATAGACATACTGTGATGTAGAAAATTGACGAATACGTGCTGATTCCAATACATCACCAGCAATCCGAATTGAAATAATATTTCCTACTTCATAACCAATGCCCGCTCCTGAAGTACGGAGAGTTGGTGGATCAACTGTCACTACCACACTTCCAAAGTGCGCTCCAGGATTCACATCTTGAGGAATTGTTAATTGAAACGGAACATCAACCTGTCCACCAGCAGGAATTTGTACTTCACTGCGACTAAGAGCAATCCACTCACTTAATTCAAAACCGGTTTTTGGTGATGAGTCATCAGCAAAAATGGGCACTCCAGCATCACGAACACCAATAATGTCGCGAGTGGAAAGATAGTATGTTTGATCTCCACCGCTAATATTAGTAATCTTCACCGAAAACTGACGACTCTCTCCTGGCTGAAATTGCTCAACCGGATCAATAATCGCCGGGATAATTCCCACTCCAGCATTCCCCTGCGCCGCTGTAAGAAGAGGGAGGAAAGCAGAAACAAATAAGACGAACAGAACAACCAGACTATAAATAAGATTTTTTGAAATGGAATTTAATATATGCATAATTATTTTTATACTCATAGTTTAGCATCTTAAGGTTAAGAAAATTTTTACTATAAACACAAAACAAAAACCACCTTTTTGAGGTGGTTTTTGTTTTGTGTTTATTACAAACTTAAACTAGAAAGTTGGAGTTGCAATGTACATTAGTGTAGTTGTGTAATCATCACCCGCTTCTTGAAGTGGTGTGATACGAATTTTGTAAGCTACACTAGCTTCACCGTAGTTTTGTGTTGTTCCATCAGCTGGTCCGTTGTGTGCAAAGATAGCTCTTGGAGTGGTACTTGCCGCGACCCATCGATCCCCGCCACCTCCAACGTTAAACTCATTTCCGTTTAGAGTTGCGTCGTTTGAAGTTAGACCCCAGTGTCCCCATTCATTTTCTAGCAGAAGACCATTAGTTGGGTTTGACCAGGCAGTCGGTGTGTTAACATATGTACCGTTACTAAAGCTGTCGATATCTGCACCAGTAGAAGATCGCAGGTTTCCATCTTGTTGAACTGTAACTACGAAACCATTTGCCGCGTTAGTAGTCACATTCAATCTTTGACCGATTGAATAATTTGTATCTGCATCCAAAACTCCAAAAGGAATTGTGGTTACAGTTGAAGCGCCAGTAGTAGTCTCACCATTAATGGCGGTTTCGACAATTGCACTTACTATAACGTAGTCTACAATTGCTACTTGAGTACGACCTGTGTCTGCGCCTGTGTTACCCAACTCTACTAGAAATTCATATGACTGAATTCCAGCTGGGTTTGTGACAACGCCGTCAGCAATGACAATTCGTACAACTTGTCCTGCTGTTGCATCGATTCCATTGAAGGTAAGAACTTGTCCTACTACACCTACGTTTGTTGGTGTATCAGGGGTTGCGTTGACGGTGACTGTCATGTCACCAGCATCGATATCACCTACTCCCGTAAACCCTGCTGGAAATGTTATCGAGATATCTTCTGTGTTCACGAGTGATGAACCCGTTGGGATAGTAAACTCAATGTCATGAGCTGAGGTTACACTTGGACCTGAGTCAGACAAAGTGTTGCTAATAAAAGTAAGGTTAGCTGCTTGTGCTGTGGTATATACTCCGATTGACCAGAGCACAACTGCACACGCAACGAGCATCGCGACTACCCGGTGCGTAAGGCCAACGTTTGTTGGTATTACGAACATGTTTATGTTGTATTAAATTTTATTAAATAACTAAAGTTGTTGAAGCTTATCGCTTCGCAAACTAACCGGTTGAAGTTTCTGTGGAGAGACACATCTGAAATTTTTTGAAAAAGCTCAGCCAATTTCTTTTATGTCCTTCAACCGTCTACTCACATTATACCGAAGTACCAGACAAACTGTCTGATAATGCGTGTTGATAACTTATTTAAATAAGGACAAGACTGATGGATGTGCTTATATTTCTAGCCTTCTAAGTGAGACATTGCAGACATGCTTTTTAAAATCCATTAAGAACAAATGTCTGCAATACCTTTCTTTATCTAACAACGGACAACTTTAAGATCCGACCACCTGGTAGTGTAGGCTGGCGAAAGACTATTCTTCTTCTCATGCCACAAAGCATTGTTAACCGTTACAGTTCCGAGCTTAATCACCTCCTTCCCATAACGTTGATTTAAAGAATAGATATCCTGAGTTAGAACTTGTCCTGCCTGCTTTATACTGCTTTTCGCCGTTGCAAAAAGTGATGGTGTTTCCGTTCCAGCCTCAACTAAACCAGACAGTAAAATACCAGCCTTTTTATACGGAATGCCAGGCTGATAGATGGTTTTAAGGGCAGTAAGAGCCTCTTCTTGTAACTGAAGCAAATTGGCACTAGGAGCCTGTAAAACAAGCTCTGTTCTTTTTCCATGCAAAAAATAGTCCCCGTAATGACTCGGTGAAATCATAACGGTCATACACTTAGCCAATAAACCCATATGCTGCAGGTCCTTAGTAGCTTGATAAACATGGTACTTAATAGCCTCTTTCAAGTCGTTCAGATTAGTAGTTTTTTCTCCAAATGACCGAGTACTCATAACACTTTTTTGCTTTGGTTTTACGACCTCAAGCTGATGCGCTGGCTGACCGTTAAGTTCAGCATACAGCTTCAGGCCTTCACTCCCAAATAGTGACTCTACTTGTCTTTGGTGTAACTGAAGGAAATCTTTTACAGTTTTGAGATTATATTTAGCAAACTGCAAAGTCCGACCACGACCCACGCCCCAAATCTGATGGAGTTGAATTTCTGAAGTTAAGTCAGACCAATCCTGATCATTTAAGACAGTCACTTGGTTTGTCTTTTTAGCCAGAGTGTTGGCGTACTTTGCTCTTGTCTTAGAGGTAGCCACACCAATTGATACGGGGATACCGACTTGCTGTTCCACCTGTCTTTTTAGGTTAGTCAGTTCTTCTGTAGTCACTGAATCAGAAAGACTAAAAAAACACTCATCTATAGAATACTGCTCCATATGAGGGAAGGTTTGGCTAACCACTTCAAAGACACGGCGGGAGACGTCACGATACAACGCAAAATGTGAAGAAAAACAAACTGCGTGTATTTCTTCGAGCATGTCCTTTACCTGAAAATAAGGGACACCCATTGGTATTCCTTTGTCCTTTATCTCCTTTGACCGCGCCACAATGCAGCCATCATTACTAGACAGGACCACAACTGGGATACCAATTAAGTCAGGACGAAACAACCGCTCACAGGAGACAAAGAAATTATTGCAATCTAAGAGAGCGATGTATTTCATGATTGTGTTAAACTTAAACCTATTATGTCACAAAACCAATACTTTCGCGTCGGAGCTGGTAGTGTCATTTATAATGCAGCCGGGGAGATTGCTCTCTTTTTACGCACTGGCAATCCAACTCTTTGGCAACTACAACAAGGTGGTAGGGATCCAAACGAAACTACTGAAGAGACTTTATGGCGAGAGCTGAGAGAGGAGACCGGCATCCAACAGACCAACATTGAAAAAGTAGACCTCTATCCCGATTGGCTACTTTATGAATACCATGATCAAATTCGTCCCAAACTCAATGACCAAAATTGCGTGGGGCAGATTCATAAATGGTACTTTCTCAAATTAAAGCCTGGAGTTTTAATTGACCTAAAAAATGCCACTGATAAAGAATTTAGCGAAGTTAAGTGGTCTAGTTTCCAAGAAGTGTTGCGCGATAGTAACAACTTTAAATACCCAGTATATAAAAAATTAGCTGAGTATTTTACTACTCATATTTCTTAAACAAAAAATACCAAAACCCAAAAAATAAAAGAAGTACCCTCCGCAAGTCTGCGGAGGGTACTTCTTTTATCAAACTATCTACTCTTACCTTAAAACAACTTCCAAATATCCGGATCCTCCTCCCCATCAATCTTAAAGAGAGCAATGCCAGCTAAGTCATACTTTTTCGCCAATGCTATTTTCTCCTCCACGGATTTAGCGTCAGAGTAGGTAGCAAAACGTACAGTCACTTCTCTACCAGTCATGTTAGCAAAGAGCAAAGCTCGGGCAGCGTTCTCATATCCCTTTGGTGTGCCTTTAGGAGGCGGCAATGTTGTTAAAAGAGCAAATGGTGAGGTAGTCGGGAAATAACTAAACACCGCTTCTCCGCCAGGAGAACGTCCCGCTGGAGACTTATATTCGTTTTGTAATTCCTTAAAGCGTGGCACATTTAATGTCCCTGCTAGTTTATAATCCCGATACCAATCTGGTGACACCATTACATCCCAAGCTCGTCCGTAGGTCGGTACGCCCAGATACACCTTACTAGAATCAAAATCTTTTAAGGCTAGTTCTACTACTTTTTCCACCCATTCGTTATCCGCTACTGGCATATAAGGTACGCCAGCTCTTTTGGTATTTAGTTTCAAATCCGCGCGCTGCTGATCATAGGTCATCATTTCAATCCGATCACAGTGTTTGGCTATTTCTTTATAATCATTAGCATACTCAACTAATGCTGGGACGGTTTTAAAGCGCGAATCAACCGGTGTTCGGGCCTCAATCGCACAGGTTAATAACTTATTACCTAATTTGTCATTTAATTTTTCTAGGAATACTGAAAAATGGTCTTTGGTTTCCGCTAATTTTTGTTCATAGTCTATATTTATCCCATCGTACTTCCCTTTTTTAACCAACCCAACAATTTCATCAATATGGCTGTCTCTTTTCTTTGAGTCACTCAAGATGGCGTCTATTTGTTGGCCATTAAACCAAGCAATAGTAGGAATCACTTTTACTTTTTCTTTTCTTGCCAATTTAATGAACTTGGTCCAGTCTCGACTTGTTATATTAGTTTTAGCGACAATTTTTCCCTCACTATTCACTTCATATACAAATGGATAAACTGTATCTAGTTTATCTATGTTTTTAGTGGCACTTTTCAATCCAGCAACATCTTGCCACCAAGGGATCCATCCGGAAACCTTAGGCTCTGCTGCATAAGTGAAATTTGGCACCAAAAGCCCCAACATTAGGCTGGATACCATCATATGAGTAATTTTCTTCAAGAAAGTATTATTTTTTATTTTTTGCAAGGTATTTTTTGTTAGCTACTAGTCTTTTTTATGACGCCCAAGTCTCCTCTTTCTTACATCATCTAATAATCTCTTATTTATCAACCAGAAAACCTTTCGGTTAACCGAAAGGTTTTCTACAGCATTTTTCTCAGTGCTTTGGTCTGTTGTCCATATAAAGGCATTATTCCTCCCACTGTCATGATAGTTTCGAGCATTTCTAGGAAATTCTTTACATTATTTGTATCCTTCTTCAACCAACGAACTATATTCTTATACTGGCCAGACAAACGCTTTTGATTAAGATTATTTAAAGTTGAAGTACTTAAGTGCAATGATTTTGCTACTTGATAGATTGAATAGCCTTTTTCAAGTAGGACAATAGCGGAAAAGCGTTTTGTAATCATAATTTGTTCTTCGGGTCCGAGTAGGTTTTCAAGAAACGATTGAATATTTGTTGATGATAATTTTCCTAGTAAAGTAGTTAATTCGTCAAATAATTTAGATTGTTGATCTTGCAACAATGGTTTCTTAGAGATATTTGTCATAATATAATTATACCAAACCTTTCGGTTAACCGAAAGGTTTGGTACTTACTCATTGGTGGGAAATTTGCGTTCACTATAAAGTTTGGAGTAAAAACTTTCGTCTAGCCCACCTCGCGCCAAGCCGACTAGACATCACACGAACGGATGTTTCTCTTTGATGTGGGGTAGTAAACCTTTCGGTTAACCGAAAGGTTTGGTATTTAATAAATGAACTACCACTATGCAAGCATGAGGGGTAATTTTCTGGAATGTAGCGGCGTGGTACTAAAACACTCGCGCTGAACCGATGACCACCCCCCAAATAAAACATTCATCGTTGCTAGTGAGTACAATAGGTTCATAGCCAGCATTTTCTGACACAAGACGAGAGTCCTTACCAGTGATTATTAGACGCTTTACTACCATTTCTCCATATACGGCCGCAACGACGATATGACCCGAACTAGGAGTTACTGATCGGTCCACCACCAGCACATCACCTGAAAAAATCTTGGCTCCTTCCATCGAATCACCTTCCACTTTAACAAAAAAGGTAGCGGTAGGATTATCAATAAGTAAATCGTTTAAGTCTAAACTCTTTTCCACCAAGTCATCTCCGGGAGCCGGAAAACCCGCCGCGGGCCTTGATGAATATAGCGGAATGTTAATCACCTCAGCATTTTCTGAGCTAGCTGCTCTAATATTTAAGACTGTGGTTTCTTTCATATAAGACTAAACAATAACAGCACCATTAGTTAAAAACTGATGAACATAAAACAACCCACACATCAAAAGTAGTAAAGCTAGGCCGTAACTCACATCAACTAACTGTCGCTGTCTCCAAGCTAATAAAACAGAAGCCCATAGAGCCAGAACAGTTAGCGAGCCGACAAACAAATACATATATCTAAGCAACTTATTTGGCTGTGTCGCTAACCTCGCTCCCAAAGAGACGCTTTCTTGAGTATTTTCAATTCGGGAAATGACGGGCAGGAGACCTGATGAGGTGGCTACCGGACTAAGAAATAGAGATTCTGTTGGTAAAGTGGTTGCTGGCACTACTTCTGGCTCTTCCACTGATGGTGGCATCACAGTTTCCTCCTCAGCCAAAGCTAAATAACTAGAGGCTGGATCAGTAGCAAGTTCAAAATAAACCTCTGTCACGGTCGGAGAATCCGGCTCAGTTTCAGCTCCAAGCACTCGATTTGGACTAGACCCTTGAGTTAAAAGCACTGCCTCTGTACCTGAAGCGGTAGCGATTGCCGTTTCTCTTGAACTCTCGAGATTTGGCACCTGTTCACCCGTAGACACCACTTCAGTTACCGCTGCTACACGTGGTGGCAAGGGAGCGATTGCTGGAGTACCGAAAAGCTGCACCACAAAAACCGTATCATACCCTTGATAACGACCCTTAGCTGTTCCTATGCCAATTTCTTGATACGTAGAATTAACAATATTAGCTCGATGAGTCGGTGAGTTCATCCAAGCTTTAACCACTTCATCTGAATCACTAAAATACACCGCTAGATTTTCCCCAGCATGAGCATAGACATAACCCACTTCTTTAAACCAATGCCAAGGCGTAACGCCATCTGGACTATTGTGAGCGAAGTACCCCAAAGCAGCCATATGCTCCGCCTTGAGTGAAGCCGCTTGGTCAAGTAAGGGATTACGGTAAAGTGGCGGCGCTGCCAAAGCCTGGCGTTCGTTATTAGTTAAAGTCACCACTACTGCCGGCAAAATCGCCCCCACCAACCACTCTGAAGTCTGCCATAGTAAAGCTTGAAAATTAGTGACCAGAAAAGACAGCAACACCAAGAAAGTCATCCCAAGCATAGCCCCACGTTGAAGTAGTGTGGGCAGATAATTATTATCTGCCTGCGGCCACCAGTTATTAGGTATTTTTTCCCTCATATCACTTCCTATTATACAGCAAAACAGACCTGGTGGCAGTTTGCCCCCAGGTCTGTATGTTGTTCCATTTCAACACCAGTTCTTTTAAAACCAGCTGGTTAACCAATTCCAAATGCGAGAGAAAAATGATGGCTTTTTGGAAGCTTCAGGTGAAATTGTCGTTTCACTTTTTACCTCTGGAACTGTCTCCATTGGAGCTTCGTTAATAGTACTAACCCCAGCCACTTCGCCTTCTACACTATCTGTAGTTACAGATCCACCCAAAGAAGCAGAGACTGCTACTCCGGCACTTTCTGGAGTCCAGGCGTTACCAGCTAAACGTACTCGAGCAATCTCGACTAGTTGTGCCTCACTTAATGGGAAAAGGCTGGTGAAGCTGCAGTAGATCTCATTGATTGCTTTGCGTGTAGTGTAGTACACACATCCCGTTGGTTGGCTTATACCCCATGGAGCCAAGATACTACTTTTGTAAGTTGATTGAAATGAGCGCACCGCTGCAATAGTTGCTTTATCATAAGTGCCGGTAACTGCAATATTTGGAAAACCGCCTAAGTCACGTAAAAATTGCTGTAATTTT
>DAOLBU010000022.1:16119-18302 GCA_035324355.1 Minisyncoccota bacterium
CACCTCAGCTTCGTTATTAATAGCGTTTGGTCGAATATATCCCTGGAGATATTCACTACACTTCTCAGGTACGTCAATTGTATCGGTTGCGCCCAATACTTCTCCAGGAGGGGTAGCAGCTAGCACCCGGTCCCGTACTCGAGTACCTGAACTACTGCTACCGCCATTATTAGTTACAGTTGAAAATGCCGTACCACAAGAAACTTCAGAACCGGCAAAACCGATACAAAAATCAAAGTTGGTTGATTGCCCCATCAAACTTGATGGTGCGTCAGCATTAAGGGTAATTGTCAGAGTGAGATTAATGGTGTTATTACCTGCTACGGAGCCAAGCGATATTTGTCCAGCGGTATAAAAATCAGTCAGTGAGGCGGTGTAGGCGTTACCTCCTGTAATAGAGATAGTCATATTGTCAGATAGGTCACCTACCAAAGATGAGGTTACTTCTATCTGGGCATTAAGGGGGTTATTAGTTTGATTTTCTAGAGAAATAGTTCCAGTAGCAGAGGAATTAGGGATAAGGTTAGCTGCAGTAAGGGGAAAGTCAGTAGTAGTCACAAACGCTTGGGCTAAAAGTGGTGTGAATAAGGTGAACATCAGAGCTAGAGCCACAATTTTACTAGCCCAAGTTATATTATTTTTTTGTGTGAAGTAAGTAGTCATAAATAATATTTTATTCGAGTGGCTCACTAGATGATTCTTCAACTACTGAATTTTCTTCCTCTTCTACCTCCACATTCACATCATCACCCTCTTCAATTATATCTTCATCAGACACACCTTCTTCCGCCACAATTTCTGCAGTAGTAGTTTCTTCAGTATCAGACAAGATTTTTTCATCACTTACTTCAGTATAATTATCTGTTTGAGTTTCTATAAGAGAAGCATCAGCACCAGGAGTGTCTTCTTCTATTGCTTCAGTTTCAGCCGCTCCGCCGCCACCTCCACCACCGCTGTTACTTGTATCATCAGTAATTTCTTCAGGAGTAGTCGAGGCATTATCCTCTTCGGCAGTTTCCTCAGTTGAAGAAGCAGAGTCCTCAAGCAAGGCAGCTAAAGTTTCCGCTGCAGTAGGTGCAAAGCCGAAGAGGACTTCTTCTCCAATCAGGTATTCACCACGTGCTGCCAGAAGAGCCACTACTTCTTCAATTTGTTCTAGACTCAAGCCAGAATCAATCAAGTCTTGTCTTGAGACACGATTCACTTGACCAGGAGTTGGTTCAGGGTCTACCCAAATACCACCGTCTGGAATTCTTTGGTGAGATTTACCAGCTGCGGTAGAAGGATAGGTATGTGAGTCAAGCAGAGTGTCTAAGCTAGTGTAAAGTCTGACCGTATCGCCAACATCATTCAGACGACTAGAAGCACCTCCAAATTGAAGAATGAGTAAGCCGCCCGGAGCAATCACAGTGTCAGTAGTGCCAAAAGGCTGCATCTGACTTGCAGTTGCTCCCGAAGCAACAATGGTATACACATTTTCAGTTGAAGTGCCTGATATTTCAGAAACTTTCCAGCCCAAAACATCTACCGGATAAGCTGTTTCATTGTATAGTTCCACCCATTCTCTTTCGAGCGGTTGCGTAGAAGTAGCCAGTGGTCGTGGGTAAATTTCATTTAGGACAATGTTAGTCAAAACTGGAGCTGGTGGGGCTGGAGGTACTATAGTATTACTAATAGTAAAGTTTCGAGTTAGACGTACATTAGCATCACCAGCATCTTCAATCGGATTGAAGACAAAGCAGTATGCTCCATCAGTGACAGAAGTAGTGTCAATTGTCGCTGCAAATTCTTGACCATTCCAAGTGAAAGGGGTGTTGAAACCGTCGACATTGCCAAAGCGAGTTCCTGTACCAGCGGCACAAGTCCCCGCACGCACCGCCCACTGCACACCGTCGTTTCCATCACCATTTTCATCAACATACAACGCAATTAAGTCAAGTGACCCACTGACCGACTCCCCCTCTGCCGGTGCCAAGATGACGCTTTCCCAGACACCAGTAGTAACTGTATTGCCAGGAATAGAGACTGTAGCGTTCCAAGCTGCTTGGGTAGAGGTAATTAAAAAGGCACTAGAAAAGAATAGTGCTGATAGTATAAAAAATAACCTAGTGCGTAATGAAAAAATATTAACAAAAACAAAATTTGATTGATTGGTATTTATGTTTGTTGTTGTAGTCATAAGT
>DAOLBU010000023.1:0-14775 GCA_035324355.1 Minisyncoccota bacterium
TGATGCCAACTGGAATCCGTTATACCGATTACTTGCGGTGATAGCTGCTTATTATCAAAGTGGTAAATTTATGAAAGGAATTTCTGGTCATTTCGACTCTATTGGACTTAATTATTATCGTTATACAAAATTCGGTGATACCGAAATTTACCCAACTACAGATATGGGCTGGAAAGTAAATCCTGAAAAAATTGAATTAGCCTTAAAATATTTGTCACGATACAAAAAACCGATATATATTTCTGAGGCTGGTGTAGCCGATGATACTGATTCATTGAGGGTTGATTACATTAAAAGACAAGTCCAGGGAGTATGGAATGCGATTCAGTCCGGTGTGGATGTACGAGGGCATATGTATTGGTCCCTGTTAGATAACTATGAATTAGCTTTAGGTTACGACAAAAGATTCGGTCTCATTGAAGTGGATTATGAAACCTTAGAAAGAAAGATTCGTCCCTCTGCTTACGTGTATAAAGAAATTTGTGAGAAAAATGCAGTGATAGAATAGAGCTATATGTCTTGGGTTTTACTAGCGACACTAGGACAGTTGCTAAATGCAGTGGTGGCATTTTTGGATAAATATATCGTCTCAGACGAAAAGGTTTTACCACGACCCTTTGTCTACGCCTTTTACTCTTGTTTACTGACTGGAGGGTGGGTGATTATATACTTCTTGGGGTATATCCCCGGTTTGACTGAGCTAGGAATCCCTACTTTTGACGGTATTAAACGACCTAGCATTCAAGTGCTAGGGATGTCATGCTTGGCTGCCTATACCTTCTTTATGGCTTTAGTCTCAATGTATGAGGCTTTGAAAAAGGCCGAGGCGATTAATGTCATGCCGGTTATTGGCGCTACTTCAGCAGTAGCTACTTTTGGTCTTAGTTACTTTTTCTTACAGACACCCTTTCAGACACATTACATGTGGGGAGTGATTGTACTATCTTTAGGAACATTATTGGTCGCTCAGACCTTGCCTAAACGCTCCATTGTTCTTAGTGTCTATCATAGCGGCCTTTTCTTCGCATTACATTTTATTGCAATGAAAGGTTTGTTTGAAGAAACAAGCTTTAATGATGGTTTCTTTTGGTCGAGAATAGGCTTTGTTATTTTTGCGTTATCGCTTCTAATGGTACCAGCCTATTTTGACAAGATTACCGAGCAGTCCAAGACCACTACTAAAAAGACTGGTTTTATTGTTATAGCAACCAAAATCATGGCAGGCGTTGCGGCCTTCCTGATTTTAAAGGCTACTGACCTCGGAGACGTGGCCGTAGTCCAAGCGATGGATGGTCTCAAGTTTGTCTTTATTTTGCTAATTGCGTTATTATTTAGCTCTATCTTGCCAGATACGGTAACCAAACATGAGACTAGACCACATGAAATATTGAGAAGAATTTTGTATGTGTTAGTGATTACTGTTGGTTACCTAATTTTGTTTATTTAATTATGCCTTGGTGGAAAATAATTTTAATCTTTATTGTTACTAAAGTTATTTTTTTAGCTTTATTAATTTTTTTCTTTGCTCAAAAGGAAGTGCCAGAAAACATTCAATATGGAATGTCGTTTAATACTACGTATGCGACCGAACTGGGGTTAGATTGGCAGGAAACTTATGAGGCTATTTTAGGAGAGTTGGGGGTTAGGCATCTGCGTTTAGCGGCTCATTGGCCGATGGTTGAGCCTAATCAGGGTGAATATAATTTTGCTGAACTTGATTACCAAATTAGTCGCGCCGCCGAAGTTGGTGCGGATGTCATCCTCGGCGTGGGTCGACGTCTGCCGCGATGGCCGGAATGTCATATACCAGAGTGGGTAAAAAATCTTAGTGTGACGGAAGCTAAGTCGGCGCAGCTCGCTTATATGGAACAAGTCGTCAATCGATACAAAGACAGTCCGGCAATTGTGTATTGGCAAGTAGAAAATGAACCATTTTTAGAAGTATTTGCCTTTGAACATTGTGGGGAACTTGACCTCAATTTCTTTGATCAAGAGATTGCTTTGGTAAAAAGTTTGGATTCAAAGACGCCAGTACTCGTCACTGATAGTGGCAACTTAGGACTTTGGTACAATGCTTATAAAAGGGGAGATGCCTTTGGTACGAGTGTTTATGTCCATTTTTGGAACCCTGAGTTAGGACAATTTAGAACCTTACTGCCTCCCTTTGTCTATCGAGTTAAAGAAAACATTCTAGCGTGGATTTATGGATCTAGACCCACTATGTTAATTGAACTTTCAGCTGAACCTTGGTTGATTGCTCCGGTGATTACGGTCCCAATAGAGACACAGTTTACTCGAATGGACACTGAAAAGTTTGCTGATATTTTAGCTTATGCCAAAAAGACGAGGTATGAAACACAATATCTGTGGGGTGCTGAGTGGTGGTTTTGGTTAGATAAACAAGGTTATCCAGAAATGTGGGAAATGGGTAAAAGTGTCTATCGAGATTAATTTAATAAGTTATGAAAAAATATTTCACACCGCCAACTAAAAAGTCTACGGCTGATGTATTAGCGGAAGCAGAACAAATGCTAAAAAAATTAAAAAACAGCAACCATGACAGCTGAGTCTAGTTTAAATAACTATGTCGTTCCAGTACGTCAATCAATCCTGAAACGTTTTCCGGTTTTGTTTGCTTTCTTAGTTTCGTTTGGCGCTACGGCTACTTTCCTTGGTTTGGAGAGATTAATTATTCGTTATCAATTTTTAAATAATTCGCCAGAACTAATTCTGCTTTTGGGGATTACTATTTTATTTTTAACTGGTAAACTGTACAAGAAATTAGGTTAATATGACTTTTTGGCGTTTTGTCTTTTCTTTTCTCTATGTACGCAACTGGCATGATGGTCAGTTAGAACTTTCACGTCCCCGAATGGCTTTGTTTGCCGCATCTTTGTTTCTCTTAGTATTAGCCATTACTATAATAACAATTTTGCAAACTCCAATTGAGTACTACTCCGAATGAAATGGTTTATTATAACTAGTACCATCTTAATGTTGGGAGCTATGGCAGCTCTGTTGTTTAGTTATTGGCAAGTTCAACAACTTTTAAAGCTAGAGGCCGAATTGACCAACAATCAAATGTTAGAAAAAGAGTGACGGAGCATTAGTGGCTATATTTTATAGTGTAAAACAAGCATTACTCTAATCATGAAGAATAGTTATTTTTGTGTTATAATGTAAAAATACTTAGAATGTCTAAGAGCATTCTTCAGTTATTGATTTGTTTAGTTATTAATAATTGTAAATTCAATCATGAACCTTATTCATCCCATTATTCTTTCACTCTTGCTTTTGATAGTACCTTTTAATACTGAAGCTTCTTCTGTATTAAGGATGGGAGAAAGTGCCACTTTCGCAGTTGATCAGATGGTGGAAGGGGATTTGTATTGGGCGGCCAATACCGTGGTCATTTCTGGTGAGGTGACTGATGATTTATTGCTCTTAGGTGGTGAGGTGACTGTCAATGGAAAGGTGGGAGCAGATTTATTGGCACTTGGAGGTCGAGTTGATGTTCATGGTTTTATAGGAGATGATGCTCGTATTGTAGCTGGAGAGGTGGTAATTGCTGGAGAGATTCAAGGAGATTTGGTGGTCGTAGCTAGTAACCTTAAGGTGTTATCTACAGCAAAGATTAGCGGAGACTTGATGTTTTTTGGTGACACTGCCGATATTAGTGGTGAGATTGGCAAGTCAGTTTTAGGTACATCAAATACCATTAGAATTGATAGTATTATTTTAGGAGATGTTCAAGTAAAAACCAACACCATAACCCTCGGAGAACGAACTAATATTAATGGTAATCTCAGCTATACGAGTGTCAAAGAAGTCAATCGTGCGGCTGGAGCAGTGGTTGGTGGTAAGGTAGTACAAAACCAACCTAACATGATTAATGGCAGTGTGATGGCTAAAGATATCGTGATTCCGTTCTTGGTGATCCTCTTTGCTGCTCTGATTTGGTACCTCCTCTTTAGTCGTTTTCTCTTTAAAGTATCAAACCAGATTAATAATCATTTTCTCCGCACCACTTTGATTGGTTTTGGAATATTCTTCTTGGTACCAATTGCTGCTGTTATTCTTCTCCTCAGTACCTTAGGAAGTATATTAGGAATTATCTTAATCCTAGCTTACTTTGCACTACTTCTGATGTCGCTAGTTATATCTGGAACAATGGCTGGAGCTTATGCTCTAAAGCTGGCCAATAAGCCAGTAACCATTAGTTTATTGCTGATTTTGTTTGGTACTGCTGGGTATTATCTTCTATTATACGTACCAATAATCGGTGCGATTTTGATGATTATTATTTCTCTTGCCACTTTAGGCGGGTTGTCTACCAGTTTGTATCGTTTGATGCGCTCAGAATAAATTAAACTAATATGGATACCTTCTTGGCCGCCCTAAAAGACCTTTGGAACTTTGTCTTCGGGGTAGACGAGCAGGTTATCTATAAAAAGTCAGCTACGAAAACTTTGTTGATCGCACCACCAATAAATTTGGTAAAGTTACCTGAATCTAACGCGACGGCAGTACAGGCAGCAAAAATACCTCAAGATATAATTACTTCCCCTAATGTTCGAGGTAATTTTAATAGTGATAAGTACTATGTAACTGCTAGTCCTGGACTCGTTTTTAATCGACCGGTCTTGAGCTATGACGGTGTCATAACTAAGTTACCTTACGCTACTGTGACTCAAGTTTTGGCCTATGAAGGCAGGTTTGCTCGGATTACTTTAGGAGAATCAACCGGTTGGGTTTTAAAAGATGATCTGACAACTCAAGCCGATGAAGTATTTCCTGAACTAATTTCTGGCAAAGTGTATTTAGAAGATAGTGCAGAAACGGAGAAACTCCGTAAATATATTGAAGATGAATTTTTTACCACTCAATTATTTCTTTCACTCCAGTCAACAGAATTTGTCACTTATCAGCTTAAAAGGCAAGGATTACAAATCAAATGGCCAGCCGTTAGGCCACGCTTGGCCGGTACCTGGCAGAATATCCTTAAGGGCCAAAATGGTATCAGAATTGGTTTAGTTCCAAAGACGGGAGCAATTATTGAATACCATAATGATGACGGGACTGCATTTGTAGGGTATACGAAAGCAGTAAAAGTCGATGAATCTATTATTATTGCTGGAGTGGGTCGGCAAGTAGTCGGTGAATACCGCGAAGAATTGATTGAAAAACAAGAGTGGCAAAAATGTCGGCCAGTTTGGATATCTGTTAGTTAATGTCCGTGTTAAAATAATTTTATATGCAGAAGCTAGCATTTTTTGATATTGACGGAACGGTTTTTCGCTCTAGCTTGTTAATTGAGTTAGTAAAAGAATTAATTAACCGAGATATATTTCCTGCCTCAGCTAAGTTGGAATATGAAGCTAACTATAATGCTTGGTGGAATCGACAAGGTAGCTACGAAGACTACATTAATGCCTTAATCCGGACTTACCTTAAGCATATTAAAGGAGTCCATTATGGGGATTTGGCCACTGTAGGGCAAGCGGTAGTAGCAGAACAAAAACATCGGGTTTATCGTTATACTAGAGACTTAATTCAGGATCTTAAAGCTGATGATTATCACATTATCGCTATTTCTCAGTCCCCTAAGACTGTCCTGGATGATTTTTGTCTCACTTATGGTTTTACTAAAGTTTATGGAAGGATTTATGAACTTGGGCCTCAGGATAGATTTACTGGCGTAATAACAGACGAACACTGGATAAGTAATAAAGCTAATATTGTGAGAAGAGTTTTAGAACAAAATCCTGACTTTACTTTAAAAGATTCAATTGCAGTGGGGGATACGGAGGGTGATATTCCGCTTTTAGAACAGGTAGAGAATCCGATTTGTTTTAATCCCAACCAAACTTTATATGACCACGCTAAAAGAATGAAATGGTCTGTAGTAGTAGAGCGTAAAGACGTGATTTATCACTTATAAACATTATTATTTAGTGTCTGTGAGTCGCTGTGTGATAAAGGCACCGCTGGCCATGATTAGGGCTAGAATAATAAAGATATAACTCATTGGTAAAAAGAATAAAGCTATGCTTCCTACCAGTGCTCCGAGGAGGTTGCCTAGTGGTCGCATTAGTCTAAATAAACTGATTAAATCTGCGTCTTGTCCTTTTACTTGTTTAAAAAAGTAACTCTCAGTAGTAACCTCAACCAAGCTGGCGCCAAACCGACTGATAAACATTAAAATCATCCACCAAATTACAGTAGCTCCTACTAAAAATGTCATACTAGCTGCACATAAGGCTAAAACTACAAAACCAAAAGCCATCATCTCTTTTTCACCAATGTGCCGGTCGGCGATAATACCAATAGGGTATTCAAAAATTACAAAGGCAAAAAGACCGACCGCTATTATATGTCCAATGGTTTCCCACGAAAAACCAATAACCGTCGCAAGATAGAGTGGGAAATAAATGATTGCCCAAGTATAAAAAAATTGTAGTAAAAACTGGGTAATTAAGACAGTGCTGACATTAACACTTGAAAATGCTTTAGATAGTAAGCCTTTAAGTTTAATTACTTGATAGTCTGGATCATAGAATTGTCGAAAGTAGGTCAAAATAATAGCAATAAAAATCAATCCTATAGCCGCGGCCGCATAATATACACCGGCAAGGTTATTATTGTCGCCAATAATATAACCCATCACTAAAGGAGAGAAAAAAGCTGCCAGACTCATGAGAGCTAAAATAAACCCCCGTTTAGTGCCTGTTGATCCTTCGGCGTTACCGATGAGCGTCTCGAGAAAAATATCAATATTAAAATATATCTGCGGAGAGATGGCCATAAAGATAATAAAAGCGATTATGGTAAGTGGGGGATTTAAACCTAAACCCACTATAACTAAGGCCAAAGTCATTATCAGCATCAGACTGATAGTGGTGGCGATGTTGCCAATTTTTCTGAGAATAAGTGGTAAAACTAGGGTTACTAGCATCGCAAAAAAAGCGGCGACAGCGTAAATTAAACCGACATATTGGGGTAAGGTGAAGAGCTCTAAATAAGTGGAACTACTGTAGGCAGTCAGGAGTGATTGGAAAGTAAAAACAATCGAAATGAGGTAAACCAAAAAGTAGGTAAGCGGTTTACCTGCAGTAGAATTGGTAAACCAATGACGATAAAAATCCATAGTACTTATTGTACTATGGATTTTTATTACTCTTGGGTTTTAGTTGGTAATAATTAAACTCCAATTAATACCGGAATCACCATCGGAGTCTTTTGAGTTTTTTGCATCAAGAAACCACTAACGACATCTGCCAGTTGATCTTTAACTAAATCTAAATCAATGGGGTTCATCCGCTCAGTTTCTTTCTCGACTGTGCGCTTGATTAAGACACGAGCTTCAGATAGTAGCTGCTGATTTTCACGGAGATACACAAACCCACGAGAGATAATATCTGGTGATTTTCGCAGTTTACCCGTTTTGCTGTTGACTGTAGCAATGATGACAAACATCCCATCTTCAGCCAAAGTCAGACGGTCTCGCAGTACCACTTCTTGTTTGGTTCCGACAGTAAAGCCGTCTACCATCACTAATTCAGTTGGAATACGAACTGAATGACGAGTAAGCTCCGTACCATTTTTGATGTCAATAATAGTTCCGTTATCCGGGACAACAATATTCTCTTTCGGAAAACCATTCTCGATAGCGGCATACATCTGGCTTTTGAGATGGAAGTGGTGACCGTGTACCGGTACTAAGAATTTAGGCTTGACGGTTTGATGGACCCAGACTAGTTCGCCGGCGTTCCCGTGACCTGAAGAGTGAACGTGAGAACCTTTGTAGTTAACCACCTTAACATTCTTTCGATAGATATTGTCCTTCAACTTTTGGACGGCGATTTCATTTCCAGGAATAACTGAAGAGGAAAGAACAACAGTGTCTCTTTCGGTTAGGGTAACAAATTTATGCTTGTCAGTAGCCATGCGCATCAAAGCCGCAAACTCCTCACCTTGAGCCCCAGTTGAGAGAATAACAATCTTATCATTAGGGTAGTCGCCCATATCACCAGCGTTGATGAAGGTGTGTGGTTTTACTTCAAGTATTTTAGCTTGAATTGCGATTTCAATGTTGGTTTTAATGCTACGCCCTTCGAGAAGTACTTTCTTACCAGTCGCTTCACAAGTTTGAATAATATTTATTAAGCGGTCAAATTGAGAAGCAAAAGTCCCAATAATCAGACGACCGGTAGCTGAACGGATAATGTTTTCTAATGTTTCGTACACTAAGTTTTCCGAAGCGGAAAATCCTTCTCGGTCAGCATTAGTGGAGTCACAGAGTAAGGCTAATTTTTTATTTAAGCCGAGTCTTTCCCAGGTAGCACTTTCTTCTACCACTACCTTGCCATTTTCATGGACTAGTTTGATGTCGCCAGTAATTACTACATCCCCATGTTTAGTTTCTAGTCCTAGACCCATAGCATCAGGAATTGAGTGAGTTACTGGGAAAGTCTTAATTTTCATTTTGCCTACAGTAAAGCTTTCACCCTCCTTAACAACATGCATAGTGACCGGCGCAATATGCGGAAACTCTTCTTGTCGTTTAAGAATCATTAATGAGGTTAGGTATTGAGTGTAGATCGGCGGATTGCCAATTCGTTCAATAATGAAGGGGATACCACCAATGTGGTCGAGGTGACCGTGGGTCACAACTAAAGCTCTGATCTTATCTTTTCTTTCCTCAAGATATTGTGTGTTTGGTAGAATATAGTTAATACCCGGCGCTTTGCTTTCTTCAGAAACAAATTGGAAACCAGCGTCAATCACGACGATATCATCTTTGGTCTCAACAATAATCATGTTTCGACCAATTTCTTCTACGCCTGACACGGGGATGATACGCACTGTATCGTCATCAAGAATTTCTGGTAAAACCGGATTCTTTTCGTTAGTAAAAGTCATGCGGTGCGTTAATACCGGAGCAGTGTTGCTACGTCTGCGCTGATGTTGGTTACGCCGTCGGTTATTACTGCGTCCGCCAGATTCTGATCGACTGCGATTTGGTCCACCGCTTGATGGGCGTGGAGCAGTAGCTGTACTACTGCCATGTCGGCGTCCGCGGTTTTGACTATAGTTTCCTCGGCTCACCGGTCTTGGGTTTGCGTTAGGTGTTGGATTTGGATTTGGATTCATAATTTTAATTTATATCGTTAACAATGTTCTGTGTTTGAAAAAATGGCCATAATATTTCTGTCTTGGCATACCAGTCTGAAACATTCATAAAGCGATCTGAAGGTCTGCCGATGCCGGTTATTGGGGTGGTTATAATACTTTTGTCTAAAACATACACCATGCTTGGGGCGAACAACATAATTGCTGGCACCTCCTCACTGATTGCTGTGCTAATCTCTTGTAGTAATTGCTTACGTTCTACTTGATCTTGAGAATTTTTTGTCTTCTCGAGTAGTCTATCGACAGCGATGTTGGTGTACTGTGAAATGTTTAGTCCTGGATCATCTTTCTGGGACGAGTGCCAGAAAGGATATAAGTCCTGGGTACGATTCATGTCCAGTCCAAATAATAAAGCTTGAAAATCACGAGTACGAATGACTGATTGCACTAAATCTGTTTGTTCGTATTGCTCAACTTGGACTTCAACTCCTAATTCCCGCCAATCAGCAGCTACAAGGTTAACTGTCCTATCAAATAAACTACTATTACTAGTTTTTATTGTCAGGGCCAGAGTTTCTGTAGTTTGCCCAATTTTCTTTTCCCAAAAACCAAGATCATTTTGTTCCCAGTTTCCAGCGAGTAAGATTTTACGGGCCACATCTAAAGAGGAAGAAGAATTTACAACAGAATCTGTACTAGATGATTCTAGCGTAACTTCGGCGTCGAGAATAGGTTTTGTTGTGGGGACACCGTAACCTGAAAGGACATTAGCAATTAGTTCTTCCCGGTTAATGGCAACACTAAGGGCCTCTCTGGCAGCTTTGTCACGTAGTGCTGGGGAGCGGTTTTGATTAAAGAAAATACCAAAAACTCGTGGCATAGGGTGGCTAATAATCTGTGCTTTAGTGGCTAGGGCGGCAATTCTTTCGTTGGGAATATAGACGGTGCTATTAATGAGTTTATCTGTAAAAGCTTTTTCTAAATCTACTTCGTTTTGAAAAAACACTAATTCAATCGCAGCTAAGTTTGGATTACTTTCGCTATTTAATGCTGGCTGCAAAACATAACTACTAATCAGTCCGGAGGGATTTCTTTTGATTTGTTTGATAGCAAAAGGTCCTGAACCGACCGGTTCTGTATTGTGCTGACTAAAAGGTAGTTGTTCTATTGGAAGAGTACTCCAAATATGTAGGGGCATAATACCTAAAGTAAAATTTTCTAAAAAAGGTGAGTAAGCCTCTCTCAATACTACTTGTAGTTCATACTCACCAACTTCATTGACGGTAACATCACTCCAATTACCTCGAAGCGGACTTTTTAGATTAGAATCTTGAACAAGCTTCATAGTATAAACGACATCGCGAGCAGTTATAGGGGTACCATCATGAAATATTCGGTCTTTGCGTACAATAATACTGTATTCAGTTCCATCTTCAGAAAGGGTAATGCTTTCAGCAATGTCGGGAACTAAATTTCCACTTGAATCAATTCGCATTAGGCCGCTATAAAGTAAAGAGACGGTATCTTGATCAGCTCTGGTGATAGCTAGGGCCGGATTAACAAAACGAGGAATACCAATTATTCCTTCAATTAGGGTGCCGCCCCGTGTTGGAGTCGGAAAAGAATTATCTCGATTTAAATTAAAAGCAAAGAGTATGCTTAAGGCTAGTAGAGAGAAAAATAACAGACGCAGAAAAAGACGATCACTTGGTTTTCTAGATTCGATTAAAGCTAGAAACTTATCAAGCAAGGTATGGCGCTTTGGTTGTGAGGGCATAAAATGCAAATTCTTTTGGGACATAAAAACAAGATGCGAGTTTCAGCAAAAATAATAATTTATTGCAAAAAAGCACCGGAAAAGGCTATACAAGAATGTTCAAGAAAGTCGCTAGGACAAAAAGTATTGCTATCCCAATTGAGAAGTGGAAGAGAAAAAGCTCAGCTCCGCGCCTCTTATGGAAAGCAGAACTAAAATTATCACCACCAAAGGCTCCACCGAGACTAGATCCACGCTGCTGAAGCAAAATGGAAGCTACTAGTAGGACTGAGAGAATTATCTGAACATGAGGCAGCGCTGGTTGCACTGTTTGTATGATTTCCATGTGACCAAGATAATAGCAGAAAGACTAAAATCAAGCAAGAACAGCAAAAACAGAACAGCAAAAACACTGAAAATCTTATTGGAGTAGCAATAACCTCTTCATATCATATACGATATGAAGTGGAGCGATGTACTAGATGACAAAATTTAAAAGCTAAATATCCGATTGAGTGCCAGGCAGCATTTCCGATGGTGTTCATAGTTAATCACACAAGTAGGTATCGGTGGTCTATAATAGGTTTAATGACCGCAAAATCTAATTTTGTTACTCGAATTCAAAATAACCCATGGTATGCACTCAGTCTCATGTTGTTGGCCTTTTCTGGTCTTGGACTTTTGGCTTATGAATACACTCCCTTTGCGCAACCGGAAGTAGTTAGGGTAACGATGAGACTTGATTTGGCCATTGCCTATATTTTTTTATTGGATTTTTTGGTAGGTCTTTTTTTTAATCAAAAATACACCTACCAGGAGTATTGGCGCCAGAATTGGCTAGATTTTATTTCTTCTATTCCTATTAGTGCTGAAATGGCCCGGGCTCTCCGAATTCTTCGAGTCTTTCGAGCCCTGCGAGTAATATCTTCCGCCCTCGATGTTTACTTTACTCGCCGCCGCTATCGCTTGCTCAAAAAATAATTTGTTTTAGAAATAACCGATACGCAAGAATTTTGACTTGGTCTTTAGGTGAAGTATAATGCACACGCTGCGTGGGTGATGGAAGATTTTTGAAGCGCAGTTTTAATCATTTGATTGAGAAATTTAATAATTTCTTGCTTTAAGTACTAATTAATATGTCAGAAACTAGTAAGACTAATGAGAGTCCGATTAAACCTTTGGGTGACAGAGTGATTGTTCGTCCATTGGCTGAAGATGAGTCTGGGGCTGTTTCACCTTCAGGCATAATTATTCCGGATACCGCTAAGAAAGAGAAACCAGAACAGGGAATTGTCGTAGCAGTCGGACCAGGTAAGTGGGACGAGGATGGTGAAAAAAGAATTCCACTTGATGTAAAAGTAGGTGATCGAGTTATTTTTTCAAAGTATGGTTATGACGAGATAAAAATTGAGAAAAAAGATTACTTTATTGTCGGTGAGAGCAGTATTCTCGGAGTGTTTACTAACAACTTAAGTAACAATTAATTATGGCTAAACAGGTAATTTTTGGAGAGGAAGTAAAAAAGAAATTACAGAAAGGAGTCGATACAGTAGCTAATGCTGTTAAGGTAACTTTGGGTCCTCGGGGACGTAACGTGGTCTTAGATAAGGGTTATGGAGGACCGATGATCACGAATGATGGTGTCTCGATTGCTCGTGAAATCACTCTCAAGGATAAATTTGAGAATATGGGCGCTGAGATTATCAAAGAAGTAGCTAATAAGACTAACGAGCTAGCTGGAGATGGTACTACAACAGCGACTGTTTTGACCCAAGCGTTAGTCACTGAGGGTCTGCGACAAACTACCATGGGTCTTAACTCAATGGCTGTCCGAACTGGAATGGAACATGCTTCACGGGATGTTGTTGAAGCTCTCCGAAACATGGCGACTAAAATTAGTTCGATTGATGAAATTAAGCAAGTCGCGACAATTTCAGCTGAAAGTGCGGAACTGGGTGAGAAAATTGCTGAGACTATCGATAAAGTAGGTAAAGATGGCGTCGTAACGGTGGAAGAGTCACAGTCATTTGGTATTGAAACTGAGCTAACTGAAGGAATGGAATTTGATAAAGGTTATGTGTCGCCATATATGGTGACTAACCCGGAACGAATGGAGGCTGAGTATAAAAATGCTCATATCTTGATTACAGATAAAAAGATAACTTCAGTCCAAGAAATTTTACCGTTACTTGAGAAAATTGCTCAGACCGGTAAGAAGGAATTAGTTATTATTGCTGACGATGTTGAAGGTGAAGCCTTGGCTACCTTTGTAGTAAATAAACTCAAGGGTGGATTTTCAGTGCTCGCAGTAAAAGCTCCAGGTTATGGTGATCGGAAGAAAGAATTGTTGGCTGACTTGGCGGTGACGACCGGTGGGCAAGTCATTTCCGAAGATGTGGGTCTTAAGCTCGAGAATACTGAGATTGCGCAACTTGGAAAAGCCGATCGGGTGATTGCGACTAAAGATAATACCGTAGTGGTAGGCGGTGCTGGTGAAAAAAGTGCTATTACAGATAGAGTGAAAGCTCTTAAGAGTCAGCTTGAGAGTACTACGTCCAAATTTGATAAAGAAAAGATAGAAGAAAGAATCGCTAAGCTTTCTGGTGGTGTTGCGGTCATTCGAGTAGGAGCAGCGACTGAAACCGAAATGAAATACCTGAAGTTGAAGATTGAAGATGCTGTGAATGCCACTAAGGCAGCGATTGAAGAAGGGATTGTGCCGGGAGGTGGAACTTCTCTCGCGCGGGCCGCAGCGATTGTCGAGAAAGATATGAAAGGGAAAGTAGGTCTAGGTATTGAAGAAATGGTAGGGTACAACATTGTGCTTAAGGCACTTGAGATGCCACTTAGACAAATTGCAGATAATACCGGCAAGATTGATGGCGCAGTGGTGGTTGATAAAGTAAAATCGGCCGGTGGAAACGCCGGCTATGATGCCGCTAAAGGTGAGATGGTGGAGGATATGATTAAGGCTGGGATTATTGACCCAGTGAAAGTCGAACGCGCCGCCGTGCAACATGCAGTTTCTGCTGCTGGTATCTTACTCACTAGTGAGTGCGCAATTGCTGATGAGCCAGAAAAAGATAAGCCAGCTATGCCAGATATGGGTGGTATGGGAGGCATGGGCGGAGGGATGTATTAAGAGGAAGAAGAGAATAAATAAAAGAAAAAAGATGAATACAATAGGAGTATGGCTACGCCATACTCCTATTGTATTCATCGAATAATTGTGGTATAGTCCTTATCAGGAATGTTCCTGACAAAAACGGAGTACGGTAATGAAAATCTTGTTCTTGTGGCTGTTCGTTGTCAGTAGTTTTTTGTTGTCCTCGGCAACCAGCGCTTATAGCGCAGAAGTTGAGCAGGCGGCACCGTGCCAGCCGTGCGAGTCGGCAAATGCAGCGGCCGATAGTGATACCCTCACTGTCAACGGTATGCTGTTCTATGTGGTGCCAAAGCCGCAGCCAAAGAAGGAGGGCTTGGGGCTTTTCATTTGTGAAGAGTACACATTCGGAGCTAAGTGCGAGCGGGTGAATATGTCATTGTTCACGGCACTCGAGACCTGTTCCTGGGAAAAGAAAGTCCTCGTAACTGAGGCAGGACCCGTGGAGTTGCCTGGCGGTTCGTCAGATCCTGCATGGGCTCGTGTCGGTAAAATTGTCGCAGCAATGGGTGTCTTGCTGGTTTCACTGCTACTCATGATGCTGGTTCTGTCTTGCCTAGCGCCCTGAGTGCCAAAGCGCTTTCTGCCACCCCTGGGCTGTATCAGCCGGGGGTGTTCTTTTTTATACAAGCGGGGAAAAATAAAAAGTCCAAAGCTTGGCGTCGCCAGGCAGTATTTTCCAACCCGTAAATGATACTGAAATCACTGTACCATATTTGGTTTA
>DAOLBU010000024.1:0-5210 GCA_035324355.1 Minisyncoccota bacterium
CATGCTTTTATTGGAGCGGCCGGAATTGATGAAAGTAATGGTGATGGACACTATATTTTATTACCTAAAGATATTTTTGCTTCAGCACAACAGCTTTATAATTGGCTGAAAGAAAAATTCCAACTTCAAGAACTTGGGGTGGTGGTGGTCGATAGTCGTTCTTCACCTTTCCGCTTTGGAGCCACTGGTGTGGCCCTTAGTTGGTGGGGTATCGAACCAATTGAAGATTGTCGTGGTCGAAGTGACCTCTTTGGTCGGAGTATTCAGCATGAACGCTCCAACTTGGTCGATGGCCTAGCCTCGGCGGCTACTGTCTTGATGGGTGAAGTGGATGAATGTACGCCAGTAGTTATTGCTCGAGATATTCCCCCCTTACTATATAAAGATGCTGATACTAGGGATCAGTTGTTAGTGCCTTTTGCTGAAGATACTTTTCGCGTACTTTATGAACAATATTTAGAAAGCCTGGACTAATTTCTTTGGTAGTCTACCCATTGATATTTTATTTCACCACTTGTCATAGGTTCGAATTCCTTAACGATCAGAAAGTCATTTTCAAATTCTGGGAAAAAGGTGTCTCCTTCAGCTTCACCGTCAACCAAAGTGAGGTGTAGGCGATCAACATAAGGTAGGGCGGCTGCGTATAGCTCGGCACCGCCTCCGATATGAATTTCTGTCGGGTTCTCACTTTCGGCGATAGCAAAAGCGGCTTCAAGTGAGCCAGCGGTCACTGCTCCTTCATAGGGAATCTCTGGTTTACGAGTGACGACAATATTAGTCCGTCCTGGTAGGGGTTTCCCCAGTAGGGCCACTATCGATTCAAATGTTTTGCGGCCCATAATTACTGGGTGACCTAGAGTCAGCTGTTTAAAACGTTTTAGGTCTTCTGGGATATGCCAGAGTAATTTATTTTGATAGCCAATAGCCCGATTGCGCCTATTTAATGCGGCAACAATAACTACTGGAACTGAGGGAAAATGCATCATAGCTACATTATGACATATTTTCTCTTGAGATAGGAAATAGGTTATCGATTATGACATAAACTAGATACTCTGTCCTTTGGTCATATAAGCCTTAATCAGGTATAATTTTTGGATATGTTTTTGTCAGATAAAGATATTCACGCCGCCGTAGTTTCGGGAGAAATTTTTCTCAAACCATTTAACCCAAAGTTTTTACAGCCAGCAACTTACGATATTCAATTAGGTAATATCTTTATCGTAAATGAAGCGCACTCCACCATTGCTATCGATCCAGTTAAGGGAATCTTCCCTAAGACTAAAACTATTAAGGTGGCCGATGGGGAAGAGTTTGTCTTACATCCCGGAGTCTCAATTTTAGGTTATTCGAAAGAAAAATTTGGTAGTGACCACTATTTAATTGAAGTAAATGGTAAATCGAGCTTGGCCCGCATTGGACTCTTGGTGCATAACTCCGCCAGTATTGTAAACCCGGGACACTTTTTAAATATTGCGCTTGAGCTTTGTAATCTAAATAATGTTCCTATTGTACTTCGCCCTGGGATGCAGATTGCCCAACTTTCATTTTCAACTTTATCCTCAAAACCTAAAAAAGATTACCAAAAAATTGGTGGTCGTTACCATAAAAACAACATTGTGGGCTATGTACCTAAGAAAGAGAAAGTAGCAGTCAGCTCAAAAAAGAAAGCTAAAACTGATTAGTTTTTTATAACTAGGATTAAAAATTAAACCGCCATCGGTGCTTTAATCGTCTCGTCATGGGTGTAATTTTCTAGCTTAATGTCTTCCATTTTAAAGTTATTGATATCTTTAATTTCAGGATTCAGCCACAGAGTTGGCAATTTGTGCGGCACTCTCTCTAGTTGCTTTTGGACCGCCTCAAAGTGATCGTGATAGATATGAGCATCTCCTAGAGTAAGTACACATTCATATGGAGTCAGGTCAGTAACTTGAGCGACCATTGCTAGTAGTAGCGAGTATGAGGCAATGTTAAAGGGTACCCCTAAAAACATATCGCAACTACGTTGGAACATATGTAAGGAAATTTTTCCATTGGCGACGAAAAATTGAAAAATCATATGACATGGAGGTAAGGCCATATTATCTAGTTCCCCTGGATTCCAGGCTGACACTATGAGTCGTCTATCATTGGGATCTTTTTTAATACGTTCAATAATATCGCCAAGTTGATCTACTGTGGTACCGTCCGGTCTTTTCCAGTGGCGCCATTGAACGCCATACACCCGTCCTAAGTCACCGGGAAATTTAGCTTTTGGTTTCCAATAATCAGATTCAGCATTAGCAGTCCAGATTGTTTTATCAGTACCATTTAGTTCCTTTAGTCGATTGTCGTCTCCGCTACCTTCAATAAACCACAACAGCTCACTTTTTACCGCCTTAAAAGCTAATTTTTTAGTTGTGACAGCCGGGAAGCCATCTTCAAGATTAAAACGCATTTGCTTGGTGAAAAGCTTGCGAGTTTTCCCGTTTCGGCCTTCAACATCAGTACCATTTTCATAAATATCCTTAAGGACGTCTAAATATTGTTTCATCGTAGTAGCTTAATGAATAAGATTTTGTATATAGAGTTATTTTAGCGCAGTGCACAAGTAAAGACTAAACATTTGTTGTTCTTACAATAAGACAGTGTCTTTGTATAGAGATGTCAATATGAATGGTGATGGTATGATTGTAATAATGAAAGGAAAATTAATTATTCTGGAAGGAGGAGAAGGCTCAGGTAAGACAACTTTAGTGGCTAACCTGAAGGCTGAGCTCGAAAAGGAAGGGGTCAAAGTCGTTACTACACGGGAGCCTGGCGGTACGGTGTATGCTGAAGAAATACGTGCCGCTCTTATTAAAAAGCGTGAAAATTCAGCTGATTATCCAACGCCGCTAGCTCAGTTGTTAGGGTTTTATTCAGCTCGCTTTGATCACATTGAGAAGGTGATTATTCCGGCCTTGGAGCGGGGTGAGGTGGTGTTGTGTGATCGTTTTGAATTAACTTCTTACGCTTACCAAATTTATGCTTTAGCGCCAGAGCTGCATGAAAATTTTGTGCTGTTACATCATCAAGTCTGTGAGTTATTACGTTCTTACGAATTGATGTACGTGCTGTTAGATATTGACCCTGAAGTCGGAGTGAGGCGTGCTCTGGCTAGATCAGATGCGAATACGAGCTTTGATGAAAAAAATATGGATTTTCATATTAAGGCGCACGAAGGTCGACAAATGGCCAAATCACATATTCAAAATTGTTTTGTTTTTCATACAGTTGACGCCACTTTGACACCTGAAGAGATGGTAGTCGCGACGCGTTTAATCACTAATATTTAGATATGGAACTACAAATCAAAAAATTAAACCCCGGGGCTAAGTTGCCACAGTTTGCACATGATACCGATGCTGGTATGGATTTCTTCGCTTTAAATGATGTAGAAATAAAGCCAGGAGAAAGATGTTTGATTGATACTGGTATCGCTATGGCCTTGCCATCTGGATGTGTAGCTTTGATTTGGGATAAAAGTAGTGTTCCAACCAAAAAAGGAGTAACTACATTAGCCGGTGTATTAGACGAAGGTTATCGAGGTGAAGTAAAAATTTTAGTTCTAAACATTTCAAATGAAATACAAACTTTTGCTGCTGGTGATAAAGTAGCCCAGGTGTTAATTCAAAAAGTCGAACACCCACAGATAATTGAAGTAGCTGAGCTTGATGAAACCACAAGAGGTGAAGGGGGATTTGGCAGTACTGGGTCTTAAATATGCTAAAATGTCTCTATTAAATATAGCCCTATGATCTAGCTACACTCGTTTTGTATAAATAATTTCTTTATTATCTTAAGTCTATTTCTATGAACGAGTATCAATTTATCAAAGACCAAGATCCTGAAATGTATGACACCTTGGTTGGTGAAGAGGAGCGAGAGCGACAGGGGATTGAACTGATCCCAAGTGAAAACTATGTTTCTAGGGCGGTGCGTGAAGCTAGTGGTTCGGTCTTTACCAACAAATATTCTGAAGGCTATCCTGGAAAACGCTACTACGGTGGGCAGCAGTTTACTGACATCATGGAATCGATTACGATTGAGCGCGCAAAGAAACTATTTAAAGCTGGCTTTGCGAACGTGCAACCACTTGGCGGGGCGGCAGCAAATGTGGCGATGTATTTTGCTTTGATGGAGCCTGGGGATACAGTGCTCGGGATGGACCTTTCTCACGGAGGACATCTCACTCATGGACATCCAACTACCGCCATCAACAAGGTCTTCAACTTTGTCCGCTACAAAATGAAGGACGTGGATACTGGGGAGATAGATTATGATGAACTACGAGAAGTAGCCCTTCGAGAAAAGCCAAAGATTATTTTGGCAGGATTTTCGGCTTATAGTCGCGAACTTGACTATGCGAAATTTGTCGAGATTGCTAAAGAAGTCGGCGCCTTTACCGTAGCTGACGTGGCTCATATTGCTGGACTCATCGCAGGAGGCGTTCTTAAGAATCCATTTGATTATGGTTTTGATGTAATGACGACTACCACGCACAAGACACTGCGTGGTCCACGGGGTGGAATGATTTTAGTGCGAGAAGATGCTGATATCGCTAAGCGTATCAACAAGGCTGTGTTTCTCATATGCACATCATTGCGGCTAAAGGAGTGGCCTTTGGTGAAGCATTATCTCCGGTCTTTAAGACTTATGCGGCACAGATTCTGAAGAATGCCAAAGCCATGGAGGCAGTGTTTAAAGCAAAAAATATCCGACTTTTAGGTGGAGGTACTGACAATCACTTACTCTTGGCTGATGTCTACGGTTCTCTTGGAGTCACGGGTCAAGAAGCCGAGACAGTTTTAGATGAAGTCGGAATCACTCTAAATAAAAACATGATTGCGGATGAGCCTCGCACTGCCATGGATCCGTCGGGAATTCGTTTTGGTACTCCAGCCATGACCACCAGATTAATGAAAGAGAAAGAGGCAACACGATTGGCGGAAATTATGATTGAGACCATGTTGGCACATAAAGATGAAAGTAAGAAACAAGAACTAAAGGAGGAAGTAGTTTCTATTTGTGAGGCGTTCCCCGTTCCGGAGAAGTTTGTGTAGGAGTCAAAATAAAAGCTGGGCAGTCCGTTAGGACTGCCCAGCTTTTGTTTTAGTTTCACATCCGTACAAACACTTGATGTCTGGAGGTTGATCTGGAAGCAGGTGTAGCCCACATCCCATGCG
>DAOLBU010000024.1:5280-5812 GCA_035324355.1 Minisyncoccota bacterium
ATCTAAAACATATCGCATTTCGTATCACGAATGATATGTAGACAAAAGCAGTCCCTTCGCCATGGCGCAGGGACTGCTTCGGTTCTTCCTTCTTAGAGACTACCTAATAATGCTCCATAACCCTTTGCCTCCATCTCGGCTTCGGGAATAAACTTGAGAGCGACACCATTCATGCAGTAGCGGAGGCCACCTCGGTCACGAGGCCCATCAGGGAAGACGTGACCCAAGTGATTGTTAGCAATAGTTGAACGAATCTCGGTACGGGTGCTAAATAATTTTTTGTCGATATGTTCGGTCACGGCAGTTTCGCTGATTGGTGCTGTAAAGGAAGGCCAGCCAGTCGTCGAGTCATACTTATCTTTCGAAGAAAAAAGTGGTTCTCCTGAAAGAATATCAACATAGATACCCCGATCGTAGAGTTTGTCGTAGGGGTGACTGCCAGCTCTTTCGGTTCCGTCTTCTTGGGTAACCTTGTAAGCTAAAGGTTCAAGGGTAGCTTTGAGGATACTTAGGTCTGGCTTGATGTAAGACA
>DAOLBU010000024.1:5822-12958 GCA_035324355.1 Minisyncoccota bacterium
TTTCACTAGACATAGTTGTTTCGGCGGATGGTTCAATATTATTTTGCCACGGTAGGGAAGGTCCGGTGTCGCTGCCCCAGTGATCACTGATAAACTTATCGCGTCCTGATCCGGAACGGTAGTATTTGTACTTTAATCCACTCAGGCTACCTTTATAGTAGTCTTGGTGGTAGTCCTCAGCTGGCCAAAATGTCGGTCTTTTAATTACGCTAATTGCTAACGGTTTTTTGTAAGGTCCATTTTTTTCGATATCAGCGATAATGCCCTCAAGAATATTTTTTTCAGCGTCACTTTCATAATATAGAGCTGGTCCATAAGACTGTCCGCGGTCAAAGAAAGAACCGCCCCCATCTGTTGGATCCATATGTTTGATGGCATAGATGGCTACTTCGGCGAAAGTTACTATCGCTGAATCATAGGTGACTTCGACTACTTCACGATGACCATTTTTACTATAGTCTTGATAAGTAGGATTGTCAGTTGTCCCTTCAGCGTAACCAGAGACCGCACCAATTACCCCCTTTAATTTTTCTAGGTCTGCTTCAACACACCAAAAGCAACCTCCAGCTACAAGCATGGTCTGATTCTCCACTATACTCAGTGCTTCAGGTGGAGTTGTGGTGGATGTAGAATAATTTTGCATAATTATAGGTGTGATGACATTATTCTTGCTATCATTGTGTTTGAAGATAAAAACAACCAACACAACAATAAGAGCAACTGCTAAAATTAAAATAAATTTTTTCATAAATAGTAGTATAAAGGAGAGAAAGTCTAATGTAAAGTATACTTTACATTTAAATCTTAAAAATGCGTCAAATAACTAATTCAGCAGTATATCGATATGTGGAACGTCATTGGCTGACGGTGGCTTTTTTGTTGGGTTTCTTGACTGACGTTATTTTGCTAAATAGAGTTGATGATACCTTTGATAATTTAATCTTACTTTTTTACTTTATTTTGGCGACTAGTTCTATAATCTTATTTTACGTCGGCGTTGCTGAAAAAGTGTCTGTGAGATTGGTATCGTTTCTACATCGCTATATGCCGATGGTTATGCAATATTCCTTCGGTGGGTTGTTGTCCGGGATGTTGATTTTTTATGGCCGCAGTGGAGACTTTTGGGTCAGTGCTCCGTATTTGCTTTTGATAGTGATTATTATGATAGCCAATGAGCTAATCCAGAAGCGTTCAGACAGACTGCGCTACAACCTCAGTGTTTATTTTATCGCCGTTTTCTCTTATTTAGTTTTAGTTATTCCCGTCCTACTAGGGGAGATGGGCCCAGTCATTTTTATTGGCAGCGGCCTGTTGGCGCTTTTGGTCATCTTTTTCCTACTCAAAGCATTAGGTAAAATCATTCCGCATTTTTTATTGTTAGAGAAAAAAATGATTGTTTTTTCCATTGCTGGTTTGTATGTCCTCTTTAACGCTTTTTACTTTTTAAATATTATTCCACCAATACCACTCTCACTTACTGAATTAAGTATTTTCCAACAGGTGGAGCGAACCGTGACTGGAGGTTATCGTATTACTAAAGAAGATTATTTTTCACCACTGAATTTTTTCTTGTGGACTGAGAAATTTCATCCATTACCCGGTGGTGGCGCGTATTGTTTTGCCCGAGTCTATGCACCGACTGCTCTCAAGACAAAAGTGGTGCACCGCTGGGAGTACTATGAGGGTGACCGTGGTTGGGTAACGCGCTTTACGGTGCCGTATCAAATCACCGGCGAAAACATTAATGGCTATCGAGGGTTCACTAAAACCAATAATATTCAAAATGGTAAATGGCGCTGTGGGGTGGAGACAGAAAGAGGTCAGGTCCTAGGACGGAAAACCTTTATTGTTGATACAACAGTCTCGCCGAAGAATATCGTGACAGTTGTCGAATAATTGGTTATTGTAAGGATTATATGAAAGAAGTTATCAAAGCCGCCCTACAAGCCGTATTAACTAAACTCGGTTTACCTGAGGCTAATTTTACTATTGAACATCCAGCAGATCTCAGTCATGGTGACTACGCCTGTAATGTCGCGATGGTCCTCGGGAAGCAGGTGGGGCAAGCGCCAAGGACCGTAGCTGAGCAAATACAAGAAGCGCTTCAGGGTCAGATAGAGTATGTCGCTAAAATTGAAATTGCCGGTCCTGGGTTTTTGAACTTCTATCTAAGTCGTGATTTTTTTGCAGCGGAAATTGCTCGGGCCAATGATCTGGAGGGAGAATGGGGGAGTAATCATTCATTAGCTGAGGAAACTGTTTTGGTTGAGTATACTAGTCCCAATCTTTTTAAGCCCCTACACATCGGTAACTTGGTGGGTAATATAATCGGTGAGTCTCTTACTCGGTTATTTGAATGTGGGGGAGCGGATGTAAAACGTCTAAATTATCCTTCAGATATAGGACCAGTGGTAGCCAAAGCGGTTTGGGGACTCCGTCAGACAGGTGGAAGTGCAAACGATATTTTAGCTCTTGGGGAAGCGTATCGTGTGGGCAGTGAAGCTTATGATAATGATGAAGCACCGAAAGCTGAGATCGATACTATTAACCAGACTCTCTATGCTGGGACCGACACTGAACTAAATGAAGTTAGGATAGCAGGAATTAATACTTCTCGAGAAAGTTTAGCTACCATCTGTGCTAAGTTGGGAACAAGCTTTGATGCGGAGATCTTTGAGAGTGAGGTAGGGTCAGTTGGAGTTGAGGTGGTAAAGAAAAATCTCGGCTCGATTTTTATTGAAAGTGATGGAGCATTGGTGTATCCAGGTGAGCAAGTGGGCTTGCATACGCGGGTGTTTGTAAACAGTAAAGGTCTTCCTACCTATGAAGCTAAAGACCTTGGTAATTTCACTAAAAAAAATGAATTATTTCCAAATTGGAGCACGTCACTCGTGGTCACTGGAAATGAACAGACTGAATATTTTAAGGTACTTTTTGCAGCTCTGCGTGAAGTATTTGCGATTCCACAAAATAAAAATCTTGAGCATATTGGTACTGGTTTCTTGACCTTGACGACCGGTAAGATGTCTTCTCGTAAAGGGAATGTGTTGACGGGAGAAGCTCTTTTAGAAGAGATAGAAGCAGAGGCAAGAGTGAAGGCAGCAGAAACTAGGACGGATAATTTAGATGAGCTAACTGAACAGGTCGCAGTAGCTGCGCTTAAATATCAGATACTACGTCAAGCTACGGGACAAAATATTATTTTTGATAAAGAACAAGCTTTATCTTTTGAAGGGGATTCTGGACCGTACTTGCAATACACCCATGCTCGAATCGGTAGTGTGTTAAAAAAAGCTGAAGCTGAAGGTTTGGTCGGTAGTATTGATTTGGCTCCTGAACTGCCATATGAAATTGAGCGTCTGATTTACCAATTTCCAGAAGTGGTTGCTAAGGCTTTGGTGGAGAGGGCGCCACATAAAGTGACTGGCTTTATCACTGAGCTCGCTAGTGCTTTTAATACTTTCTACGCGAGTGAAAAAATTGCTGACGCGGCAGACACTTATGCCCCATATAAAATTGCGCTAGCCACAGCGGTTAAAAATACCCTAAAAAATGGTTTGTGGGTTTTAGGAATTAAAGCTCCGGAGCAGATGTAGGATGTGAAATGCTTGTGCGCCGGGAGGCCTTAAAGGCTTGTGCTATGATTTAGTCATATGGAACCTGAAAATTTAAATGGAGACACCGCAAAAGTCGAGGTAAAAACAGGAGTAATAGCCCCGTTACACAAGATAACGCCCTTATCAAAATACTTAGCGATGGCACTTTTTATCTCATTGCCTTTTATAGGTGGGTGGATTGGGTATCAGTATGCGCCGGAGAAGGTAGTGGAGGTGGAGAGAATAGTATCTGATGTAGGGTTGTCGACTGATCAAGAGACTAAAGAAACAGAAAAAGTTTTTTATCAAGATGGTAGATACGCACCGGACGGCAGAATGCTTAGTGACGCAGATATGTACGAAGCCACCGGCCTGCCGTATGTAACTACCTTTAGTAAGGATTACGCCCTTTCTGTATTAGGTGGTATGTATAGTGATACTTTAACTATTTATAAATATGATGAAGCTACTCAAACCTATCAATCTTTAATCGAAGATATTCGTGAAGTTGCTCAAAAATCTGGTATTGAAATTTACACTACAAATGATGGTAAAGGTTTGTTAACACTCTGGGGATGGTCAAATGATTTAAGATATTTAGGTATTTACGCATCTTTTTATGGGGGTGTCTACGAGCGCGTTGTTTATTATATTGATACACATAATTTAGATAAAGGCCTTATTAAGGGACCAGACACTTTCTTGTCCTCAAGCATTCAGACATTTGTTAGTCCAGATCGGTCTAAGATAATTGGTAGAAGCTCTGATAAAACTGTATCTGATACAAATAACAATCTGTCTATATTTGATTTGAATACACAAACTGCCAAAATCATTTACACTCCAGGAGAAAAGAGTACTTTTCGAGCGCCCGATTTTGTTGACGGGGGTAGTTATGTTAATGCGGGATGGCTTGATCAAAATAAAGTAGCAGTCAAAATTTCAACAGTGGATAATTATAAGATGTATTATAATGATCCAAATGAAGGTTACAAAAAGTTTCAAGAAGAGCTTGAGACTGTGATTGTTAATGTGGAGTAAGGTCAATATTTAGTATTATGCGCCGGGAGGGAGTTTCGGTCACTCTCATGGGTAGATTATTTCGCTGCTCTCATAATCGACCGCATTCGTGCGACCCCGATCATTTTGGCCCAGAGGGTCCCCAAAATGATCCTTCGAATCCCTCCCGGCGCTACAAACAGCCACACCCCAGAAACTTTCGTTTCTGGGGTGGCCGATTTGTGCGCCGGGAGGGATTCGAACCTTCGTAGGCATAAGCCAGGAGATTTACAGTCTCCCCTCGTTGACCGCTTGAGTACCGACGCAGTGTGGTGATTGTAGTACAGGTTCCCTGTAAGGACAAGTTGTGTGGTCTCAAACAGTGCTAGCCTGCATCTGAGGGAGGCTTAGCCTCCCTCAGATGCAGGCTAGCACATCCTGGGGTTTTTAAAAGAGGTGGTTCGTGACATAATCATTATAAATTATGTGGAAATCTACCTTAGTCAGCATCTTGTTTTTGTTGCCAATTCTGACTTACGCTGCTGGCCTAGTTCCTTGTGGTGGTGTTGGTGAACCAATGTGCCAAAGTTGTCATGTTCTTCAGTTGATCCAGATTGTGATGAACTGGTTGGTGGGCATACTGACCACAATCACGGCGATCATTATTGCATATGCGGGTTTGAGATTAGTCATTTCTGTTGGCAATGCGAGCGCGATGCAACAAGCAAAATCGTTGATAAGTAACTGCCTCATCGGTTTTGCTATTGTTTTGTCCGGTTGGTTGTTGATTGATTTGGTGCTTAAGTCAATGGTGAATGATCAGGTTTATGGTGTTTGGAATGAGCTGCAGTGTGTTGACCAGCCTGTCTCGAGAACATCATAAGAATCTTTAATCTCTAACAGAGAATAACTAATGATCGAGGTAAGGTTGTACAGTTATCTGGTATTACTCCTGACTTTTTTAGTGATGATAGTCACTCTATAAGGGTTATGCTATTCTGTTTATGCGTGTCTGATACATACGCACTTATTAACTATGTCTGATATACATACCAAATAACTAAAATTGACGTAGTTTTTTGTTTCCCAGCGTAAAATTTATACTCACTGTACAACCCGTACAACTTGTAAAATTTTACTGGGACGCTGCAAACTTCATTTAATTTAAGTTATTTAGAAATAAAATTTTTTATGTCTAAACACACTGGTCGTGGAAACGATAAGGGGAATGGTGTAGGAAGAGAGGCTGCCTTGGGGCAGAAGGTTGACGTACTGCCGGAAGTAAACAAATCAGAAGTGGCTTTACGTGAAGAAGCGATACAAGAATTTTGGGAGAAGGAAGATATTTTTAGTAAATCAATTGCGAACCCTGGCGGGGGAGAACCTAAAGGAGATTTCGTTTTTTACGATGGTCCGCCATTTGCCACCGGTACACCGCACTACGGACATATTTTAGCTGGAACCATTAAAGATACGATGGCTCGTTTTGCCACTATGAACGGACAGCGGGTCGAACGTAAGTGGGGTTGGGATTGTCATGGTTTACCACTTGAGAATCTGATTGAAAAAAAACTAGGCTTAGCGACTAAGCGTGATATCGAAACTTACGGTGTTAAAAATTTTAATGAAGCAGCCAGGTCAACCGTAATGGAATATGCTGACTATTGGAAAAAGGTAGTCCCACGGATGGGGCGATGGGTGGATATGGAGGATGACTACAAGACCATGGACAGCACTTATACTGAAAGTGTCTGGTGGGTCTTTTCTGAGCTTAATAAAAAAGGTTTGGTCTTTGAAGGTTTTAAGAGTATGCACTTGTGCCCACGTTGCGGGACTACTCTGTCTAACTTTGAAGTGAATCAGGGCTACAAAGATATTAAAGATATAGCCGTGACGGTTAAGTTGCCGCTATTAGATGAGTCAGGAGCGGTAACTGACACAAGCTTGCTTGTTTGGACGACTACTCCGTGGACCTTGCCGGGAAATATGGCGGCGGCGGTGCATAATGAAATTGATTATGTGAAGGTACAGGTCACTAATGAGTCTGGGTCAGAGTTTTTCATTTTGGCTAAAGGACGTCTCGCACAACTTTGCGATGTGGCTCATGAGGTCGTGGAAGAAATGAAAGGCGTTACTTTGATTGGTAAAAAATATCAGCCCCCATTTAATTATCTAGAACAGCAAGATTTTGACAAAACCAATGCGTGGACCATTTATCACGCTGACTATGTTGAGCTTGGCGAAGAGGGAACAGGAGCTGTCCATATCGCTCCAGCATATGGTGACGATGACATGAAGTTAGCGGAGGAGAATAATGTACCCATGATGCACCATGTCGATAGTGCGGGACACTTCATGGACTTCGTGACTGACTTCGCGGGACAGTTGGTGAAGCCAAAAGATGACGATGCTTCTGGAGTAGATCACAAAGATGCAGATATTAAAATTCTGAAAGCCCTACAAGCGACAGGCAAGATTTTCAAAAAGGAAAATATCACTCACAGTTACCCACATTGTTGGCGTTGTGATACACCGCTTTTG
>DAOLBU010000025.1:0-12715 GCA_035324355.1 Minisyncoccota bacterium
CCCTGAATCTCAAAACTCCACCACTGTTAATTAAAGCCATATAACACAAAAAGAGCAGGTACGATGTCTATGTATCACCATAACACAACGTATCATGCTCTTTTTGCATTCACATCATATCGTAGATTTATATTATTGGGTAGACAACAGTCTCACTCACTCAAGACCACAAAAAACTGGTAGGCCTTGCCTTCTCCAAGATAGCGAACTACTCACAATCCTAATTTGGAACACCTGCACTATGCGTCAAAAAACATTGAAAGATGTTTATCAAACGATACAGTTGTATCATAAAAAAGATTTTAAACAGTTACCGTCATACCAGACATTTGTCCGTCGTACTCATGCTCTTATACCAATTATGCTCACTTTGCTGGAGCAGCTACTCTGTGTTGAAGAAGAAGTCCGCATCATGGACGCTACTATGCTTCCGGTTTCCAAGCTTCACCGTGTTGATAGACACAAAGTGGCTAAAGATATAGCTCAATTTGGCAAGAACTGGCAGGGTTGGCACTATGGATTTAAGTTACATGCGAGTATTTCTTTAGGTGGCAAGCTGTGTGGTCTAGCCCTCACTCCGGCGAATGTCTACGATGCTCAGGCGATGGTTAAGATCCTCAACCCGCACTGCAAGGTGGCTGCTGGAGATACCCTCTATGGAGCAAAAGTGATGGGAGGAATTATTAAAAAGAATTTTGGAACAGTGATTATTGCTCCTCCTTGGCCGACGCAAAAGCAGAAACTGCCCACTGCTTGGCAGTTAGATCTGCTTAACCAACGTTCCAAGATTGAATGTGTGTTTGATTACTTAAAAGAACACCTTCACTTAGTGACTTCTTTTCCTAGATCCGTGGCAGGGTATGTGTTGCACTATGTACGGGTGCTGCTGGGGTATCAAGTTATGGCTTTAAGCAAGGGTTAGGGAGTTTTGGGATTCAGGGTGAGTTGCATCGTCGTCTTGGCCTCAAAGCGAAGGCGGCTTTTCATATTTTCTCTATACACACAATACACAGGTGTGTGCAAAAACAGTCAAGATTCGATTCGTGATACAATCAATAAATTATGGCTGACACACGACTGACAAACCGTTCACTACGCACCCCACCACACAACGTTGATGCTGAAAAAGCTCTGTTGGGGGCTATTATCTTAAAGCCAGACGTGATGCATGATGTGTCGGTCACGGTCTATCCTGAGAGTTTTTATGCTGACAAGCATCGCTCTATCTACGAAGCTCTACTTGCTATCTTTACCAAAGGCGACCCAATTGATGTAGTTTCGATTATTGCCAAGCTGAAGGCTAACAACACTCATGACCGGGTTGGTGGTGGCGCGTATGTCACTGAACTAATTGAGACTGTACCGGCAGCTGGTAATGCTAATTATTATGCCGAAGTAGTACAAGGAAAAGCAGCACTGCGAAACTTGATTCATGCGGCCGATGATATTGCTGAGATTGGTTACTCTGACCCTGAGAGTGTAGATGAAGCTCTTGATCAAGCTGAGAAAAAGATTTTCCACGCTACTCAATCTCCTACCGCTGAGAAATTTAAAACAATTGGTACTTCAATCACTGAAGCTTGGGAGCGCTTTGAATACTTGAGTGCCAACCAAGATGAGCGGCGTGGGGTCCCTTCTGGCTTTACCGCTCTCGATAATCTTCTAGCTGGTTTCCAGAAATCAGACTTGATTATTCTAGCGGCTCGACCTTCAATGGGAAAGACTACTTTTGCTCTGGACATTGCCCGTAATGCCGCCTTAAAATTTGGCGCGTCTGTCGGTATTTTTTCTCTCGAAATGAGTGACCAACAGTTGGTGGACCGTATGTTGGCGGCGGAGGCGGGTGTAGACTCTTGGAAATTACGTACCGGTAAACTTTCAAACGACCAAGAATTTGAAGCGGTACAGCAAGCAATGGCCAAACTCTCTGAGGCCCAAATTCATATTGATGATCAGGCTGGGAATAATATTTTGAAAATGCGTTCAGCCGCCAGACGGTTAAAAAATGAACACGGCTTAGATTTACTTATTGTGGACTACCTTCAGCTCATGTCCCCTACCGCTACCAAAGCCAGTGATTCAATGGTGCAGCAAGTGACCGAAATCTCTCGCTCACTGAAGATTCTAGCTCGAGACCTCGAAGTACCAGTATTGGCTCTATCTCAGCTGTCTCGAGCGGTAGAGCAGCGTGGTGGACGACCTCGTCTATCAGACCTCCGTGACTCTGGTTCAATCGAACAGGATGCTGACGTAGTGATGTTTATTCACCGTGAAGATAAGATTAATAAAGAGTCAGAACGACCAAATATAGCTGAGATACTAGTGGAGAAGCACCGTAACGGACCGGTTGGTTCCTGTGAACTTTACTTCGATGGTAAACATGTCCGTTTCCTTAATCTTGATACTAAGCACCATAGTGAAGCAAGTAATGATGACTTCTAATTTATACTGTAATTTACATGACCCCACTTGATAAATTGATTACCTATTTTGAAAAATTTCCTGGTATTGGAGCTCGCCAAGCGAAGCGTTTTGCTTTTCATATTTTAACTTTACGTAAAGAGCAGGTGGAAGAATTGTCACAATTGATTGTTTCTCTACCCCAAGCCGTCTCTGAGTGTGTTACCTGCCATCGCTTTTTTTCGCAAACTAGAGCAAACCCAAGTGGGCAATGTTCGATTTGTGACGACGCCACTCGTGATCAAGGTAAGCTACTAGTAGTTGCACGTGATACTGATATTCAAGCAATTGAGCGAAGTGGTATTTATGATGGGCTATATTTTGTCCTTGGTGGTACTATTTCCCTTCTCAATCCTCCAGAGGCTAATGCTAAGCTACGTACTGGTGCTTTTCGAACATTAGTGGAAAAGCGTCTCGAAGAAAATTTAAATGAGATGATTTTAGCTTTTGCGGTAAATCCTGATGGTGAAAATACCACACGCTATATCCAGGGAGTTATCCGAGATATACCTGGCACTGAAAAGCTAAAAGTGTCTGAGCTTGGACGAGGACTTTCTACTGGTAGTGAGCTTGAATATGCTGATCCAGAAACTATTAAAAGTGCTTTAAATAATCGAAGTTAGCTCTCATTCCGAAAGCAATTAACACCCAGATTAAAAAATGAATGGAAAGGACTATATAGGTCCATTGCTCTATCTATCTTCAGAGATATATAAGTAATTATCTGCTATTGAAGTTTGTTAAAGAAAGAGCAGCGTCTTTTTTAGGCGCCGCTCTTTCTTTAATCTTCAAATTTATTTAAACAGATTCAATCTTTACTTCAGCATAGTGCTGTCGGTGACCAATTCGTCGGTCACGGTTACTCTTGGCTTTGTAACGGACGATAGTTAGCTTTGGCCCTTTCTTTTCTCCGAGGTAAGTGGCCACTACCTTTGTGCCAGTGCTTGGAGTGCCTATCTTGGCAGCCTTTCCATCATCAGTCATCAACACTGTATCAAATTCAACCTTGTCTCCTGCCTTGTATTCACCAAGAAGTTCAACGAGGATTGTGTCTCCGACACTAACGACGTATTGCTTACCGCCAGTGGCGATAACTGCAAAAGTGTCAGAAGTGGTCTTTTTAGCTGTTTTTGTTGCCATAGTGCGGGCTATAGTACAAGAAAACCTCAAATAATGCAAGGAAACCAGCGGTTCTCTAATTGTCCTCTCCAGCTTGAGGCTTATCTAAACTGAGGGTTTCAATACCGATGGCGGTACCGGTGATGCGAGTGACGTCTTTGTCGAGCTTATTTAGCTCCTTATAGCCAGCATTATAGTGTCCGACGGTGGTGGCGAGAGCGTTACCTAGTCGTTTATAGTAATCCTCATACTTAGCAATATGAGTCCCGAGCTTCTCGACGTTCTTGATAATATCAATCGCCTTCTCCTCAATCTCGAGCGCCTTTAGACCCTGAAGGACTGTCTGGAGATAAGCCAAAAACGAAGTCGGTGACACAATAATCACTTTGTACTTACCGGCGGCTCTTTGAATTAAGTTTTCCTCGCCCGCCCCGACTCGGTTAGACAGTAGGTCATAGTAGATACCTTCATGCGGAATAAACATAAAGGCAAAGTCCATAGTGTTTTCACTCGGGCGAATATACTTAGCAGTTTCCGTAATGCGGAGCTTAAGGTCATTAAGAAAAGTTTTTTCATACTGCACTTTGTCAGCCCCGTCTGAAGCTTCGACGAAGCGATTATAGTTATCAAGCGAAAATTTTGAATCAATCGGAATCACTCTCCCCTTTACAAATACAGCAGCATCGACAATCTCACCATCAGTAAAAGCATATTGCATTTTGAAGCTTTCGGGCGGGAGCACATTTTGAAGAACTGTCTCAAGATAGTACTCACCCAAGATGCCGCGCTGTTTTGGGTTTTTTAGAATACTCTGAAGTTCTTTAAGTTGGTCTGCTACTTGAAAAACTTGCTTGGAACTCTCACCTACTTCCGTCGTCTTCTCAATTACACTTCTAAGTTGCTCGTTCATCTCACGATTAATTCCCTGAATCAGTTCCCGACTTTCACGAAACTGTACTCGACTTCCCTCCTGCATATTTCGATTAGCTTCAGTGAGCTTGGTGTCTAGGGTACGGGATAACTCTTGGAGTTGCTGCTGCATTAGTAAGATACTTTCACTCGGAAGCTCTTTTTTTTCGGCTCGAAAGAAAAAAACATAAACTAAAATGGCCAAAATGATCACCAAAAGCAACAGTAGTATTATTGAAACAATTTCCATGCCCATAAGTGTAGCATAGAAAATAATTGGATAATTGTGTTAAAATCTAGCTATAATTTTGAAATATTATGTCATTACATACTGATTTACGCGTTTCATTAAAAGAAGCACTTAAGGCCAAAGATGAAGTTACGCTGCGGACAGTGAGAGGAATTATTACTGCTTGTACTAATGAGTTGGTCGCTACTAACCGCACCCCCCAAGATGAACTAAAGGATGATGAGGTTTTGGCAGTTATCAAGCGTTTGGCCAAGCAACGCAAAGAGTCTATTGTGCAGTATGAAGCTGCTAATCGTCCAGAGCTCGCTGTACCGGAAAAGGAAGAATTAGTAGTACTAGAGGCTTATTTGCCAAAATTAATGAGCCAAGAAGCTATTAGACCTATTGCTGAAGCTTTGAAAACTGAACTAGGAATTACCGACAAAGCCAAAATGGGAATGCTCATGGGTGCAGTGATCAAAAAACTCCAAGGCCAGGTTGATGGTGCCGATGTGAAGGCTGTAGTGGAAAGTTTGTTTACAACCTAACCTTGCGTAAATTTGTACATTATGTACAATATATAAATGAAAATAATTTCTACCACTGAAGCCCGAAAAAAAATTTCCGGTATGTTGGACGCCGTCTCTGCTGATGGAGCAAATTTTGTATTGGGACGCCATGATGCCCCTTTAGCTGTGTTAATAAAGTTCCCTACTCACTTCAGATCTGATGTCAGCGATATTACTAACGTAAACTCTTATTCAAACAGCTTTGATTTTCTCAATGATGAACCAGATACATATACTAGAGATGATATAAAAAAGAAGTATGCCTAAACGAGGGGATGTTGTCTTAATCCCATTTCCTTTTTCAGATCTTTCTGGTCAGAAAGTAAGGCCGGCCCTAATCTTATCAAAACATAGTAAACATAATGATGTGGTCGTACTTTTTATTACTTCAAAGAGCCGCAACCGAGGCGACTTTATTGTCGCGATTGCCCCGTCTAAAGAAAATGGTTTAAAAGTTCAATCTGAAGTAGTTTGCGACAAAATTGCCACTCTCGATAGAAAAACGATCATTGGACAAATTGGTCACTTGGAATCTAAGGCTCAAAAAGACGTAGATAAGTTAGTTACTAAGCTACTTGGTCTCTAGAGAGGTAGCTGAGAAATTACTTAGTTGCATAGCGTCCTCAATTTTATACTCCCCTATTTTTGTACGGCGGAGATTAGACATGACAGCAGGATAATTTAACCGACGTCCAATTTCTTCAGCTAGTGAGCGGATATAGGTGCCACTACCGACCATAAAAGTTACCTTAAGTTGTAATCTTTTTTTGTTATCCATCAAAAGGGTTTGAGAATCATGGAGCGCTGCATTTAAAACCCTCATCGCTCGTAAAGGGATGTCTGGTACTAGTTCACCCCTTTTTTCTGCAGCTCTAGCTTTTTTGTACATTGGTACCCCATCTTTCTTGATGGCGCTGTAGGCAGACACTGGCAGTTCGATGTCGCCGATGAGGCTTTGTAGACATTCGTACACTTGCTCGGTAGTAATATTGTCAGCGTATTCTTTTTCTTCGAGTACCTCCCCTTCCATGTCGCCCGTACTGCGCCGCTCTCCCAGAAGAATTTCTGCTTCGTATTCTTTATCTAAACCGACTAAGCTGGCTAGCAGTTTGGTTCCTTTCTCTACACCAATTAACATTAGTCCCGAAGCTAGCGGATCTAGAGTACCTGCATGACCAAATTTTTTAATACCAGTTTTACGGCGTAGTTGTCGGATGACATCAAAAGAAGTGATTCCTTTGGGTTTGTCGATAAGGAGTAGTTCCTGCATGTTTTTATAGTACGAGGATTTCGGGATTGATAACTAGTACTGCACCTAAAATCAACATCAAGATACCGCCAATAAGTAGTGAGAGTTGTGCATACTTCCCGCCGTGTGACTGTAGTTTGGAATAACCCCAAATCGCTAAGCCGAAAACGACAACATCGTCCAACATGTAACCTAAGCTAAAGATGAGAATGTACCACTGTCTTTCAAGGAAAGTAAGTGCGTTGAGTTCTAAAATTTTAGTGTAGGCTTGAGGGATTCCAATCGAGCAAGCGAACTCAATAATGTTAACAGAAAACGCAATAGCTAAAATGGCAAAGATCGAAGTGACAGTAATCGGCTGGGCTACTATCTGCTTAAATTTATTAATAGTTTTTGTTTGTGAGTCGATATCCGTAATATCACAGACTAACTGAACTTCGCGATTTTTGTACCAACGCCACAGGAAAAATAACGCTCCGCCAACCGCTAAAAAGCCAACGAGTGGCGTCACAATCTGATCAAGGGCCACAAAATCCCATGTCTTATACCAGACGTTGAGAATTAAGTTGTACATGATGCCTTGAGCTAGAATAAATATTCCCGCTAAGAAAACCATTTTTTTCTTGCTGCCCGCTTGTGAAAGTAGGACTAAGAAAGTAATTAATACCCACATCGCACACGGATTGAAACCATCAATTACACCCAAAACAAAAGAAAGACTAATTAGCGAAAAGGAGCGTAAATCAATCACGCCAAAATATGGCAGTTCAAAAACAAATTCACCTGCCTGCCCTTCCTCGCAACTGAGGCCAGTACAGCCTCCACCTACTTCAACAGTTTGTGCTCGGGCCAACTCCAAGTGTTGACTTAAGGTTTTAATTTCTCCGGTCTTAGCGATTCTTAGTGCCTCATGAATCTGAGCGCCAGTAGTTCTTTCACTGTTGTAGCCCACAAAGACACGTTCGCCCACAACTGTGATGGGAGTTACTTTTGTCACTCCATGTTTCTTTGTAACCTGATCGTAGAGTTCAGCAGCGAGAGTGTCTGTTTGAATATTTAGATAAACGAATGGTGTTTCCGATTTTTCGAGAAAGGCAAAAAGCTGCTTACAAAAACCACAATCATTACGGCCAAAAACATATATTTGAGCTTCTTGATTGTCAGGATTGTAGGTTGTAGCGGTTTCGGCTAAGAGTGGTGTGCTCGGACCAAAGAGGGTAAATAATGCTACTCCAAGTAGCAACCATGCGGCGGTAAGTAATTTCATGAACTGTATTGTAACAAACAACAATAAATGTGCTATTCAGCTACTTCGAGTTTCGAAGAATAATCAGCCCAGTAAGAATGAGGGTCAGCGGTGATGGCACGTCGATGATTGAGAGTCTTCTCTAAGGCCCGTAGCTTTATAATTAAAGTCTCATAGTTTGGGAGGACTTTTGCTACCTCCGCCCAAAAAGCTGGGCCATGATTCATTTGCTTTAGATGGCAAAGTTCATGTACTACCACATAGTCACATAGCTCTTTAGGTAAAAAAACCAAACGATAGCTAAAGTTTAAATTACCTCGAGAAGTACAACTACCCCAACGACGCTTTTGATTTCGAATTGCTACTCTTTTAAAGGTAACCTCACAAAGTGGCGCAAAGTGTTCTAGATGTTCTTTTAAAATGGTGCGGGCGATTTCTTTGTGAGTTTCGTAATGTTTGTTAGGTTGACGTTTCTTAGTGACTCTTTTTCTCTTTAAGCTAAGCAAGAATCTTTTTAAGTGCATATCAGAATAGATAATTGATGATTTTATACTGGTTATTTTTTGAGAGCTAGCATAGCGCGCACTAGCCGAATTAGATTGTAGTCATACTTCCCTTTTGTCTCTTCGAAGATTGGTTTTAAGATTTCACTCCCCTTTTTTGCCATTGCCGCTTCAATTTCTTTTTTTACCTTTTCACTCCAGCCGGGTTCATTTTCAGCAATAGTCGTTAGTTCTTCTAGGGTAAGGTCGCCATTTTGCGCTAGCGTTTCAATGTGGCTAACAATAGTCGAAATCGTAAATTTTCTCGCTTCAGCCACCTTTTTAATGCTGTGTAATTTTTGGAGTAATTGTTTGGTTTCTACTTGGGTACTTTCCTTACGTATTCTTGGTGCTCCAGTTTTTTTGGCTTCGAGATCCGCTTTAGTCGGCATGCGGCCTCCACTAGCAATGACAAAACGCTCATGCATAGTTTCGAGTTCTTCTGCCTCCATTTCACTAAATGTTTCTTCAGCTGCATCGGATTCAGAAAGGAAGCGTTTGTCTTGCTGAATGATTTTTGGTTCAACCATTAAGGCGTTGGCGTTCATCCCTAAGACCTTTAGTCCGGATAGTGAGCGGACACGGGAAAGAGCCACATAACCTTGCCCGTAGACAAAAGACTTTGAGAGATCCACTTCGGCGGCATCAAGTGACATTCCCTGACTTTTGTGGACGGTAATCGCCCAAGCGAGACGAAGTGGAAGCTGCTCGATTGAAGCTAGTATTTTTCCTTCTTCTGCTAGTTCCCAGCTAACCGGCTCGATGGTGATTCGTCTTTTGTCGGCCGTTTCAATAATTGGATGCCCGGCATAGCTATCGAATCCAACTACTTTAGCTAAGGTCCCGTTGACGTACCCTGCTTCAAAATTGTTTTTGGTACACATTACCATCGCCTCTTCTTTTAACTCAAGAAGGGCCGGAGAAAGACAGTTTCGCGTCAAGGACTCATGATAGACCTTACTCCCTCGCGCACTCATTTTAAAAGTCCTGCTGGTGCTTTTTAGTTCGCCTAATTTAATCGCATTGACTGCATCAACATCAGCATTGTGGGTGTAAAGACGTGTGGGCTCGATATCCGTGTATTCAATTTCCGTCTGCTCATTAAGTAAAGTGTAATGCTCTTCTTCAATTTCGCCCTTGCGAATCGATCCGAGGAGACTAAGGAGCAGCTCGTCCGCTTGGCGGTATTGTTCAGTAATGTAACAAACAAGAGGACGCAAGTTTTCCCAGGCTCTTGATTCAAAAGCGTAGCGCAACACATCACCCTGCCTGGTCACTGGAGGTAGCTGAAAGAAGTCTCCGACACACACCACCTGCATGCCGCCAAAACCTTCATTACTGTTTCTAATCTTGCGACAGATAATATCCACCATATCCAAAAGCTTGCCGTCGAGCATAGAGATTTCGTCAATAATCAATACTTTGTTTTTCTTAATCCTTTTGACTAATTTCTCTCGGCTAACAATTTGATCGAGATCAAAGGCGGTCAGAGTGTCTCTGGCACCAACTCCACTCCAAGAGTGAATCGTCATGCCTCCAATATGAGTAGCAGCAATTCCGGTAGAGGCTGTGACTGCTACCGAGACTTGAGCGGCATCGAGCCACTCAATATATTTGTTGATGACATAAGTTTTGCCCGCACCCGGTTCTCCGGTAAGGAAAACATTAGCGCCGGTCTTTAAAATTGTCAGAGCTGTTTCTTGGGTCATGTGGGAATAAGGTTACCATATTCTACAAACTATGCGCTAAAATAGAAGGTATGAAAAATAGTTCTTCAGTCTCTATTCCGATTGTTAAAGTTACTTCCAAAGGTAAAAATAATATTGCTATAGCTAGCACTAAAGCGACAATCGCGACGGTAGAAGCTGATCTAAAATCACATTCAGCTCCTAAAGCCAAAGCTAAGTCTAAAGCGGCTCACAAAAAGCCTGTGGTTAAAAATACTGAAATCGCAACACCGTATAATCTGTCTAAAAGCGCTCCTTTGGGTATTAAGCGTAATCCCCTCGGGCATTTACTGATAGAAAAAATGTTTAGAGAATCCGGTTTCCGCGGCGGTATTTCTAGCGATAAAAGAGTGTTGGGAAAATATAGTACTGATGAGAGTATCTTCTCTATTAGACCGCAAGTAGTAATACAACCAAAGAATCGCAGTGATGTGGAAATTGCTGCTAAAGTAATAGCGCGGGAGACAAAGCGCTTTACTTCCCTTTCTTTAACCCCTCGGGCCGCTGGTACTGGCCTGAGTGGCGGTTCACTTACTGACTCGATTGTTGTCGATGTTTGTGCGCACTTAAACCGGATTGGAGAAGTCATTGAAAAAAAAGACAAAATTACTTTTAATTGTGAACCAGGAGCGATGTGGCGTGATGTCGAGAAAAAGCTTAAGCGCCACCAGGCTTACCTTCCACCCTATACTTCATCTAAAGACATTTGTTCTATCGGGGGTTCTATTGGAAACAACGCTGCTGGGCCCGACTCATTACGTTACGGTCACTGTGCGGATTGGGTGGAGTCACTCGATGTGGTTCTCGCTGACGGAAATACCTATACCATCAAGCCTCTTAGCAATAAAGAATTTAAAACCTTAGTTAAGCAAAGGCATGAGTATGCTCGTATTGCTCGAGAAATTTATGACCTTGTAGAGAAAAATGAAAGTGAAATATTAAGAAGCAAACCAAAGACACAGAAGAACACTGCCGGGTATTCTCTCTGGCACGTAGTCCCTGAAGGAGTAGCAGCTTTTAAGAAAGGAAAAGGGGTTTTTGATTTAACTCGCTTGATCAGTGGTAGTCAAGGAACCATTGGCATTATTACGAATATTGTCATGCGTGCCCTCCCCATTCAAAAAAATACAACTCTCTTAGTCGTGCCAATCTTTAATCTTGAAGAAGCTGCTAAGGTAGTCCTTAAGGCTCTGGACTTTAATCCTATTAATGTTGAAATTTTTGACGGTCTCACTTATGACCTGGCACTTAAAAATCCTGACTTCTTCAAAAAACGCCTCTCCGGCTTAGATTATTACCGTACGATGCTCAACATGTACGCTACCTACCATATCCGCTATGGGCGAAAGACCCCAGAATTTACTATCCTGATTACTCTAGATGAGGAGACGGTGACTGAACATGGTAAAGCTAGTATTGTAAAAGCTATCAGCACCCTAAAGACCCGAGCGCGAGTAGTGAGCAGTCAGATTGAAGCAGAAATGTTGTGGCAAATTCGTCGTGCAAGTTTTACTCTATCTAAGTTCCAAGATCCAAAACGCCGCCCAGCTGCTTTTCTTGAGGACATGACGGTTCCACCCGAAAACCTTTCGAAGTTTTTTATTGAAGTTAAGCGTTTGTTTAAAGAATTTAATGTGACAGCAGCCGTACATGGTCATGGTGCTAATGGTCACTTCCACTTCTATCCCCTATTAGATTTTACTAACAAGACAACACCAATGCTGGTCGAACGTATGGCCGAAAAATTCTACAGCACAGCCATTAAGTACAAAGGAAATATCTGCGGTGAACATAATGACGGCATTATCCGTACTCCGCACTTGAGTAAGATGTTTAGTAAGCACATGCTTGAACTATTTAAGCAAACGGAGCATATTTTTGACCCGGATGATATCTTCAACCCGGGCAAAAAAGTCAACCCTCGCTTTGATATTAAGGCTACAATGCGGACTACTAATTAGACCCCTCCCTCTTCACAGCTAACCTTTTTTCTGCTATAAATACCCGACTTGCGAATAACAAGCAGGTCCCTCATCTAATTGATGGTGTAGTTTAAAGTTAATATAATTGGCCCCATCGTCTAACGGTTTGGATAATGAAACAGCGTTTACACACTGTTTCATCCGAAGGAAAAGTCTTCATCAATGAAAACCACTGGTGGTCATAAAGTGAAAGTCCAACTTGTATATAAATTAATTGGTCCCATCGTCTAACGGTTAGGACATCAGGTTTTCATCCTGGAAATCGGAGTTCGATTCTCCGTGGGATCACAACGGCATTAAATGAAAAAACACTTCTTAGGAAGTGTTTTTTTATTTAATAGAAAGCAAATAGTTTTGCTTTCGTGCCGTTGTGATGGACGGAGTCATGTTTTTTCTCCTTCACAGAGAAGAAAACAGACGAGTCGGGGTCGAGAGTACTTAGTAGAATCCGAGCGAAGCGAAGGATGATACTTAGTAACTCGTGACCACAATTCCTCCACAGATTATTGAATTATATTGTCCCTGTCCCCTTTTATGCGCCGTGAAGCGGGCGGGGCATTCTGGATGAACTAGTAAAACTCTGGCTTGACTTTTACACGATACTGGCGTACATATTGACAGAGTACCGATACCCACATTAACCCCAATATCCGAACACTATCTCTCTTAATTCCGCACCGTCA
>DAOLBU010000026.1:0-12371 GCA_035324355.1 Minisyncoccota bacterium
CCCGTTACCTATGCTGCTGGAACAAATGTTGTCAGTATTACTAAAGCCACAGATGGTACGCTGTATATGGTCGCCGACGATGCTCAAGGTTCAAGAATTGTTAGTTGTAGTGCTTCGTGTGATCTCTCTACGAGCTGGTCTAACGTTGGTACACCACCCCAGGGTAATGCGGACAGTTGGAGTCTCTTGATGCCTTTACCGGCGGCAGAAATTTTACTGATAAATCGCAGTATTGGAAATGTCTTACGCTCTAGTATCTGGGACGGAGTTAGTTGGTCAACTTTTGTTACGATTGATGCATCAGCTATTCGTAATACTACTTACGACGTTGGAATGAGTGCTACGGTTTCAACTACTACCGGAGATATTCACTTGGCCTATGTAGCTGACAATAATGATTTTGTGACTGATAATCATGATATCCGCACAGCCACTTTTTCCTCAGGCTCATGGACAACCAAAACTGATATTTTGACTAATACTGCTGGTCGAGGACTGACGCAATTGGCAGTGGGTTACGATCAAAGTAACGATGATATCTATGTCGCTTACGCCGCCCGCGAAACTATCACTGCAGCAGCCAGTGCCAACATTTACTACGTTAGATCTAGTGATGATATGAGTACTTGGAGTAGTGAAGCTGGCCCAATTAACACAACTCCCGGCGACTTCTATGGGGTCAATCTGAATATTATGTCACCTAGTCGGTTGTACGTTACTTGGTTTGATAATGTCACGGGGTCTCAAGATATTTTTGGCGAGGTTGTTATGCCCGAACCTTTACCAGGTACTGTGGTTACTCTTGACCCGACTCCAAATACTACTGGCGCAACACACACTGTTTCAGGTTCAGACATTGTTTTTTTAGACGATCAAGTAGGCTACAAGTTTCACCGCTTTGGTGTAGCTCCTCATAGTGGAATGTGTGTTTATCGAAAGACTACGGATGGTGGTTTAACCTGGAGCACTCAAGTACCGGTTGATTCTCAAACCGACTGTAGTGGTATCTCTGTTTGGTATGATCAGTGGACGCCTGGTGATAATGGCACTTATATTCATATAGCCACCTATGATATTGGTGACGATCAGTTGTTTTATAATAGATTAAATACTACTGATGATTCCTTACTTCTAACTACAGCAACTTCAACCACTCTCGGTTCACCATCAGTACTGGCTGTAGGAACAAATATTGTAAATATTACTAAAGCCACTGACGGAAAAATTTATATGGTGCTTGATGACGCTCAAGGGACAATGTTAGTTTCGTGTAATAGTGCTTGTGATGTCAGTACAAATTGGGTAACAGTAGGCCTTCCTCCACAAGGCAATGCAGATAGTTGGAGTATGTTGATGCCACTCTCTGCCGGTAATGTGATTTTAATTAATCGTAGTACTCTTAATCAGCTACGCTCTAGTATTTGGAATGGTTCGACATGGTCAAGTTTTTCAACTATTGATGCTGCTGCGATTAGAAATACTACTTATGATGTTGGTATGGCTGCTACGGTTGATCTAGCTACTGGTGATATTTACTTAGTCTATACTGCTGATAATGATACCTATACGGTTGCGGATCATGATATCAAAACAGCCATTTTTAATGGTTCATCATGGTCTGCCGCTACTGCCATAGTTACTGATGATCCAGTACGGGCTCTGCTCCAGGTAGCAATTGGACGAGATCAAAACAATGGTGATATTTATGTTGGCTATACTGCAAGAGCAGCAATTGCGGACGCAAATAGTGTGAACGTACACTTTATTCGGTCTACAGATAACATGACTACCTGGGGAAGTGAGCAGGGTCCAGTGAATAATAATTCAGGAAATTTCTATGGCATTAGTATGAACCCAATGTCATTTGAGCGTCTGTATGTGAGTTGGTTTGATGCTGTCACCACTGTTTTAGATGTTTTTGGAGCTACATTGGCCAACATTGGTCCTGATACCAAAGTGAGTGGAGTGGGAACACCGGAATTAGAAGTCAGATCAGATGTCAATAATTTTTATGTCGGGGGTGCATTTTTGCTTGAGTCTCTTTCAGAGAGAACAGTTAACACTATTAGAGTAACTGAGAGTGGTACTATCAATGCTCAAAATAATATTAAAAACGTTAAATTATTCTACGATTTTGATACTAGCGCTCCTTATGACTGTAGTAGTGAGTCTTATAGTGGAGGTGAATCGCAGTTTGGTACCACTGTTGCAGGCGGTTTTTCAGGATCTGACGGGCGGGTTAGCTTTAGTACCTCACCGGTTTCCTTTGGACCAACTAATTGTATGTGTCCTTATGTTGTTTTTGCTATTAAGGAGACGGCAACGGATGGTGAAACGATAAAGTTATCCATCGCTGATCCCGTGAACGATATATTAGTCTCTGGAGGAGTTGATGTTTTTCCTGCGACCGCTGTGTTTATGACAGGCACAACTACAATAGTTGAGTCTAATCTCATTCAGAATGGTTATCATTGGCGTCTTGATAATGGCTCTGAAGTCTCTGCTTCATCGGCTACTTTGGGGGCGGAAAATACAGCACTCACAGCTCTTACTCGAGGAGTATCGAGACGACTTCGTTTGGCAGTAACAAATGAAGGTTCTACCTCAACCCTTCCTTCAACTTATCGGTTAGAATATGGTACAGCAGTACCTACTTGTGCTGATACTAGTAGCTGGACCGAAGTTGGTATTAGTGGTGCTATATGGGAGATGAGTCCGTCGGCTAATCTTATCGACGGAGATGATACTACAGATATTTTGCCAGCTAACGGTGGAGTAACGGAGAGTGGAACATATTTTATTTCACCAAACGGCGGAGTCAGAGATCAAAATAATACTTCAGACAGTTTGGTTCTTGACATTGATGATTATACCGAATTTGAATTTTCTCTAATAGCATCTTCAACTGCCATCGAAGGAGAAACGTATTGTTTTAGATTGGCCAGAAACGGGCAAGCTTTGACTCAGTATTCAAATTTTCCTAGAGCAACCATCGCCGCTGACGTACTGGTTCAAAGTTTTGGTAACCAAATAGCCACAGTGGCCGTCCTTGATAATAATGTTTACGCTGGAGGTGGGTTTAGTTTAATGGAAAATTCATCTAGTAGAGATGTGACTAGTATAACTCTCTCTGAGACAGGAACCATAGCCGCAGCGACTAGTATAGAAAATCTACGATTGTATTATGAGTCAGACACAAGTGCTCCCTTTGATTGTAGTAGCGAAACCTATAATGGGACTGAGGCCCAATTTGGATCTACCATATCTAATGGCTTTTCTGGTCTTGGGGAAACAGCTCTTTTTAATGATGTAGTAACAATTTCTACAACTAGCACTCTTTGTTTGTATGTACTATATGACGTAACAGGTACAGCGCAAAATGGTGATACTATTGAAATTGCTATTACTTCACCGTCCACTAATATAGCAGTTACCGGTCTTGCAAGCGTCGGTCCATCAGGTCAAGTAAGTATTCCTGGGACGACGGGTGTGTTGGGAGCTATTTTGACTCAACAAAACTATCATTGGCGGAATGATGACGGTAATGAAAGTGGAGCAACCTCTGCAACTAATGGAAATCAAAATACCACTATTACTGATTTTACTTTAGAAACGCCAATCCGTCTGCGTTTGGGAATTACCAATACTGGAGTTGTTACAAGTGTGCCCGATAAATTTATTCTTGAGTATGCTCCAAAAATAACTACGTGTGATATGGCGACTGTTTGGACGGATTTAGATGATGCCAGTGATGGATGGGATATGTATGATTCTATTTACTTAACTCATGGTGAACCTTCTACTAACATATCAGAAGGGAGCGGAGGAGTAGGAAATGGTGCAGGAAGTTTTATTGCTGTTAATGAAGGAGTGAGTGACACTTCATCTTTCACTGGTACAACCACGATTCCGAGTGATGATTATTTAGACCTGGAATTCAGTTTCACTTCGACTGATTTAACTTCTTACAATACTACTTATTGTTTTCGAGTAAAAACACAAATGGGTCCTTTGGGTGCTTACAGTCAATATGCTGAATTAACAACGGCTCCAAAAAGGGATTTTAAAATTCAACGGGGATCGACTCAAGTAAGTGGTACATCTACATTAATAATAGCTGGCAGTGATTATGATGCGCCAGATGACACCAATTATGCTTTTGTCAGAATCACAAACTCACATTATACCGGTTCCGGTCATGATACTGGTTCGGCCACAGCACAGAACGTCGATGATGTGACGGCCTACATCCAAAATCCGGACAACCTAGCTACTAGCTTTATTTTAAGTAGACCAACGTCAACTATTGCTAGTACCAGAGTGGATTGGGAAATAATTGAGTTTATAGGTAATCCGGGCACAGATAACGAAATGTTTGTTCGTGATGCTAATACTGTTTTGTTTTCGACCTCAGCATTAGTCGCGACAGGAACACCACTTCTTAATGTTAGTAATGATAGTAAGGTAGTGGTTTTTATTACTGGAGTGCGTAACAGTAATACTTCAAGAAACTATTATGCTGGGCAAGTCACTGCCGCTTGGGATTCGGTGACCAAGTCTCCAGTATTTACCCGTGGGGCTAATGGTGCCAGTCTTGTTAATGTAAGTTATGCTGTGGTTGAGTATGTAGGAGCAAATTGGAAGGTACAAAGAGTGCAGCACGGATATAACGCGGTAGGAGTAATTGAGACTGAAAACATTGCTGCTGTTAATAATATTAGTCGGACGTTTTTGCATGTCCAAAAAAGAATGGGGGCCAATACAAATGTGGTTAATTTTGGGCATGAGGTGTGGCTTTCTAGTATTGGTGCGATATCTTTTCGTTTGGAATCTGGTGCTACGGTAGCAATTGAACAGACATCTGTGGGTTGGGTAATAGAAAACATGCAAACCGGTCAAGGAGCGATGAAGGTACAACAATCCGACGGTCTAACTAGCGGGGGAACAGCCCCTCTAGCTGTTTCAGTGATCTTGCCGGTTGCCATTGCTGCTACTAACAATACCTCTATCATGGCTAATACCCGTGGTGCTGGAGCAAATACTACCTTTCCTCGAGGTATGGCTGGATTTACTATTACTAGTACGACTACCTACCAAGTTTGGCGTAGTAATACTGGATCAGCCTTAGTCTATCGCGTAGAGCTAGTAGAGTGGCCAGTAGCTGATCTGTCAATTAGACAAAACTACCATATATTTTATGTTGATAATAACCTCCTGACACCTACAGACCCTTGGCCGCCTGGACCGACTAATATGGGTGAAAATGCCACTCTTACGACAGCTGATGAGCCTTTGGCAATTGGTGAAAGACTACGAGTACGAACTACCCTAAGAACCTCAAACGCAAACATGCCAGCGGGATTTCAAGACTTTAAATTGCAATATGCCCTTCGTGTGTCTACTTGTGGTGCAATTTCTGGGGGTGGGTGGACTGATGTTGGAGCAGCCGGCAGTGGGGCGATATGGCGAGGTTACAACGCTACAGGAACGGTAAATGGTGCGGCCTTGTCTACCAATCCGCCAACACCCGGTGACTTACTTATTATTTCCGTAGCGGATCGTGCTGGAGCATTAGTTCATCAAAATCCCTCTCCAGTAAATCCATATCCGGTTATTGAAGGTGAAGATATTGAGTACGATTGGTATTTAGAGCAGAATGGGGCTAATCCACAAAGTACTTATTGCTTTAGAACTGTTAGAACTGACGGGTCAATCCTGGAAGGCTATAATAATTATCCACAAATAAGAACTGCAGGATTTACTCCTGTTTCAAAAAACTGGCGTTGGTACGAAGACACTAATAATGAAACACCAGTGTCGCCACTCGCTATTGAAAACGTAGCTCCAATTGATATTGTTAATAATTCAATAATTACTCTGCGAGTGAATGTCGATGAACTAAAAAATGCCTCCGGCGAAAATATAAAATTTAAATTGCAATTTTCAGAGGATGTCAATTTCAGTAATGCTGTCGACGTTTCTGCTACTTCTACTTGCCAAGACCGGTCCTTATGGTGTTATGCTGAAGGTGGTGGTGTAGATAATCAATATATTACGACAGCAATTTTAAGTGAGTCTGATACTTGTGTGGCTGGTGTAGGAGCTGGTTGTGGTCGTCACAATACTAGACCTAATTCAGCTACTACTCATACACACTTCGGGTTTGCGACTCAAGAATACAATTTTTATGTTAAACATGTAGCTGCTAGAGTTAACGCTGTGTATTATTTCCGCTTGTACGATGTCACAAATGATGTGCCTGTCTTTTTTGCTAACGGTTATAGTTATCCTTCTGTAGTAACAGAAGGGCCTCGTCTTCAATTTTCACTTGCTGGTTTGCCGGCAGGTACCTCAACAGCCGGTATCGTTACTGATATTAGCACTACACCAACTGGTATGGCTTTTGGTTCTCTGCTACTAGACACAGAATATAAAGCGGCTCATAGGATAACTGTAGAAACAAATGCTACAGAAGGTTATCAGTTGTTTAAGTTTGCTAAAAACCAACTAATTAGCGCTGGTGGAGTGGAAATACCTTCAGTAGCAGCAACAAATCTTTTGCCTGATAGTTGGTCTGATGCCTGTAATTCCCTTGCCACAGGTTGCTTTGGTTATCATTCTACGGATCCAACCTTAAGTAATGGTTCAACTAGGTTTGCTGCTACTGACACTTATGCCGGTTTAGAAACCTCTCCAGTCGAGGTCATGTACAGCTCTATTCCGAGTATTGATACTCATGATATAGTTTACAGAATTATTATTAATGAGATGCAGGCAGCGGGAATCTATGAAACTGAAATTGTTTATCTGGCCGTTCCGTCATACTAAACTTATGAATATACTCTCTGCTAATTACCGAAGATATCTACTACTATTGATAGGATTATTCTTTTTTCTCAGTATATCTTCAGTAAATGCAGCCAACTTTTCGGTTTCACCACTGATTATAGACATTCAAGCTGAAGCTCGAGACTCAGCTGAGTACAAACTTACTTTAACGAACCATGATAAGCGCGCAGTCCGTCTTTATGCTTCAGTCAATGAAATAACTCTTGGTGAGAATAGTGAAATTAAAACTTTTGTCCCAGCATCAATGAGTGATCGGAGTATTTCACCTACTAGTTGGATAGAAATTAGTCGGGCGCGTATTGATGTCAATGCTGGTGAGCAAAATGAGATTCCACTAATTATAAAAATTAATCATAATACTCCAGCTGGACTTTACCACGCATATGTAGGTTTTTCACCGGGTGCTAATAGGGATGAAGCGGAGGCTAAAATACTTGCTGGTCAAGGTAGTGGGGTTGTGCTCCGTTTTGCCATAGGCTCAAAAAAAGAGGAATACCTGAGACTGGTTTCATTTGCTACTGATCGTTTTAATTTATTTTCTGGTGACAGTATGATTAGCTATGTTTTAGAAAACACCGGAGACGTTGCGTTAGTTCCAAGTGGCGATGTCATAATTTATGATGGACGCGGACAGGAAGTAGCTGTAGTTGATTTAAGTCACGATGGTTCTGAAAGTATTGCACCTGGAGAACAGCGTCGCTATACTGCCGACCTGCCATATACAGGAAAAATTGGTAAAAATAAGGCTTTTTTATCATTAACTTATGGCATAGAAAATAAAGCTTCATTATATGACACCTACTTTTACTACTCGATTCCGTGGTACTACTTACTCTTGATTGTGTTACTATTTGCGCTAGTAATTGCAGTGATTTTACTCTTAGTTCGAAAAAATAATTTGAACCAAATTACTGATAGCAGTGATGAAGCGCAGGATTTACCGTTATTTGTTGCTAAAAGAAACGAGCATAACGTTTACGACCATGATATCGATCTCAAGAATAAAACTAAATAACGTTTCATCTATAACTGTTTTAGTAATATTAATGCTTTTTTCTGCTGCTAGTTTAGCTTCTGCCCAGAACTCAATGACTTTAAGTATTTCGCCATCATTGTATGATATTTCCATAGAACCAGGTCAGGAATGGCGAAGTACGCTCCGAATTATTAATGTTAATAAGTACGACTTAACCGTTTACATTGATGTCGTCAATTTTTTACCTCAAGGTGAAGGTGGTGATGGGCGTTTTGTTCCTATTCCCACTGAGGGAGGTGAAGGGGTGACTCTGGCTGAGTGGTTTAAGATTGAAAGAGCACCAATTGTTATACCCCGGGAACAATCAAAAGAAGTGCCTTTATCAGTCACAGTACCGTTTGAGGCAAGTCCAGGAGGACATTTTGCGGCCATCTTGGTAGGTACTAAACCCTTAGTGGCTGAACCTGGACAAGCTAAGGTCCAGACTTCACAGATGATTACATCTTTATTTTTTGCTCGTGTAGCAGGAGATATTTATGAGAATGGATCCATTCGTGAATTTACGACTGATGGGACTTTTCTCAGTAGTCCAGAAGTTACCTTTAACATGCGTTTTGAAAACAAAGGTAATGTACACCTTCAGCCACAAGGTGACATAAGGATAAAAAACATGTGGGGACAAGAGAGAGGAATAATTCCAATCAACCAAGCCTCACAATTCGGGAATGTTTTACCAGAAAGTATCAGAAAATTTACTTTTACTTGGAAAGGTGAGTGGTCAGTCTCAGACATTGGTCGCTATACAGCGGATGCTACTCTTGCTTATGGAACTAATGAGCGACAATTTGCTTCAGCTAAAACAGTATTTTGGGTAATTCCTTTCAAATTACTTTTTGGTATTACTATTTTTATTGCTTTATTTATCTTTATTGTGACCTGGTTAGTACGAATATATGTTAGACATATGCTCAGGTTAGCTGGCTTGAATGTTTTTGATGCTAAGCAACGCACATTAAATAGACACGAAGACTTAAGCGTGGTCGGGAAACCCAAGATTACAGCTCCGGTTGAAGCTGGTTTACTTGATCTTAAGGAGAACATGAAAGCTACTGTTTCGTGGACCGAACAGATTAAAGTTATCTTATCCTTCATAATTAGATACCGGTTATTCTTTTTGGGAATACTACTGATAGGTATATTCTTGTCGATAATTATCTGGTACTTTACCAACGCCAACACAGATCAGCGAAGTTACGAGATTACTTATGTAAATTCTGATGCTTCAATTACACTTTCTTCTGAAGAAATTTTTTATCAACAAAAAGTTTCTGAAAGACAACTAGGAAATTTTGTTATCGACAAGAATTTACCGAAACTCAAAGTGGTAAATCGCAGTGGCATTCCTGGTTTAGGGGCAGAAGTAAAATTAAGACTACAGTCATCTGGTTACGAAATAATTGAACTTACAGCTGATTCGACGGCGCCAGATAGCCGGACGGTGATAATTTATCACCCCAAGAAAATTGATGCGGCACTTCGACTTAGTGGTCTTTTAAATAAAGCTTTGCCCTCATCTAGTGATACTGCTTTGGAAACAGACGCAATTGTTATCTTTGTCGGCAGCGACATAGAGAATAATTAGGGTATAATGGTAATAGTTATCAATAATTAATATAATAATATGGACAAACGAACTATTATCTTGATCGTGACCATCCTCACTTTTATTGTTATTGGCATGTTTACTTTTGCTTTCTTAAAACAAAAAGAAATCAATAAAGAGTTACGGCCTACAGACGGCAACTCTACAACTGAAGAGTTGGCTTATCCAGAGATAACAAGGATTGATGCTAAGCACTATTTTATCGATGGAGAACATACTTTTGCTGGTGAGATTTTGATGCCAACACCTTGTGACCTATTGACTACAGATGCGGTTGTGATGGAATCATATCCTGAACAGATAAGATTGGAATTTTCGGTTATCAACAACTCAGAAATGTGTGCTCAAGTAGTAACTTCACAACGCTTTTTGATTCCAGCTACTGCAAGTACAGAGGCCGTAGTGACAGCTACTTTTATGGGACGCGAAGTTGAACTCAACTTAACCCCAGCAGCCGAAGGGGAGGTGCCGGCGGACTTTGAGTTGTTTATTAAGGGTTAGGTTTAAGGGTCATGAATAGTAACGCAAAATTAATCCTTGGCTTAGTAGCTTTCTTAGTAGCTGTTATAGCTATCACCATACTTATTCAACAGCAGGCCCAGAATCGTATTGACCAAGATACCCTTGCAATTTTTAGTGATGTGCCTGGAGAGGTGGCTTATACAGATATTAATGGTAATGAAATATCCCTAGAGCAATATGTGGGTAATGTTTTAGTCGTTGCGACTTGGGCTAGCTGGTCCCCATATTCAGTCACTGACTTACCAATTTTGGCAAAACTAGTTAAAGAGTTTGACAGCGCTGAGGTAACCTTTTTAGCTATTAATCGTAAAGAAACTAAAGAACAAGCTGCTCGCTTTCTCGCATCCATGCCAGATTTAAGTGATCTATTATTAGTTTTAGATCCACGTGACCACTTCTACACTTCCGTTGGTGGATATGCCATGCCAGAGGTGGTCATTTATAATAAGCGAGGAGAAATCACGCATCACTTTCGGGGTGATGCTAAAGAGGAAAGTATTAATGAGGCTATTAATCAGTTACTACAAGACAACTAATTTCATGACAAAGCACCGTAATGATCCGTTTTTAGAAGTACAGAGTCATATCAAGAAGACAGCAGGCAGACTAGACCTTGACCAAAACACTACGGATAAGTTGTTGTCACCAAATAATATTCGCAACGAAAAGTTAAAAGTTAAAACTGAGAAGGGAATTGAAGAGTTTGATGCCTACAGGATCCAATACAATAATGCCCGCGGACCATACAAAGGAGGAATTCGATTTCATCCAGCTGCTGATGAGTCAGAAGTTACTGCCTTAGCTGCGACGATGTCAGTTAAGTGTGCTGTGGTTGATATTCCTTTTGGTGGTGCTAAAGGTGGCGTAGTTTGCGACCCAAAGCAGTATAGTGAAAAGGATTTAGAGAAAATCTCTCGAGCTTATGTGCAGTCTTTTTTACCTTACCTAGGAATTGACGTGGATATTCCGGCACCTGATGTTTATACCACTCCGCAAATTATGGCGTGGATGCTGGATGAGTTCGAAAAGGAGGTTGGCGCTAACTCCCCAGCTTTTATTACCGGTAAACCAATTGCTTTAGGGGGTAGTAAAGGACGTGATACTGCCACAGCTCAAGGTGCTGTGTATGTTCTTGATGAATATTTAAAATTAGGAGAGAAGACCTCCAGTCCTCTACGGGTAGCGATTCAGGGTTTTGGTAATGCTGGAGCTACGGTGGCTAAGCTCTTAGTAGCCAAAGGTATGCTTATTGTTTCTGTAGCTGATAGTCAGGGAAGTATTAGTAATACAGCCGGTCTTGATATCTATGCTCTTGAGAGACATAAGTTATCTGGCAAATCTCTTAGTGAATATGTATCACCTGGTGAGACAGATAGTTATGGAGATTCTTCTGCTGTTTTGTACACCAAGTGTGACGTTTTGATTCCAGCTGCGTTAGATAATGTTGTAACTAAGGAAAATGTGGAGAAGATTCAAGCTAAAGTCATTCTCGAACTAGCCAATGGTCCAGTTAGTGGGGAAGCAGAAGCAGTGTTGTTAAAGAAGGAGATAGACGTCTTGCCCGATGTTTTGGTCAATGCTGGGGGAGTGGTTGTATCATATTATGAGTGGGTGCAAAATCGTCAACAATGGTATTGGGACGAACAAACGGTAGCTGAAAGACTGGAAACTAAGATGCGAAAAGCATTTACTGAAGTACTGGAAAAAAAAGGTGAGTCAAACTCGTATCGTGAAGCGGCTTATGAATTGGGAGTTGGCCGTCTCGCCCAAGCGGTAAAATTAAGGGGGTGCGCCTAACCATTAATATTATTATTAAAATAATAAATAATTTATGGATATAGAAAAAATGATGGCAAAAGCACGTAGTGAGTCTGTTAGAGAAAAAACTATGGAAAACTTGCTGTCTGAGAGTGAGAAAGTACGTGAAATAATGAAAAATATAAAAGCCAGAATGAGGCGCACAACTGAAGAGGAGATTGTTGCGGGATTAATAGAACAAAATGTCCAAGAGAAAATAGATGATATGTCTTTGACTGTACAACCTGATACAGTTAGAGCAAAATTGTATACCTATTTCGACACGACCTGGTCATTGTTGCAGCAAATTCGCCTAAATTCATTGGCTGGCCTAGATTCTGGCACTATAACCGAAGATCAGTTTGAGATTAGAATTGCAGCAACAGCAAAAGTGTGGGAGGAAAGATTGAAAGATGGTATTAAAAGGTTTGGTGCTGATTTAGTAGGTGAAGTAATTAATGCAAATCAAAACATCAGTTAGATATAATTTAGCCAGGTAAGTTACCTACAGCCCACTACTGTCCCATTAAAATAATCCAAAAATAGAAAAACCCCATACATTAA
>DAOLBU010000027.1:0-256 GCA_035324355.1 Minisyncoccota bacterium
AGTTCACGTTCTAGTCGTTCCCGGATTTGTCTTGATGTAACATACTTCCCTTCTTTACCTGCAAACGGTGAAGAGTTTGGCATGAACTGGAGCGCAATAGTTGGCTCATCCACCGCAATCGTAGGAAGTGGTAAAGCGGCTTCGTTGTCAGTTAAAGTGTCGCCAATATTGATATCAGCAAATCCGGCAATCATGACGATGTCGCCTGCAAAAGCTTCATCAGTGTCTAACTTTTGAATTCCTTTAAAGGTCGACA
>DAOLBU010000027.1:266-12100 GCA_035324355.1 Minisyncoccota bacterium
CCTTACCTTTTTTGACCACTTCATCACCTTCATGCTTAATAAATAGTTGCTGATTAGCTTTAATAGAACCTTCATAAACACGAGCCACAGCCAAACGACCAAGGAAATTATCATAGCCGAGATTAAACACTTGGGCTCGGAGATTTTCACCAGCTACGTATTCTCGGGCCGGAGGTACTTTCTCTAAAATCACTTCGAGAAGTGGAGAGAGGTCTTTTAGCTCATCAGTCATCTTTCGCTTAGCCACACCTTCACGCCCGATTGCATAGACTACAGTAAAATCTGACTGTTCATCATTAGCCCCTAGTTCTAGAAAGAGTTCTAGTACCTGCTCTTCAGTTCGTGCTGGATCAGCCGCAGGCTTGTCAATTTTATTAATGACCACAATCGGCTTTAAACCAAGCTCTAAAGACTTCTTTAATACAAAACGGGTCTGAGGCATTGGCCCTTCTTGGGCATCCACCACCAAAAGTACTGAGTCAATAGACCGGAGTACTCGTTCCACTTCAGAACCGAAGTCAGCGTGACCAGGAGTATCCACAATATTGATCTTAGTATCTTTGTACTCAATAGAGGTATTTTTCGCGTAAATTGTAATACCTCGCTCTTGTTCAAGAGCGTTACTATCCATCGAAACCCCGGCTTCGCGAGCCCCAGTTTGCTCCATTAGAGCATCTGTTAATGTAGTCTTGCCGTGGTCTACGTGAGCAATAATTGCGATATTACGAATCTCCTTTGACATGCCTTTAATTTTAAAAAATAATAAAACTCGCTTCTAAATAAACGAGAAGAGCGCACTCATAATAAAACGGGCGCGCCCAGAATCCTCAATATAATACAGTCAAAAGGTCTATTTGTCTACTGCCAACCATAATCCAAGTTTTGCTTTCCTTGTTAATTTCTTTACCTGTGATTCCCGCTTTAGAGCCTCGCCTCGAGTCAAGGATTCTTCATGGTAAACAAGTTCTACTGGCCCCCTACCCTTCGTGTACTTAGCACCCCGACCCAGATTATGAGCTTCAAGTCTTTTGCTAAGGTTATTGGTTATCCCTGTATAAAGCGTACCGTCAGCACACTGCAGTAAGTAAACTGACCAATTTTTATTCATATTACTTCCCTAAGGAAAACCGTCGCTCAAGTTCCTCACGCTTCCGCCAAGTGAAGTAAAACAAAATCAGCAAAATAACAATCCCTAGTGGATAACTAACATAACTTGAGCGCAAAAGTGAGAAAAACGATAAATCAAAAAACTTCTGAATGGTCCGAATATCAGATAGCGTGCTGAAATATCCTGGATTAAAGGGTTCATCCCCAACCTCCAGAAGATAAGAACCAAAATTATCTGGGGTACTGACCTCGACCCGATAGACTCCGGCTGTGAGCTCAGCCACAAAAACTTCACTCTTTAATAACTTCAAGCCCAGTACCCTATCTTTAACCATACTCCAACTAATATCCTTTGCTTGTAATCTGCCGACTTCTGACACCCCGCCATTATTGCTATTTTCTTTAACTATAATTAAGGAAAATGGTATGGGATTCTCATCAGATAATTGCGCTAACTCCAAAGTCAAAGTTGCTGCCTCAGTGAGGACAAATTCATACATCTGCGGATAGCCAATTAGCTTTCCAAGATATTGCGCCTCTGATTCAATATTACCGTCAATGGTTACCACATCAAATGGCAAGATGGTCGTATTGATCGTAGGGTTATACGCCAGCACTAAGTTAGGAACCAAGAAGAGGCAATTTATTAAAACAAAGTTCCGTAGAAAATTGTACATAGATAATTAACTGTAATCATAGCAAATAAAGAACGCGCCCTAAAGGGCGCGTTCTTATAAACTTCCCTATTAATCAATCAAGCCTAATTTTGTGAGTGATGTTTGTTCCCATCAAATCCAGCCTCTCTTAGTATCGCCCTGACTGTTTCTGAATCATTAGCCTGTCTAGCGGCCCGAACAGCGTCTCTTTGGTCAGCGCTTAGTTCATCATATATTTTTGCTCGGTAAGAACGCTTGGTTTTATTTGATCCTTTAGATACAAAACCAATGTCCGACATCAGCTCTCTGGCTTCACGGTATTTTCCTTCAGCTTTAAGTGCGTGTGCTTCTCGAAAAACAGCAAAATCTGCTTCAGTGTTAACAATGTCGTAAAGTGGTGTGCCCAAGATGGCCTGGCGGAACGCAGCAAAGTCATTATTAACGACCGCTGCTTCTATATCACTCTTCGCTGATCTGGCAGCCTTTCGGAGTGAATTTATCGTTTCTTCAGTGACTCCCGCTTCAACTAAAACATCTCTGGCTTTCTCTATTTCACCCTTCCGTCGCAAGTCTCGAGCTTGTGAAAGGGCTTGTACTTGGCTCGTACTCAATCCGGCCTGGTTAAAATATTTGTTACTAACATGGGCTTGGGCACCGGTGGCAGTTACAGCAAAGGCGGCCAAAGCTATCAGTAGTGATTTTGATGGCATGATTTAATTTCCAAATTAACTAAAACTAAAAATGAATTACGTCTGTGCTGGACCATTGGTCCATACATTTTCATACGGCTTAGTTAAATTTTTATTTCAGATTTTAATCTGAGAAAAGTGGTCCCACAATTGAATTAAAGTTTGCCAAGGTAGTCCGCTGTAATCAATATCAGTTAGACAGGTATCGAGCACATAACTGACTTGATCTCGCGAAATCCGAAAACGGTAATTAAAGCTCACGTCACCAATCTGACAAGCCGGGGCCGTTGTTAGCCTTGAGTCTAGAGTCAGGTAAGTAGGCGTAAGGTTACTTTTAAGGGCTCGTCTGAGAGAAAACGGAATTGAACCTTCTTTGACAATCGTATCTTCGGTTCTATCGTTATAAAGGGCGCGGTATTTACCATTTTCGAGTAATTGGAAGGAAAAACAATCACCAGTTTGGCTACAAGCACCATAACTCTCCCCGATGATGACAAATTCTTCATAAACATCATCCGTGGTGACTTCTGGTAATTTAAAAGTAGTAGCGAAACCAGTTAAATATAAATAACCGCCAGCAATAATACCAATGATGAATGTAATTAAGATACTAACTTTATCTTGATGAGCCATGACGGTTATTATACAACAGTTAAAGCTTATATAGTCACCGATTCTTCAATTACTATATACATGTGTTAAACTGAACGGTCTTGTACAACAAGGTCAAAAATGGAGAGATGGCAGAGTGGTTGAACGCGCATCCTTGGAAAGGATGTATGGGGGTAACTCCATCGGGGGTTCGAATCCCCCTCTCTCCGCGAGTACAAAATAGCGCCTCCGGGCGCCTATTTTGTTCGCGGAGAGAGAGCAAGCAAACAATTTTGCTTGCGTGGGGATTTCGAAAGACGGAACGGTGTGGCTTTGCCACGAGTGAGTCAGGGTCGTGAAATTTTGCATAGCAAAATATTCCTGACCGAATCCCCCTCTCTCCGCCATTAGAATTTAGTATCGGCAGACTCACATGCCCAAAATTTTGCTATAATCGTCCTATGTATAAATTTTCAATCATCTCTTATTTTGGGCCAGAAGTAACCAAGGAAATTCGAGGTATTCAGGAAACCTTATCCGAAGTAACAGGATCGAAAGGGTCACTTGCAGCATGGATTCCCCATATCACCGTCGGATCTGGTATTACCGTAGAAGAAGACCAACTGGAAGAATTGTATGCTCAAATAGAAAATTTTCTAAAAGATTATGGAACAACATCCATTAGGACGAAAGATTTTTCATATCTGGATAACTGGTCGAGATCCAAGTTGGGATTTACTCCTTATGTGGTCTATATAAAACCTTTTGATTATGGAACACTTGCTAAGATAGCTTCATTCTTTGAGGAAACATTAAAACCTAATTATCCAACTTGGTATGATCAGCCATGGCCTTATAACCCCCATATCACAGTCGCTTATAAAGATTTATCAGAAGACGGATATAAAAAGGCACAAAAATATCTTGCGAGCAAAACCTTTGAACGAGACATTATTATCGACAATGTGTGTCTTGCTGTTGAGGGTGACAATGGTTTTTGGAAAGAATTCAAGCGATTTGATTTAAAACAATAAATTCTCTTATTGCAATGACGATTCACACACCTCATTTCAATTCTTAAACTGTCCTAAAATACCCTTGCGGCACCTCATCGCTCCGGTACTTAACCCACATAGCCCGCAAAATTAATAAACTCATACTTCTGTATGGGTTTATTAATTTATGCGTTGGTGGATTCGCCACCATAGAACCCTGCTACCATTTAATACAGTACCTAACGGTACTGTATTAATCTTTAAGACAAATAATCATGTCTAAACTATACGTTGGAGTGGACTGGCACAAACGTACCAGTACCTGGGTAGCCATCAATGAACAAAGAGAGAAAGTCTATGAGCGAGTATGGGACTGTACCCCAGAGGCAGTTAATGCAGCCGTGTCATCACTACCGGCTAAACCACAAGAAACAAAACTAGCAGTGGAGCCAGTCTGTGGCTGGCGCTGGATGACAGACTTGTGTACACAAAACGGAATCGATGTGCGCATCGCCAACACTATCAAACTAAGACAGATAGCCGATAGTGGTCAAAAGACCGATAAGAATGATGCGCTCACTTTAGCTGAGTTGCTCAGGGCGGACTACCTGCCCGAAGCATACAAAGTACCTAATGATATTTATGAGTTACGAATGCTGGTACGGGAACGAGCGCACTTTATTTCTCAAGGGACAGGTACCAAGTGTCGTATTCACAGTGTCTGTACCGGGAGAGGAAATCATCTCACTGCTCTAAAACCACTTCATCTGGCTGGACGTGAAGCGCTCTATACCAAAGCTTCTCCCTTCTTTGAGATGTTTGAGAGTCTGGAGGAAATCAAAAGACACGTAACTAACCTTGAGAAGAAAATACTAGAAACGGTGATCAATAACAGTACCTATCACATTCTGCTCAGTCTGCCGGGTGTTGGTCCAGTGACCGCTTCTGCCATCTACGCTGAGGTCGGTGACTTCAAACGCTTTAAGACACCTTCGGCTCTGATTAGTTACGCTGGTATCTCTCCTAAAGAAAGATCTAGTGGTGAGTTGAAGCGGTATGGCAGTATCTCCAAAGCTGGTTCTCGAGTACTTAGGTATTCAATTATTGAAGCAGCGATGCGAGTCCGAGATACTGATAAATCACACAACCTTTATACTCACTACCAAGCGGCTAAAGGAAGAAACAAGACGGCTAAACAAGCACGGATAGTGGTCGCGCATAAACTCCTAACGATTGCCTGGCACTTGGTACATAGAGGAATAAAGTATGACGATCACGCGGTGAAGCCAGCACAAAGGGAGATAACTTCTTAACGGTCTTCTGGTGCTTCTGACACCTTGGAATCGATTGAAGTATCTCTATTCACGAATGTTGGTGTGTACCTCTGAGTACTCATAGACGAATGAGAATATAAATACCTTTTCTAGACGAGGGTGTGACTTTGTGCTGACTTCACTTCGGGATCAGACTAATTATATACAATAGACAAGTGTTTATTGATTGTATTATCTTGCCGGTTTAGTTATTGACAGGGGTTCTATAGACGAAGCTACGGAACATGTGTCAAAGACACAGTGAGTAGCCGTCCAAGAACGCGAGTTATTTCTAGAGCACATAGCGCGATAGAATAACCATGATTCTGGGACGAATCCCCTTCTCTCCCTAAACCATTTAGCATAGTCAGACCAAAGACGGAAATAACAGAAAACCGCCTCACCCAGAGACCATTGAGGCGGTATCTGTTGTGGGCGGTTGTAGCCATACATACGTTAAATGTTGCGGGCATCGATAGCGTCCATCTCCTCCTTAGTCAAAGGATTAGTCAAGAAAGAGGACTCCCCGAACTTTATAGTACCCCAATCAAAAAGCGTATGCCAACGTCCAGAACAAAAATCGATATGCTTATACTTAAATGTACACCAAGAGTCCCAGATTATCATCTTGCGACTACCCCAGAAAAGATAATGGAACAAACCAATTTCTTCCACTTTTTCGAGGTGGATTAAGATCGAAGTGCCAAAACTAGCCTCGTGGTTATGTACACCCCAAAACGAGCAACCATCTTGCAAAGAACTAACAAATGGTCTGCTGATGAATTCCAAAACCTCTTCGTAGGATGGGCCACGTACCAGACGGAACTCCTTGATCTCCATGACTTTCTTGTGATGATCACTGCTCGTGATTCCCATACAATACTCCTAGTTTAGTTTGGTTTATGAGACGATCTTTGCGGAGCGACTTAAATATTCAAATAGCAACTATTTTGATTATTTATTAAACTTACATATATGTCAAATTCCAAAAAGAAAAGCCTCCCTTGACGGGCGACGAGATGCATTGGTTAACGAGTCTCAACGACTTCGACTCGAGCAGGATTGCGAAGCGCACGGGCGAACTTATATTTGAAATCTTCAGCCCAGAGCTTCATTGTCTCTGTGGCCACCCATGCTGGATCAAGCATGTTGCTTGTATCGCAACCATCTTCTTTCCAGAAGCGAGTTCGCATCCCAGCAGGACCAAGCACCAGGACCTTCTCAACACGCCGGTCAAGCGAGATAGAATTTGCCAGCATTCCCAGTCCGGCCTTCACCGCCGTATACATCGGTTCCAAGTGACGTGGCGTCCACTGCGAGGTGGACGTAATAGCAATGAGACCAGAAAGCTTGGTCTGCTTGCTCAGAATCCGCTGCAGAAGCATCGCCGGAGCAAGTAGGCCAACGCGATTCATGTTTTCGATGTCAACGTCGCTAAGGTCACTGATATTACCTTCCTGAAAGAATCCGGCTGCATACACAACCAGGTCAATCTCAGGAAGATCAGCGACAAACATGTCGAGTAATGCCGCTAACGAGTCACTATTGAGCTCGAGTGATTGAAAATTCAGATCAGGGATCCGGGGATCGCGACGGCCTGTAATGACCACTTCATATTCCTTTTGCAGCAGTCGCGCAATTTCCAAGCCGAGACCTGAACTTCCACCAATGATAAGCGCTTTCTTTGTCATGTTTTTATTCTCCTGTTTAGCTTGTGAACAAGGCCAATTTAAGTTGGCTATTTTTTAAATATTTAGCAAGACAAGATGTCTGTGCCCAGGGTAAAGAATTTTATTTAGCTGAAATTAGAAAAAGGCGGCTGTTTCCAACCGCCTTTTATTGATCAATAGTCCCTGCGAAATAATTTAGGAACCGCCCCCACATCCACCACCACCGCCGCACGAGGACGAACTGCTACATGATGATGCCGGACTTGTTTCGCTGGAAATTGAATGAGTAGGTGCAGGCACGTCTATTGACTGCTCCACAGGTTTCGCCATCACCTTTGAATCGGTCGCTGATTTAGCATCTATTGCTTCCATCTCGTCGCCGAGCATTGGGTCTGCGAAGGTAAGAAGCATAAAAGCTAGATTACCATTATCATTTGAAGCATACTTCTGCTGCAAGGATACGGTATGTCTAACGGCCGCATTATGCGCAACACTCCCCTTCCTCAGTCCGGGAGTATGGTCGATGAAACGACCATATAAGCGATCACAAAACATACGGTAGTTCGCAGCATCAAGAATATGTTCATGCCAGACAGCATCAGCACGCACTGTAGGCACGATTTGCTCACGACCACTCATTTTCTGGTTAATCCAGATGAGTAGCATTTGTTGACGATACTCAGACGCTGCTATTTCAGCATCTTGCTTTGTAAGTGTCTGTTTCAAAAGCGCCTGCACAATATACGGACGCAAATGAAGAGCTTGAATAATGCGCATCGCTTCATCTTTGCTATAAGCACTCACGTTAATTTCTCCAGTGTGTAAAAGAAAAAACGTACAGGTGTTTCATTCACCATAATCACACAGTCTTATATTTTTGTCAAAAAGAATTTTGGTAAATTCTCTATCTAAATACCACCAAAGATTTCTTTGATAAGCACTACTTTCAGAAAAAAATATCTCATGTAGTGGTCTTAACCACAACCAATGAACCAGGATTATTCTACTTCCCCATTTCCCGCAAGCGATTGATACGATCTTGAGCTGGAGGGTGCGTCGCAAATAAATTGTTGATTTTTTGACCAATAGATCGCTTACCTTCGCTAGCGTAAGGGTCGGAAATAAATAAGTGAGCTGTTGCATGAGACGCTTTTCGCATTGGTAGGTGTGAGGCACTAATTTTCTCAAGAGCTGAAGCCAAACCTTCAGGATAGCGAGTGAGTAGAGCTGCTGAAGCATCAGCTAAATATTCACGCTTGCGTGATACGGCCATCTGAATCATTTGCGCGGCAATTGGTGCCAAAATAATTCCGACAATACCTAAAATTAAGAACACTGGACTGCGATCACGGTCGCCACCACCAAAGAAGATGGCTCTCGAGAGAAAATCAGCTAGAATCGCCACAAAGCCAGCTAGGACCACAGCCACCGTCATTACTAACATATCGCGATTTCCGACATGGGCCATTTCGTGCGCCATAACTCCTTCTAGTTCGTTGCGATCCAACATTTGCAAGAGTCCAGTAGTGGCCGCTACCACTGCATGCTCAGGGTTGCGACCAGTAGCAAAAGCGTTTGGCGCTGGGTCATTCACCAGATAAATTTTTGGCATAGGCAAACCAGCAGTAATAGCTAAATTCTCAACAATGTTATAGAGCTCTGGTGCTTCTTCTTTAGTGACTGGCTTGGCACCAGTCATTTTCAAGACTAATTTATCAGAAAACCAATAGCTGTAGACATTCATGCCCAAAGCAAAGATAACAGCAATATAGACAATGGCTGGATTACTCAAATACCAAGACACAGCATACCCAATCGCAATCACGGCCACTAAAAAGCCCGTCATTAGTAACCAGGTTTTTCTAACATTACTACTTTGTTGTGTATAAATTGTCGCCATATTGCCTATATTATAACCTAAAAATTACCGAACTGAAATTTTTCATACTGTCTATCGGGACCACAGTTGCAGTGGTGCTACCAACTCCCTCCTCCACCACCTCCGCCCCCGCCACCTGATGAACCACCACCCGAAGACCCGCTCGTACCAGAACTGGCACTGAAGGAACTCGAGAAAGCGCCAATGTCACTAGCTAAAGCCGTGGCCGAAAAAGTACTGATACTGCCACCCTCATACCAATCCGGCTCTGGAATAGTAATATCAGCAAAAACTTTAGCCCACTTATCCTCCACTCCAAGAGCAATTGCGTAAGGCAGGTACTCCATAAATAACTCAGGACTTTTTTCTGGTGCGTTATGGAAGGCAAAACGCTCCTTGTCTGTCACTGACAAGAAAAGTTTGAAGCCTTCAAGATGATTTTTGAGTTCATGTCCTCGAGCGGTAAAACGATCGACTAAAGCCATCACGCCAATAAAAACAGACGTAATAAATACAAAGATAACTAGACCAAAACCATTTTCAATAAATAATAATGGACCAAAGAAAAGTACTAGTAGGATGAGTAGGACAGTCTTACTTGTGGTCCACGGGGGTAAGTTGGTAGTAATAAGACCACTGGCTTTAAGATCTTCACGTATCGCTGCCCTAAGTGACAGAATCAACTTACTATTCGCCACTCGATTTTGACTCAAACTGGAAAGCATCACTGTTGCTGGCACAGCTGTGTTCTCGGAAAAGAGCAGCCCACTAACTTCTCTCAGAAACTTATTTGGTAATTCAGCCAAAGGTCGAAGTAAAGTAATTTCATAATCAGTTACTTCAAAAATTACCAAGACCTTCTTTCCTGTACGTTTAATTTTTATGAACCCCTGCTCAGCCAGGTAAACAATCCCGGCTGTAATATCCCGAGGGTCAAGTTGCCCGTCAAACAATACGCCAGTGTACATTGGTAGATAACCTTTAAGCGGTTCATACTGCGCAATCACAGGACGATTACTCCTGTCTTTGGAACGCAGACGGTAAACCGACCGAGCAAAATATAATAGCCACAAAATAGCTACCCCAAAACCAAATGGTAAGTAGGAAATCTTTTCATAAATCAAAGTAGCCACTCCCCCCTCGTTCACCTCCACTGCCAAGGTCAAACCTTCACCTGAGTCTAAACTTTCCGTACTAAACAACACACCAGCATTCAACATTTCAGCTTCGCAGCTGTTACTCTCACCAAAGTAACCTCGGTAACAAGTAAAGTTCTCTAACAAAGGACCCGAAACTACAGCTGACACACTTTCAATTAGTACTGGCCATTCATTCCCGGTAACGTTCCAGTAAAATTCTGCACCATCAGAGCCATAAGATAAGGCACCACTAAGTAAATACTGGATTTGATAAGTTTGCGGTCCAGATATGGTCACATATGGGTTGCCTATCTTGTACTCCACTTGTTGTTTGCTCTCGGTGACAGCCAATGGTTCTTCTTGACCATTTCTCGTGACAGAGATCAACTCAATCCCTACCCTTCGATACTTATACCAAGCTGTAGCTGGCTGAGGATGGTCTTTTTCGATAGTTCGAAAAATCCCCCGCCTTTCTTCAGCTTCAAAATCATAAAGAATAGTCTCTTCTACTAAGACGGTACCGTCGGAATTAATTTGGTAGTTAACAGCAAAATCACGAATCACTTCAGCCTGGACAGTGGGCGTCACTAGAAAAAGCAAGAAGAGAAGTAAGCTTGTTCTGAGTAATGTTTTCATGATTTTAATTTGACCAAGACGCCATTACTACCACCAACCACTTTGATAACAGAATTAAAGCGGTATCCCTTGTGGACTTTCGTTTGATTGATAACCCACATCTTCTGACCAGATGAGAAAGTTTTGATGTTTATATTCACCTTTACGCAGTAAATTTTCTGCCTTAGCCTCAGCTAATTCTATTTCAGAAATTTCCAGTTGTTTAATAATGGTTTCAAGCACAATCATTAAATCAGTATATTCACCAATAAATTCCTGTTTGGTACGTACCATCGCTAATGAAGTTGCCTCTTCCTTAATTTTCTTAAATAATTCTTGCTGAAATTCCTGAACATCGCAAATCTGCCGCACTTCGCAAGCCTCTCGCTTTGAGTGAATAATATCGGGGATATTATCGCGTACCAATTTGTTGTAGTAGACACGAGTGATTTCTGACATAGTAGCTAGTACTAGAAGGCTACCTTAACTGGTTCTCGCTCCTCTGAACCTTCAGCCAATTCAAAGAATTGTTCTTCTTTAAAATTAAAGGTGCTGCCGATAATATTAGACGGGAATGACTGTAGACCAATCTTAAGATCTCGGACATTACCGTTGTAGAAACGACGAGCTGCTTGAATCTTGTTTTCAGTATCGGTTAGTTCAGTTTGCAATTGAGCAAAGTTTTGATTTGCTTTTAGGTCTGGATACGCTTCTGCTACTGCTAAAAGCTTACCGAGAGACGCTCCCAAAGCTGATTCGGCTCCAGCCATAGCGGTGATTTGCTCAGCAGTGATATTAGTTGGGTCTACATGAACTTGAGTCGCTTTAGCGCGAGCATTGGTAACTTCTTCGAAGACACCTCTTTCGTGAGCTGCATAACCCTTTACTGTTTCAATCAGGTTAGGAATCAAGTCGTAGCGCCGCTTTAGTTGCACATCAATATCCGCCCAAGCTTCTTTTGTCCGTTGAGTTAATTTAACAAAGTTGTTGTAGGCATACACTACATATAAAGCCACTACTACCAGTATCGCAATAATTATCCAGTTCATAACTTAATTTAGCTAAATTTTAAAATTTGTAAGAGCTTACGAAAATTATACCATAATCTCAAAAAGTCCAAAGCCTGAGTCTTGTCCAACGCAAGATGATACCCAAATCACCATCGATTCCAACGTAAAAG
>DAOLBU010000028.1:0-11942 GCA_035324355.1 Minisyncoccota bacterium
CAATCTCATCATATCGTGGATTTGTATTGCTGGGTAGGTGGCTAAGAATAACGTTGGATTTGGGAAGAACTGGCAGGGTTGGCACTATGGGTTTAAGTTGCATGCCAGCATGTCTTTAGATGGACGACTCTGCGGACTAGCTCTCACGAGTGCTAGCGTCTATGACGCTCAAGCGATGCCGAACATTCATCGATAGCGTTTACACTCTTAAGCTTCTCAATCTTGTCGAGTGTGATCTTAGTCTTAGGCGCTTCGGCATCGCTTAGGTCAAGAGAAGGAAATACGATGGACGCTCTACCTGATGCCATGTCGATCACGCCAGAATCTTCCAAGAGATATTGGTAGACCTTTTCAATATCAACTTCCTCAAGAGTGCCTTTTTCGATATGCAGTTGCCACAAATATTGCTCCCAATGGGGCTTTGATTCTAGCCATTTCTTAAAAGTGTCGGCTTTATTTTTATCCTTTGTTGCAACAGGAGACATGATAGCTATTTATAAAAAACCTTAAAATGGTATTCGAATAATAGAAGGGGTTCCAAATCTGGACCAACTTTATCAAGTCTACCTGCGTATTCTTTCTTATAATGAGGAATCATTTTAATAGGCAATATGCCAAGTCCTTCTGAAACCACATCCGCTTTGGGACTGTAAAAGAATTTACTCCACACATTTGCTCCTGCAGATTCGCCAGCAATAATTTTTCCACAAAGAGAATCTTCTAAGTTAAGGTATTTCTTGAGTGCTTCAAGTAATTTTAGACTGGCGCCGCCATGAAAGTAGGCAATATCCGCAAATTTAAGTTGCTGTATGAAATTTTGCTCATCTGCAACTTCAACGGTAATGTTTTTATTCTGCTTATTAAATTCAAAGGCGACTTTCTCAGTAGCAGAAGGTATTCGATGTGTATCTTTAGCAAAAGGAACAAGTAAAATTCTCGACCCTTCAGGAGCATCTCTTAAAATCTCTTTATAGAAGTCGCTATTATCTTCATTTGTCTGTCCAGGATTGAATCCTCCATGTAGGATGAATTTTGTTTTCATACTATGTAATATTCAAGATTGTTGCTGCAACTTCCTTTCCGCTTCCAAGCGCACCCTCAACCGTTGCAGTTTCTTCTCCGGTGTATATAGCTTCGCCAGCAAAGAAGATAGTGTTACCTACTGACTCGGCAAGTCTTTCGTATGCATCTGCGGTATCCATTGCTGTGTAGCTATAAGCACCAAGAGCATAAGGATCACTGGACCAGTTGATTACTTTCCAAGTTTCAATTTCTTTATTCAAAAAATCTTTATCCAGGCTAAACATATTCGCCAGAGCTAAGATACCAAGATCGAGTAGCTTGTTATCAGATAAGCTCTTATTCTTTTCTACATTTGGACCAGCCATCCATCCAACCATGGTGTTTGTCTCAATAGGATACTGGGTCCACCAAGCCGTAAAATCATCGTTGCAGAGTGCGAATGAGAGCTTAGAAAGGTCGTTAGGAGTAGCTTTCTTCCACCATTGGCTTTTGAATTTGATAATCAGTTTAATTGCTGATCCAAAACCAATCTTAGATACAAGTGCTATTTTCTCTGAAATATCAGGAGTGAATTTGATGCTTTTTAGAACAGGTAAAGGGACAGTGACAATAACTTTGGCAGCTTTATATGATTTATCAGAAGTTTTTACAACAACTTTTCCTGAAGTAGATTCAACTGATACCACTGGACTATTAAAAATGATTTCTCCACCATTTTGCTCAATTTGTTTCTTGAGAAAGTTGAGAAGGGCTCCATAACCTTCTTTTATCCAACCATCAGCATGATACTTCTTACCAAACCAACCACACTTTAATGTGAAAGTGCTTACTCGATGAGGATCAGCTGCTTCATAACCTTCTACCATTTTTAAGATAGAGTTTCGGAGACTTGCGTATTCTTCAGTTCCAAAATGAGTGTCGAGAAATTCAGCGATAGAAACATCGCTCTCTAGTTTTTCGAGCTTTTCTTTAAGCATTTCATTGCCTTCAATAAAAGATTTGTGCAACGATAATGGACCACTGCGTGTAGCCCACACTTCTCCATCATCTGATTCAGGTACAAAAGTAAGTCCAGCTTCTTGTATCAGAGCTTTGGTAACTGGAGCCTCTCCATGAACAAACTCGCCGCCACCTTGAGCTGGATAGCCAAAATCTTCCTCACTAAGCGGCATGATTCTACCCCCAATTCGATCTCGGGCTTCTAAGATAGTTATTTTCTTTCCGGCCTTAGCAAGTTCTCGGGCTGCAATTAAACCAGAAGCACCTGCTCCTATAATTATAATTTCTGAATCCATAGGTTTATTGTGTTAGAAAGCTCTTCTTCAGAACCTATATATCCATGATTGGCATCTCCCAGGATTTTAGTTTCAACTTTTTGACTGTTCTTAGCAGCATTAGCAATTCTCTCCATGGTTTCCTCAATAGAGACTACGAGTGAATCATCTTTTCGACCCATTGTAGCAAACATCGGTTGAGTAATTTTACTCAAAGTTTCAAGAGAATCAGTAGCGTTATGAAAATTAAATATTGCAGCTTTTGAATCATCTGCAAATAAACTGAGATATGTTGCTGCACTTAGTAGGTATTCATCCCAAACTAATCGAGATAGAAGTTCTCCGCCTTTTCCTGCCTGGACCATTTTTGTTGCTTCTTCAAGGTCCTCTTTAAACCTTTCCGGATTAGCTCGAACTAAACCAAGCATGTCTGAAGGAGACAGAAGTAAAACAGACTTTACTCTCGCATCTTTTGTTTCGGCTAGATAATAAGCAACTTTTGGACTTCCAAGACTATGACCAGAGAGATGAATTTCTTCAAATCCTAAGTTAGCGACAACTTCAATTGCAGCTGCAATATCCAGAATAGAATCCTCAAACTTTTCGTAAGCATCACCAATTCGGACAAATGTTCTTTTACTATCTACAACCTTCGCCAGGTCTTTAATAGCTTCACACCCTCGATTATTGAAAACGAAGAAAGCGGTATTGTTGTCAGTAAGCGTCTTTGCTATGACATCTAAAAACTTGTTCTCATAGAAGTTGCCACCCATACCATGAACATGGGCTAAAACTTTATCCGTCTTGATCTCAGGTTCATAAAGCAAACCAACAAGCTCGAGATTATCTTTTGTAATTATGCGATGGAGAGATGTTTTCATACTAATTTACTTTATATTTATCTTCTCCTTTTGAAAGGAGATTTATCATCGACTCCGTAGCCATATCACTCGCTTTCTTATTTGCTTCATGGGTATTAAAAGCTGTATGAGAATTTGAGCCAAACCAATTAGAAAGTGGTAGATCATTAAATTCTGGTCCAACAGGATCATCTTGGACCGCTCGTAGTCGTCCAGATTTCAATTCTTTAAAGAGAGCATCATTGTTTATTGCTCCTGTAAATCCACAATTCACTAAAAGAGCGCCGTCTTTCATAAGGGCAAGTTTCTTTTCATCAATAAATCCAGCTCCAGCTTCTTTTGAGAAATGGAGTGAGACAATATCGCTTGTTTTGAGGACTGTTTCTAAATCAGAAAAAGTCGCACCTGTTTGTTTTTCTACTTCAGGCTTCTGCTGTCGGCTATTGTAGATAATCTTTCCAGCTTCAAGACCCTTGAGCATTCCTGCAACCTTGCTACCGATATGACCCATACCAATAATTCCAACGGTGAGTTCCTTGAGAGATGGTCGAACCTGAAAACTTGTCTTTCCTGTTCGGCCAAGCTCAAAAATATTCCTTGTCAGCGCAAGGATCATTGAAATCGTGTATTCGGAGACGGCATAGGTGTTTGCTCCAGGAGTATTTGCAATTGCAATACCTTTCCTTGTTGCGAGTTCGTGTCCAGGAATAAAGTTTAGCCAGTCTGAACCCGTAAAAATAATTACTTTGAGCTCATCAGCGGCTTCAATAGCCTTATCTGTGACTTTCTCAATACCACCAAGGATATAGCCCGCCTTGCCCTTGATGACCTTTATGAGTTCTTCCTCTGTTGCATTTGGCTTGTCGAGACGCTCAATCTCATAACCAGCGTTCTTAAGTATGTTTTCATGCTCTGAAAAGATAAACAACGAATCGGTTATTAAAATAGTTTTCTTTGTAACAATAGTCATATAATTATTTTTGTATTTCCTCGTAGTCTTCAGGATTACCCAACACCCTAACAAGGTCTTTGGACCCATCAACAGAAATAGCCCCACATTTGCATGGGATTAGATCACCCCTTGTAATAGTAGGAACATCAGTGCCGCACTTCTTGCACTTGATATAGGTCTCCTTTAGGTTTTGGTTTGCAACGGGATTCATATATTTAAAATTTACCCTCCATTAAATTGATCATAGTATCGAGTACGGTCACTTTCGATCGACCTAAATCGAGAAGTGTCTTTGTAAAAAGTTTTTCATATTGCTCTGGCTCAGATCTTTTCTTCTTCTCAATATATTTTGATTCAAACTCCTTTTTACACCAATCAGATGTCTTGCTAGAATAATCTTTTCCATTATCCAAAATAGAGAGAAGAAGAGCCTCGATACAAGGTGTGTTTTCAATAAGCGTAATCTTTCTACGTTTGGCCTCTTTGCGAGCTAACTCCATTTCCTGTTGGATTTTATCATTATCAACGACAACAACCCTGGTCTCATAATCGCCAGGGATTTTGTCGGAATCTATTACCACATCTGCCGGCGTTCCACCTTTTCCTTTTCGTACGGTTATTGCAACATTACTATTGTACGAATACAGCTTTTTTAGGTGCTTAAGAAAAACCTCTTCACAAAGCCCTTCGCCGAACACTAAAAGAGTTCTATGAGCCGATCGTCTTTTTTGTTTGAATGGGTTTGTTCTAGACATGGCTCGTTATAGTTTAGGTACAGCACCATAAGCACCTGCAATATACTTTGAATAATAGTTGTCATCAGCTCGAACACCGGTAACTTCATCAAGACGCCATGATTCGCTCATACCATTTTCATTTTTTTCAACCAAAACTATTTGATACTTATCGAGACGACTCAAGACAAGATGACTATGGGTACTGAACAGTAACTGAGCGTTGTTTGAGTTAATTTCTGGATCAATGAAGAGATTGAATAGAGAAAGTACTATTTCAGGGTGAAGATTTACATCAAACTCATCGATGATTACGGCACCACCGTTTACGAGGGCCGAGAGAATGCTCTTGAGAAGGACAAAGAGTTGTTTTGTTCCTGATGATTCGTAAATGATAGGCAATTCATATTCTTTATTTTTGAATGAATGCTTTGCTTTAATATCTTTGATTGTAAGACCATCAGCCTTTTGTTCTTTCTCAAACACAATTCCGTTGAGACCAAGATCAAAACGAGAAAGAAGTTTCTCTGCCTCTATCTTGAGATTTTCATTCTCACTATAAAACATGAGAGCCTCAACCCACTGTGGCACTCGGCTAGGGACCAAGTGATCACCTGTCCATCCCATTTCTGCAACGTTTGTTTGAATTTTCTGCCAGTATTGAAGTAGTTCAACACTCTCAGGATGATTTAGTCGTGCCGCAGTACCTATAACACTAGCATTTGATCGTAGTGAATTTTCAAATCCTTTAGGTAATTCAAAGTTCTCACCTTCGAAATCATACTTTTGATCTTTTTCATTCCACTCACGAGAAAATACCTTTTGAGTTCCTTTCTTTTCTTTTACAAATGATGTGCGCTCAAGTTTCTCATTAATGATTCGAGTCTTATTAAGTTCAAGTGAGTATGTATAGATTTTTTCATTAAGCTCAAAAATCACAGACATTGATGAAGATTGATTTGATGTGTCACCGAAAGCAAACAGTTGAATCACTAGAGGACTGTCTGGCTTTAAGTTAAAAGAATCAACAATAAGCCACTTTAAAAATGGTAGTGTCTTAAGAAGATTCGTCTTTCCAGAGGCGTTGGGACCAATCACCGTTTCTACTTTCGATAGTCGGGTACCAAGTGGTGTTTTGAAATACCCATGGTTGTCAGGGGCTTTTTCATTCACCACAAAATTTAGCGTGGTCTCCTCGCCAAAAGAATAGAAGTTTTTAAATGTTATTGAATACAACATAATATTTTTTGGTCCCTATTAGTAATGCCTAGAGTGTAGCACCTTTCATTACTTTTTGCAAGCTTTCTACAATATTTTGTATAAAATAGACTAAATTAATCAAAATAAGGGTATTTTTAGGGTAAATTTGTGGTTATCCACATAACTTACACTATGGCGTATTAAAATTTGAGCCCTTAACTTTAAATTTGCCGATTTCAAATTAAAAGTTACTGTCCGGTCCACTCTTGCTCACAAACCACACATTGCACATAGCCAGTATGCTCAAAATTGTTGGTAAAGCCATTAGGTAGATATGTTTTTGTTGTCTCATCCCAATAAAACTCATCATCAATGATGGTTTCCACAAGTTTACGATCAGACCCGCAAAACTGGCAGACGTGTTTCGGGTATTTTTTAGCTTTTCTTTCCATGCACGACGATCATTGATCGAATAGTGAAAGAAGTCAATATTTCTGCTAAAATGTAAATACTATGGAAATCGAATCGAAAGAACAAATTATAACCAGAAGAACTGAAATAGAACAGGAATTGGCGGATCTTTTAGTGGAAACTAAAAGTGATTTCACCTTGGACCATATCAAGGAGATTATCTACAACGAAGAAGGACAGGACGATCTGACCGATGTCATCGCCATGTTTGATACAGGACAAGGGGCATCAGAGCTCGACACTGTTTTGGAATTAGTAAATGATGCTTGGAATTATTTTCCACACAAAATCATCGGCGGAATTTCTCCCGCTGAAATGTTACTGAAGCATAAGAAATAAAAAATCTAGCGAAACTCCGCCATCTCCCTTACCAACCACAACAGCGGATACAATCCGTACTTGAAATTTTGTATAATGTTGCTGTTATATGAACAACGAAGACATACAATTAATAGCTAAAGCCAAAGAGAATCCTAAGGAATACGAAAAGCTGTATACCAAATATTCAGACAAGGTTTTCAACTATTTCTGGTACCGCACAGGGCACGACAAGATGCTCTCCGAAGACCTCATGCAGGAGACTTTTTTGCGCGGATTCCAATATCTCAATCGTTTCAATAATCGAGGATATTCATATCTGACCTACCTCATTACCATCGCCCACAACGTGCTTGTCGATCACTACCGCAAGCCGAAGTCTCTGCCGTTTGAGGCAATCGAGGACATCCCATACGAAGTTACCGAAGACATCGAGAAGAAATCCGATGCCGAAGCCTTGTGGCGAGCGGTTCAGGATCTGCCTCAGTCAAATCGAGACAAGCTCCTCATGTTCTACCAGCAAGACATGTCCATAAAAGATATTGCGACGGCAACAGGGTCAACTGAAAACGCGGTGAAGCTCTCGCTCTCTCGAACCAAGAAAAAACTCAAGGAGCACCCATACATCAAGGACATCGCAGGATTTGCTGACAAGAAACGCAAGCAGACCAAGGCACAATTTCTTGAGGAATAGGTTGACACCTTTTGAACCCTGTTACGTTGAATAGGGTATGAAGGATAAAATTATCAGTATATTCAAGCATAAAAATACCGTAGTCATCGTCTCGGTACTTCTAGTGGCGAGCGTTGTTGCAAACGTGTATTTTTTGGCACAGCCAGTGCTTGCACCAAGCACTGAGAGTAAACCTAGAGAGGTTGCAAAACGTACCGCTGTCATTGATTCTCCGTATGGATTCAAAAATGAAGTGGTGACCGTCTATGACGGCAAACAAACTAAGACTTATGCGACCACGACTCCCATAACCGAAGAGGATGTAAAGGAAATGCGGGAGAATGTCATCCGTCACCAGAAAATGATGGATGAGTATTTCCGAAAGCAGGACGAGCTTTTTAGGAGTTTCTGGTACGCACTCTAGGATGACACCTTTCCCGACTAGATACGTTTAATAGAGTGTACAGTGAGGTGGTCACTCACTGTGGTATAGAAAAAATGATACTTAAGTCAAAACAATGTGAAGACAAACAAAAAGTTGGCTAAAGAAACTCATTCAGATTTCTGATGCCACACAGCCACACACAATTAAATATCGTTGTAAGTAATACTCGCACAGACGAGTAATAGAAAACCGATAGTTTTCTACCCTCTGGAGGAAACCAACCTCGGCATCTCCAGAGTATGCAATTATCCCTTGTAAAAGATCGATATCAAGGGCATTACTAGAATCTAATCATCAACACTCCTATGAATACAGCAATCAAGAAAGTAGACAACAATGCTCTCCAGCGACGTGATGAATTTGCAAGTCCTTTCTCTCTCATTGATAGATTCTTCGATGATGCACTCGATCCATTCTCAATGATGTCGCCAAGCCTTTTCCGCAATCGCGGACTTGGCAACGTCAGCACGCTGTTTCCTAAGGTGGATGTTGAGGAGACAGAAAATGAGATTCGAGTAACAGCAAATATTCCGGGCATCGATGCGGAGAATATTAATGTTGAGGTGGGAGACGATTATCTCTCACTCTCGGGAAAGATCGAGAAAGAGAACAGGTCTGAAGACAAGCAAGGTAAGGTGTATCGCTACGAGCGTGAGTTCGGCGAGTTCCGCAGAGAGTTTGCGCTCCCTGCAAGAGTAGACAAGGATGGCATCGTCGCCAAGTCGAAGAATGGCGTACTGTCCATCACCCTGCCTAAGTCTGAGGAGGAGAAAAAGAAGAAAGTAAAAATTGAAGTTGAGTAAGCGAGAGAATTGTTTGAACAAAAGCCCGCTATAGTGCGGGCTTTTGTTATCCCTAGGGAGTATACGAGTCAACAACTTATTTATCAACATTCCTTAAATTCCGCCATCTCGGCCTCTGTCGGCTGCCTAATTCCAAAGAATCCCTGCTTGATATTCGGGATCCAAATGTGCGCCTTATTCTGCTTCCAAAAGGTTCCGATATCTCGTACCACGTCAAAGCGAGTTTTATTAAAATATTTTGTAACCCCTCACACCCTCCGCAACTCCAAGCACTTCAAAAAGTAAGTCCTCGGATCTCTCCGACGGAGTGAAAGTAACACAGAAAACAGAATGGACATTGTCTCCGCTCCTTTAACACTCTGTACCCCAAAGGAAACCTTGCGCTTTAAGACCAGGTGACGCAATGACCGTTCAGCTAGGTTATTGGTTAAGGCCACCGCTGGAAATAAGAGGCAGGTAAAATACTTGTTGATATTCTTTAGTAACGATGTTTTTATCCGTTTCAGAGGACTAGGATCACTAGGACTGACTTTAGCTACTTGGGTTAGTCTATCGGTTAAGGTAACGAGCTGACCTTGGGGGTCAGGACCAGAACAGGCTTCCTTAGTATCTCCGTAAATGGCTTTAATCTCGGTATAAGTACTCCGAAGATTCTCTTTGTCTGAATCACTAAAACCGTCATGCTGAGCCAGATCACGAAAGTGACGAATCAGGTGAGCGAAGCAGAGTTGATGATGAGTAGCTAGCGTACGATAAGCACCATAATCATCGGAGACAAGGACGCCTTTTGAATCACCACGGAGTTTTTCGGCATTACCTTTACCGCGACTCTGTCCCACTAAATAGACAGCATCCCCACTGTCTCCACCAGAGATACTCCAGACATAGTGATGTTCCCCTGCGATATCATACCGTGATTCATCAAGGTGGTGACTACTTTCTTCCTGGATGCTTTTAAGGAGGTATTGATTAGCTGGTTTAAGGAGATTAGCTTCTCGTTCTAAAATCTTAGCAATCTCACCACTTGAGACATTAATCTGAAAGCGGACGGAATCTGGGTGTTTTTTCTAGCAGATGAAACGGCTCCGCCGTTACCGATATCTTTGTCCGTAAAACAATCTCCCAGACTGTTTTACTCCACGCCGCAAAGGCGGACGTGGCATTCTCTATGAACTAGTAATATTTAGACAATGCGGCGTTTGCTCATGTGTTCCGTATAAACACTTTCAGAACTTAAATACTTAGCGGTAAAGTAAGAAACAGCGGTACTAAGGGCAATAAGAGGAATCACCATCGGTTCATCAGTGATCTCATATAAGAGAATAGTCGACATGAAAGGAGCGTGAGTCACTCCAGCAAAAACTCCAGCCATACCAATCAAACCAAAGGCAATAACGTCGGCCGTTACATTCCATCCTAACCCAGGGATAAACATAGCCATCACGTAGCCAAATATTAAACCTGTAAGCAAAGCAGGAGCCAACACGCCACCAGAGCCACCTGAACCAATAGTAATCGCTGTCGCTACAATTTTAACAAAAAGCAGACCAATTAAAAACAACAGAGGCAGATTGCTAATTGCGAGTAAGTCTACCATTAATGGATAGGTGGCTGGTTCATGAATATAAGGAAAATAAAGAGCTAAAAAACCGATAAGTAGTCCCCCGATGGTGGTTTTAATAAAAAGCGGCGTCCGCAACCAATGAAAAAAAGTTTCCATTAATTTGATAGTCCTTCCAAAATAAACTGCTAGCACTCCCGATATAGCCCCTAATATTAAACTTACCAAAATTAAATCTATATTGATAATAAAACTATTTGGTAATATCAGGCGTAAACCTTCAAAACCCAAGACGCCACTAACTAGATAATTTGAAAGGAAGGCGGCCGCTCCAAGAATAAATACTATCCTTAAAGTAATTGTCTTCAGGATAAGTTCTAAACTAAACAAAATTCCCGCTAAAGGAGCGCCGAATGTACCACCAATACCAGCCGCCGCACCGGCAGCCAGGAGTAGCTTGGTGGTTGATTCATTTTGTTTAAGTAGCTGTCCCACAGACGAACCAATGGCTGAACCTATCTGTACGATTGGTCCCTCACGTCCCGCAGAACCACCAGAACCAAGAGTGATAGCGGTGGTTAAAATTTTAATAGGTGCTACTAACAATCTAATTTTACTCTTCTTAAATACTATTGCTCTAAGTACCTGAGGCACTCCTTCCCCCTCAGCTTCTGTCACATGAAGATAGGTCAAAATAATTCCTACCAATAAACCACCGCTAGCAGGTATCAGGATACGCTCTAAAGTAGTGAGGGTACTGAGCGTCGAAATAAAAGTATCGTTCTCTACAACCCCAAAAAAGAATTGGGTAAAGAACTCGATTAAAAGATGAAAACAAATGCAGCCCAAAGCTGTAATCAGCCCCACCAGCAGAGCGAGACAAAGTGTTCCTGAAAAAGAGCTAAAGTTAGCTAATGAAAATTTTGGTTTCACAAATAATTATTGGTAATTGTAACAGAAAGTGCTGAAAACTCACCCCTTCTGACAGTCAAATCATGAGAATAAATAATTAAACGAACGAATATGTTAGAATGTGACCATGAGAGAAGCAAATTGGTACAGCGAATTAATTAAGCCAGAATGGGCTCCTCCCGCCTGGTTATTTGGTCCTGTTTGGAGCGTACTATACGTTATTATTGCTGCGTCCTTTGGTTATGTATTTTACTTATACTTCAAAGGAGTCGTCCCTTTTGTAGTCATCCTACCTTTCATTCTCAATATCATTTTTAATATCGCTTTTACCCCAATTCAATTTGGTCTTAAAAATAATCTACTAGCTACGATTGATATCTTATTGGTACTTGGAACGCTAATTTGGGCACTTTATGTCATACATCATTATGTACCATGGGTCAGTTACATTAACCTCCCTTATCTCGCTTGGGTTACTTTTGCTACCATCTTACAATTTACCATCACGTATTTAAATTTTTAATAAACTTGTAATTTTTTATAAACTCGGTAGGAGATCGTTTACTTGGCACGTTTTGTAGCCAAGAATCAGGAGAAAAAAATGGCGGAACAAACCACGTTGGTTATTGTCTTACCACATGCTGTTAAAGGTAAGCAAGTGAACCCGATAATTATCAGATTCCTAGCTCAGGGACTTGAAATCATTAAAAGTGAGT
>DAOLBU010000029.1:0-10007 GCA_035324355.1 Minisyncoccota bacterium
AATAAATTATGACACGAGTTTTAGGTTTTTATTGTCCATGTCCCCTTTTTCTCGATTCCATTCCAGCGGTGCTATCGACGGCATTGTTACGTTCTCGTAACAATGCCGCACCTCAATCATCCTCGCCTCCGGGCGGGGATGCTTTTTTTACTCCTCTTAGATTTAATTTTGAGATATTCATTTCTACTCATAAACGTACCAGTGTCAGCCTTGTCTATGAAGACAACTCCATTCAAATGATCCATTTCATGCTGTATAACACGCGCCAGTAAACTGTCAGCTTCAAGTCTGAACTTATTACCATCTCTATCGAATGCTTCAATCGCTAGAGAAATTGGTCTTTTAACCATACCAAAAATTCCAGCCTCGGCGACACTACCACACCCCTCCCATCCTGATTCCTGTACTTTAGCTAAAGAAACGATACGGGGATTAATGAATACTCTCAATGGATCAATATTCTTTTTATTCTGACCTTTTCGTAATTTAGTCTCTCTAATCTCAGTGACGAATATTCTTATCTTTTTACCAATTTGAGGTGCTGCCATACCAACCAACTCATGATGTCGCATTGAATCAATGAGATCAGTAACGACTTGTTGAACTGACTTTGCTTTGAGGTTTGAGATTTCCTGTGACCGACTTCGAATTGTCTTATGTCCAATCTGAGTGACTTGTTCGATAATCATAATATTTTTAATTATACTGCATTCAATAGTTTTGCTAAGTCTATGCAAAGCTAGATAAGTATTTTATTGACGCTCTTCGTGCTACCGAGTTGGCTGACTGTCATGGTCGCGAGCTTGTGTAGTGAGACCCCACAACACCGTTTGAGATCCCTTCTACTCCTTGTTAGAGGTGTCTCGGTCTCTAGTGTGTTTTTGTGAATGATACAGATGAGACACAAAACACCCGTCTCGGTCTATGTCTCATTTACATCATTCGATGATAATTCCACAGAATCTGGCGACTTCTTCAAGATTTTCACAATTATAAAATCTGCCAATCACGCCCGCAACCTTATACTCTATTGAGTTCCTGTGCCAGAAATACTCAAACCTATTACAGGTATAACCTTCACCAGGCTCAGCGCAACGCTTCTTTGGAATTGGAATTAAATACCTCGCACCATCGCAAGACATAAACATATACTCGGCAATGATGTTTTCTCCATGCTTAATGTATACACTCCATTCGGACACATGCGCATCTGGAAAATTATTCATCCACGGCTCAATCCTCGGCTCCCAATCTCGCAAGGAAGAGTCTCCTTGGACTATTTTGTAGTTATTATCTTCTACGTAAAAATATATCTCTGAATTTCCGATCATCCTCATTTCCCAATCCTCAGGATTACTAAGATACTGTTCTACATTTTGGAGAAATTTATTATCAGATTTCTGTCCGCGTATACGTATCATAGTAATAATTACATAGATAGTTACAGCAGTCCCGTATACCACAAATATAGGAAATCTTGCGTCTGGAAAAGCTACCATTAACACAAGTGCCACGACAGAAAATAGCAGGAATTCATCTTTGATTTTTTCAACACAAATCTTTGCAATTTTTAATAAGTCATTCATAAAATTAAGATATAGCCTGACCAATATGCCAAACGAGACGCTCGTACGACCAGCGATCAAGTGCTCTTTGTCCACTGAGCATTGAGGTGAAGAACATTGGGATTTTCTTTCCACCTCTCGTGAACCAATGGAAGCCACGCTCTGAATCCCACGAAAGATCATCTTGTATGTACTCACGGAGTATCTCTGAAGCTGTCGCATTGGTGACCACGACACAGCGAGGTTCAGTCTGCACCAATATCTCCTCAAACAACTTGATCTGATCCATTCCGAATTCGTTAAGCTTTCCCTTGCTTCGCACGCGGTTCATAAAACTGCTCTGGGAAGTTTCCTTGTATAGAAAGAGGTCGATGTGTTGCCACTCCAGTCCGACTTTCTTGGCGATCTCTATCGGTCTGCCGAAGTACTGGGAGTAGTTCTGGTATGCATAGTTCTCCATCTTGATGCAGTCATCGATCAGTTTAGGGTCGGATGAGATATTCTGCCACTTGAAAAAAGTGACCATGTCGAAATCTGCGTACTCGGTATCCTTGAGTATCGTCCTAAATCCACGAGCACTGAACGACGGGTTCATTCCGACAAACAGCAGTCGATCTTTGTGTAGCTCGTCATAAAAAAGCGGAGCGTACACATCGGTGTTACCAGCGAAATGCTTGTTCCAAAGAGCTATTATTTTCTGATTGATTTCCGAATTTCTCATATGTTGCTCGTGTAGTCACACTTGGGATAAGTACTACAACCCATAAATCTGCCGTACTTGCCCTTGCGTTCAACCAGCTGTCCTCCGCACTTTGGACATACGGTATCCGCTACTGGCATCTCGACGTTAGCGAGCTTCACGTACTCCATGAGTTTAAAGCGGTCGACAAGCTCGATCGGTTTTCCCTCGGCAAACTTCTCAGCATCGAGAGTGAATACGTTTGTGGTTATGAAATATCCCTTACCTCCATCAATCTTGTCTGCAATAGCTCCGTAAAAGTCACGGACGGCTCCGACGGGAACTTGGCGGGTGATGAATTTCTTGCACTGGATGTAGTGGACGATACCGTCCTTTTCGGCTTCAACATCAATACCGCCATCGCCACTGCCTCCGACAGTTTTCGTCTTGTACCCGAGCGATCGGAACAACTCCTCGATATAGTTCTCGAACTGGGTCGGTGTGAGGTATTGGAGATCCTGTATTTTCTTCTTTCCAAGAAACCATTTAATCTTGCTTTTTCTGTCTAGGAGATCAGTCAGTATTCTGAAAGTAAGAGCAAGGAGCAAAACGCCTCCTGCCATTAGGTAGAGTCCTTTGAATTGCCAAAAGCCTTTCAGTATCTGTATTAAAATGTCTCCTAGATTGAATTCCATATAAATTATTTTTTCTGGTCACTAATAACTTCTGATAACTTTCTGAGCACCGAATCATCACTCAGACCTTCGTTGTATTCAAAGTAAATTAGTGGAATCTTAAGCTTTTTACATATAGATCGCTTCTTTTTGTCTCGCTCTTTTAAACGAACTAATGATTCTTCGCCACCCCAGTGTTTAACAGGCTTGTAGTGTTGGATACCCTGATATTCAATTCCAATATTTAGTCCCTCAATATAAATATCCAGCTCCAATCCTTCTAAATAATCAGGTCGATAGTGCCGACGAATTGTTTGATCTGGGAAAAGTTTTGTGACTATATAGTAGAGAATTGTCTCACTTGTCCACGCTTCGCCAACTTTCTTGTGACCAAATTTCTCTCTTACCTCATTCTCTATTACATTATTTATTTTACGATGATGCTTTGAGAAACTCTTGGATAATTCATTCCTTTCTCTGAGAAAGGCACCGAAATCCTCTTTTTCCTTCTCATTGAGATCAGTCCACCGACTTTCCAAAGCACGCACTTTTTCGATCAATGAATCCATTCTTGCTCTAATATCATTAAATTCTTTGTCTTCAATAAGTAAGAGCAACTCGTCTGGAGAGGCTTCTGGAATGAGCGACTTCGTGTTATGTCGATCAAAACCCCACTCGAATCCCTGTTTAGCTATATACCAACCATAATTTTGCTTGAATGCACCTCCGTACATTTCATGGCAATATCGATATGAAGGAGTTTGCAAATTGCATTCATGACAGAGCTTTTCACCAAAACGTAAATGATTTATAGCTTCGTCTTCTTGTACATTATTTGCCATTAAATCTTCGACGATCGATGCTGGAAAATTATGAGGATCAAGAATGTACATTCGACGAGGGTCGGAGTTTAGGTATTTCGGCTGAAGTTGTCTGATACGAATATAATTTTCAATCGCTTCGTATGAACACGAACAGAAGTGTGGATTAGAATTGTCTGACTCTTTAAATGCAAAAAATGCACCGTAATGACCAGGATACAAAACAATTGAGAAAGGTAGATTTTCTTTAGCTGTCGTATTTTCTTTAAATGCAATTTCCTTCTCCATAAATTAATCTAATCAACGACTTTTCTTAATACCTTCCATATCTCGACCATTGCCAATGTATCTAATTCGCAATACTTCAAGAGATTCTCTCTGATGCTTTCTCTTTCTGCTGGACTGACGCTGTCTGTGGTACTTCGCTCCCATTCGCTCAATGCCATCGTTCCGTCTTGAATTTCAAGATTCTTGTATGAAAGCTCAGGAAGTAAGACTGGTAAGACCTTCTTGATCGAGGCACTTCCGAAGCAGTCAGGATGCAGATAGTCCTTTTTGAAGACGAGCATAAGGTCATACACTCTGCGATTTATGTCCTCTAGAAAATCTGCATACTCGGGATGAATTTCTGCCAACTCCTTATTTCTTCCTTTCTCAAATCCCTCATTCCATACAATTACGCTTCCAGTAGGACTAATCTTTTCTCGCATCATCTCAAGCAAGCCTGTCGTTGATGTTTCAAAATCATTACCTAAATACTCGCAATGTTCTATGTCACCATTTTCCTGCACTATATGGATCGATACCTGAAACACGATCTGCTGATTCGTCTTGTATCCATCAAGCACTGGGTATGGCTTACCAAACGTCTCGTAGTCAAGGAAATATAAAGGAAATGTAAGATTTGAAAGTGTCTCTCGAATTGAGTCTGTATCGATGAGTGGTTTGCCTGATTTCTGAAGCACGACTTTCCCACGCTGGATGTCAGTGAGATCAAAATCATCGGGGATATCCTTCACATCGAGAATGTTGTCATCCAGCAGGCTCTGTAATTTCTTGCCTGTAACAATGTGGTGAACCGAGTATTTTGGTACTTTTGGGTTGAATAACTCAAAACTATCACATCGTTGACCATGACTTCTGTACAGACACTCGCATCCATCAAAGGATACCTCTTCTTTGCTCAATAGAGATATTGCTTCGTTTATTTCAAGGCGAACATTTTCCTTATCAGCCTGAACTTTGTCCGTCACATCCTCAATGATAAAAAGCTCACTTGGATTAATATCTCCATTACGACGGTATTCCTTATTGATATGGACTATGTAACTGCTACCAACATCAACACCTGATTCTTCGACAGTGATCGTCTGGAAAGTAATGTCTTTTAAGTGATTGTGTTGCAGGTCAGTCTTAATTTCAGAACTTGCTTTGATTTCGTAGAGATCCCATTTCTGAGTCTCATTATTGAAAGCCAGAATATCCACTTTCGCAAATAGACCTTTCTCTGTTTGAAAGGTCGCTTGGAACATAGTCTTATGCTCCTGTAGTAAGTCGTTGGTCTTTGCGATAAGTGTAGCTTTGTCACCAGTGACTTCAACCCCATCTGGAAAAAGCTTTTGTGCATATCCTTCTACCTCGTAACCATCCTTGATAAGTTTTTCCAAGAACAGAGACATCTCACCCTCAACATAGAGTTCAGGTTTCTTCTTTTTTACCCATAGCCACTTGGGGCAAATTAGATACTCTTTAAAATCTGTTTTAGTAAGTGTAATCATTGTCCTGCAATTGGTTCAATACCGAGTTCGTTAAGCTTCTCCCAGAGAGAATCAAGGGCTTTTTCTTTGTGTCTATAGAAGGCACTACCACTCACTCTCCAGAATTGCCAGCCAGCCCTGCGTAATTGTCTTTCTCGAACTTGGTCTGCCTCCCAATTTTCCAAAGTGTGGTATTGATCACCGTCACATTCAACAGCAAGTCTTGCTTCAGTTCCTTGAACAACAAGATCGATGCGGTACCCGATAACCGGATATTCTGGTAATACTTGATACCCTCTATCAATCAACATGTTTCCAACTTCAAACGAGAATTGAGAAGCTCTGCCTGAGTCAAATTCTTTTTTAAGTGCCTTGCGTCCAGCCTCAAGTTCTTCAGTTTTAGGATCGTAGTACCAATTCAAGATTTTGTATCGCCAATCGCTTTGATTTCTAAATTCTCCAACTGGAATAGAGTGATATAAAAAGACTTGATCTCGACCACGAGTTGCGGCTACGTTAAATCGTTGGGCAGTACCCTTATCAGCTAGTGCCTTGACCGTATCGTTTGGATTATTTGGATCTAAAGCCTTAACCATCGATAAGAACATCACGTCTCTCTCGTCCCCTTGAAAGGCGTAAGCGTCGCCACAAACAATATTTCTTTCCTCTATTACTTTCTCACCTATTTTTGGGTGACGAACGAGAAGCTCTTTTATGTATTTTGCCTGATCCTCTGCAAGAAGAGATATGACACCGAAAGTACAAAGATGCCCATCTGGTCTTTGCTGATAATTTGGATCTTCAATCAGCTCTGCGATCTTTTCAACAATAGCTTTTGCCTCAGGTTCGTTAACCTTGTTATTAGTATTTTGATATCCAGAATCAACCAACACAGGGACGAGTGCTGGCTTCAACAACCCCTTTGGATGAGGATAACGTAATGGCTTGAGTTTTCCTTCGTAAACATGATGGTTACTAAACGCGATGATCTCTGGAACACATCTGAAGTGCTCATTCAGCTGAATCATGTTTGGAATACGTATTTTTGCCAAATCAAACAAACTTGAAGTGATGGAGAAGTTGTCTTTATGAGGAATGTCGTAGAGGAATCTTGAGATAAGCTCAAATACTCTTTCTTGATCTTGAAATATGCCTGCTGGACTAATCTGGTCAGGATCACCAACAACGAGTAGTTTTTTACCAAGATAACCGATTGTTAATCCTCGAATATCGCACTGACTTGCTTCGTCGAAAATCACCACATCAAACATTCCTGCTTTCGGATCAGAAAACATTTGTGCGGCTCTATGGAGTGGCATAATCCAAACAGGAACAGCGTTCTTTGCTTCTTTCAACGATGTCTGTGCAGAAGTCAGCCACTTATTAGCATATTTACCTGTACCTTTTCCATATTTTTTCATGGCATCGGACCACGCCATGAGTGCATCACGTTGTCTTTTGGTAACCTTATCAATCTGTCTTTGCCAAGCAAGTACAGTTACTAGCTCAGAGTTCAGTTGAAACTCTCGTTTAGACAAGCGTTCGTGTTTTGCTTGTAGCTCGTCAATACTTACGTGATCGTGAATGTATTCCAACCAAGACTCAAGTCGAGACACTTTCCATGCAAGTTCAAGGTTTTCAGGACAGTCAAACTTATGTTTTGCGTCAGCCAAATCAACAATGTTGTTATACAAACTTGGTGCATGCAGGCTAATCTTTCCAGAGATTTGATTCAGTCGAACAGCAAGCTCTTTGTTTTCCAAAAGCACATTTAATTCCTCAAGGCACTTTTTCCACGCTGCACCACTACGTTTTTCAATTGCATCAAAAAGTTTTTCTCTGATTGGATGACGTGCAGTGATTGGAAGTGGCTCATAAATTGCAGTAGCCCACTCTGAAAGGGTCTTCTCCAATTTATCAAGTTCGTATCCTGCAACACTTGACGCAATTAAATCCCTAGCAGTATCAATATCCTCGATCCTTGAGAAGGATAAATCCTGAAACTGCTTTATTTTTCCGAACAAATCCTTAATCGAAGAGAAATCATTGTGGTAGCGGTTGATGCGTCCGACACTCTCGACAACAACCTCAAGCTGAATGATATCTAATTTATCATTAGTGAAATCTGGACCCTTCCTCAGAGTAGAGAATCCCTGATCTAAAAGAATCTTTATCTCTCTTTCCGCAAGCTGTGCTGAAATCATTTCACTTAACAAATCGACACGATCGGACGTATCAGGAGAACGTCCATCGACAGTATAGTTTTCCAGAACCTTCTTTGTGTTTGCAGACAGTAGAAGTTTACCGAAGGTGCCCAACTTAGCTCCATTAGCAACTTTGGATTTAAGAATATTTATTGCATCCGATAGGTCATTTAAACTCAATCCCGTAGTGCCTGATATGTCGTGCCCAACAACTTTGTTTCTACTTCTTCCAATGACACTTAAATTTTCAGATATCTTAGATAAAATAGTAGTCCACTTTTCTCGTTCATTTTGACTTGCAATGCAAGATTGAAAAATTTCCTGTTCGTAATCTTCATTGATAGCTCCGAGTACCTTTCGTGCCTCATTGAGAGTTTCCCATAATTTTGACAGATCTTCTGTACCTAGAGTAGTTCCGTTACTACCAAACGTTTTACTAGATACTTTTGCTTTTGTACTTAAATCTTTATAAGAACCAAATGCCCCTAAAACAACATCCTCATTAGGGAGAGCAGTAATTTCTGGTAGGTCAAAATGATACAATTCCCGATCGCTCTTATCTAAATCGGAAAGTAATTTATAGGCTTCACGCAAATCATCTTCGGTAAAATTGAGATCTGTTTCAAAATGTATCTGATCAGTAAACCAGCCAAGATCATTTTTCTCATGATGCTCACTTACAAATTTTGCCGCCAGCATCGGCGTTAATTCCTCACCATTCGCTTTTAAGGTCTGCGTCGAATCAATCAGTATGTACTCTCTAATCTGGTTTACTACCGATGCTTTTTCTTCCCTTATTTTAGCAAGCTCATTTCTGATTGATTCAGATTTTGATTCACTGAATTTAGTGTGTCGCTCTCCGAGATTTGAACTTATCTCTGCAATCGACTGCTGAAGCACATCATCACGTTTCGCTGTCTGATGCAGTTGAGACACGGCAAGACTCCTGATATTTTCAGGTAGTTTGTCACGTAACACATCCAAAGCTTTACTTGTTTGTGAGGTAACAAGAACACTCTTACCCTCCGCAAGGAAGCGAGAAATTAGGTTTGCAATTGTATGGCTTTTTCCAGTACCTGGTGGACCCTTAACAACAACACCATAATTTGCATCGATGCGCTCTGCGATTCTTTTTTGTTCATCATTCCACGGAAGAGGAAAGAAAAGTTCAGATTCCTTAATCGCAAATTCTCTTGTACTTTCCTCAGAACCCTGACGATCAGCATCTTCACCGTATTCACCAATTAAATCATTGATAAACTCCGTGGACTTTGCACCATTCTGTTCCATGTCACGTCTAATCGTCTCAGCGTATTTTGACCAAAGACTGTTTGTTCTTTTCCTTACAAAAATTAGTGGAGCGTTCCAAATACTTGGCTTATCTGTTAAAGCAGGCGTCGCTGTCATTTCATCATCAAATCGATCTTCTCCTTCTGGTGATAAATAGTTTAAAAAGGTATTTGCTTGAGACTTGAGAGTTTCTAAATGCCAAAAATCAAAAGGGTTCGAATTTACTGCACTCATCCATTTATCGAGATCCACTTCGGCTGGATTATCCATTTCAGATACTGGTGTAATTTCAACAAAACTCCTGAATATAGGATCAGGACTGATTTCGATTGTGCGTTTCGAAGCATCAAAATCTAAAGTTAAGGGCGTTAGAAAAACTGGAGCATAAATTGAGCCAACGGCAGGATTTTTCCATGATAGAAGACCATGCCCAAGTAGTAGCTCATAGTTATCTCCCTCATTCTTTAGCAAAAGTCGAAGTGCGTATAACTGGTCATATAGAAGATTTGCTTGATAGATTTTTTGCACCTTATCAGCCCACTCTTTCCACTCATTATTTACATAGCCATCTAAGAGTTTTTCAAGTTCAGGATGATCCGCCCAATTATCAGAGACATATTTATACTCAATAATTTCAGGAAGCTTATCTGGGGCTAGAACAACCCAGTCTCCAAGTGACTCAGGCACTTCATCACCCTGCTCAAATTCTTTCCTAAATTTTTTAAACTCACTCACTCGCTCCTTGTCACTCTCGAAGGAGATCTTTCTATCTATTTTCTCAAGAGCAACGGGTTTATTGAGTGGTGTAATTTCTGTTACCCATTCCACAAGCCTTTCAGGTAAAGCTGGGGCTTGCTCAATATTTTTCTTCTGAACTCGAAGCCAGACATTCGATTGCTCGAGAACTGGAGAATCTTTCTCCGTATCAAACGATCGAATATAAAGGTTATCCAAATCGCGTGGATATTCAGAGAGCCACCAAGGAGATGGTGCGACCAAAGAGGAACGAAAGTCACG
>DAOLBU010000030.1:0-9129 GCA_035324355.1 Minisyncoccota bacterium
GTCCCTCTGCAAAGGATTCTTCTGTGACGTAGGGTATTTCCTCAGTTCGTGAATCAAATGCTTCACCATTTTTCTCAACTACAATTTTAGTACTGGCATCAAGATCATAATCGACTGAGGCTAGGGCGTCTTCCATAAAAACAATATGGATTGCCTTACCAGCCTGCATTTTTGCCACATCATAGACACTCTTTAATGATTCCTGTATCGACAATCGCTCCTCGTACGGCACTCCAGAAGAAGCCAGCACGGTATCGAGAGTATCGCCAGAAGTTAAAATGACTTCTTTCCGTACGACAGTGGTCGTTGCGTTCTCTACAATATCTAGATTTAGTGCGGATGACTGTACATCATTATCACTCGTTACGATACCGTTACTATGTCTCTGACCACCAAACAGGAGTATGCCTGCAAATAGTATAACTATTCCTAGTGTGATAATTCGACGGCGAAAACGATGTTTTTTAGTAGGTAACATATCGAACGACCTCGGCTTTAGATTTTAGATCTGACACAAACGTCTGGGCGGCTGATTGGAATTTTTGTTGCTTCAGCTCATCTTTGATTTGTGCAATAATCGCTTCGCCTTCTGCTCCTTCAGGAACAGTTGCTCCACTCTCTTTAATATGAGCCTGTAGTTCTTCATCGGTTATTGCCACCTTGTCTTGTAGCGCTAGCTCCAGCTTCTTTTGTATAGTGATTTGTTCACGAAGTACTGTCATAGTCATACCCTGCTGTGCGAGTGCTGCTTCTAGCGTACCGCCTTGGGCTGATACCTGTTCTTCAATTTTCTTGATTTCAGCATCAATATCGCTATCTGAGAGCGTGATGTTTCGTGAAGCAAATTCCTTTTCTAGTAACACATCAGTAATCAGTGTATCGAGTGCCTGCGCTCCACCTTGCTTTTCAAGTTCTGTTAAGACTGTCAAACGATAGATAGGCGATCCGTCTACGGTAGCAGCGATAAATACACCTCGGTTGATGTACAGTAAAGTCCCACAAACCATCAGTGTCGCCAACACAATCGCCCCAATTGTTACTGAGATTGGTCGCTTTGCAACTTCCGTCTCAGATACAGTAATCGTTTCATTATTTTGTTCCATAGATGTTTATCTTCTTATTAATTTCTTTGATTGTCACTAACTTTGTGTGCCAAAAATACGAGAGCCAAAATACTTACAAACACTATCAGTGCCATGAGCGGAATGGTCACAAAACCAAAGATCACAATTGGTGAACTGGTGCATGCTGGTAGTAATCCATAGGCATTACACGGGAGACTAAGCGTCTTTCCAAGTACGAAGATTTGGAAGTGATAGTAATAGTGGTACAAAGCAAAGGCAGCTCCAAAACCGGCGAGAATACCGACGATAATGTGATTTACCCGCACGAGATGCATAAGTGAGACGAGTACCACAATATCGATCGGGAACATGAAGATGCGTTGCCACCAACACAACTCGCACACTGGTGTGGCGTAGTAGAACTGGTAGAAAAGCGCTCCCAGCGTGGCGGTAATAGCCAGCACTCCAATTGCTTTAATGTAGGTGAAGTAGTCAATCAGAAGCAACTGCTGTCGTACTGATGCTGACAGGAAGTAGCCGAGAATTGTTATGAGAGTAGCCAAAGCTACTCCACCAAGACCAATCGTCAATACTGTCGAATAAATTTCAAGCGTCATATCTTATTATTCAGTCGTTGTACCCCACTCAGGTTTTGTCTCATTAATCTTCGCTTCAATGAGCGCTTTAAATGGTTCGTATCCTTGAGGGTTTTCGATTTTTTCACCATTCAAGATAAAGGTTGGCGTGCCTCTGGCTCCGAGGGCCATACCCCCATCAACATCTCTTTGAACCCGAGCTTTTACTTCAGGCGAAGCTACGTCTTGTTTAAATTTCTCCATATCAAGACCAAGTTGCTGTGCGTACGCTTCAAACACTGCTGGAGTCGCTACCGCTTTTTCACCCCACTTCTCTTGTTCGGTGTACAAAAGATCGTGCATCTCAATAAACTTTCCTTGGCGTCCGGCTGCTTCAACCGCCAGAGCGGCAGTCATAGCATTGCGATGACTTGGTAACGGGAAATACCGCATCACAATCTTCAAGTCGTTAGGAAAATCTTTCTCTAGCTGTTTAACCAGCGGAAAGTAGGCTCGACACGCTTCACACTCAAAGTCGAGATATTCAATTAATACTACGGATGCATTCGGATTTCCTTTCATATAATCGTCAGCTTTAACAGAGACAATATCTGCAACGTTGGCTGGAGTTGTCGGCGTGTTAGTACTACCAGTACTTGGCTTGTTTGATGATGACCAAACAATCAAAAGTAGACAACCGATAAAGATGACTCCCATCCAAATTGCAAACGACTTATTACTATTTTTCATATAATTAATTTATTAACTTTTAATACCCGCACGATTTCCATTAATTTCTCTAGCAATCATGGCAATCGAAGCAACGAGAAGAATGATACCGATCATGCTGAACTCCATACCTTTGAGTGGGAGAAAACCCAGTATGGCAGTGGCTGTCCCAAATGACAGCAGACTGGTGAGGAGTAATGAACCACACGCCACACATTCTACTCCAATGAGACCACTAAGGAGTCCGATAAACCCTGTTCCAAAACTTAGTCTACCGCCACCTCTCTGCCTGAGATGATACATCACGAGTGATACGTACACACCAATCAAAGAAGCTGTAATCGCTAATATACTAGCCGACAGAACAGTGAAGCTAGTAGTAACTGAACCAAGGAGTGTAAACAGAAAAAGTAATACCCCGAAGAAGCTCATATCTGCTTCCGTCACAATTTGGGTGATAAGTGGCAAGTTTGGCAACCAAAGCGAAATTGAGAAGATGAACACAGCCACGACAACCGCACTGATTGTGTATGAAGTTCGTGAGAATACTTGTTTAAGAGCTTGCCACATACCAACAATTACTCTTGCAGCGCAGTATCAATTAACTGCTTGATGGCTGGTAATGGTTGCGCTCCTGAAAGCGGATAGGTTTTACCACTTTTTGTGACCACAATACTCCATGGTGTACCGCTACCTCCCGTAGCGATAGCATTTTGTACATGTTGCTCCACTTTTTTCGCATGTCTACCACTTGCCAAACAAGCGTTGAACGCCTCAACATTAAGTCCTACATACGCTGCAATTTTAGGTAATTCAGAAGCTTTTAATCCATTGTTTGAAGGTGTTACCTCGTAGACACGATCAATGTACTTCCAAAACGCATCCTCCCCTCCGAGCTCAGCCGCACACTCGCTCGCTTCAGCTTGCTTACGAGATTCAGGATGTAGTTGGTCAAGTGGGAAATGTCGATAGACCCATGCCACTTCACCCGAATCACCATACGCTTCCATCACTTGCTTCATAGTGACATGAAAACGCTTACAAAATGGACACTCGGTATCAGAGTACTCTACAATTTTTACGGGAGCATCTGGATTGCCTCGAATATGATCCTCTTGTGTGACGGGAGCAATATTTTTTAGCTTCTGAGTATTATCTTCTGCTACAACTTCCTTATTTTGAATGCTTGGTGCAACTACCTTGTCTACTGCTGTCAGCGGCGGTTTTGCATATAACGCTAGTGCGATACACGCTCCAGCGACAACGATAGCGAGTGGTGTGGCATACAACTGTATGAATGACTTAAATCTCGACGACGATGGAACTGGTACTTGATTACTTGGTTGATCCATATAAAACTTTTAACGAATAAAACTCAGTGCATTTTATGCACTAAAGAAACGTTAAAAAGCCTTTGAATGTAAAATACCTCTAGAAAGAGCTACCCGCTGTGGATCAAATATCCGTTCACTTGGATAAGAACGTTTCCATTGTTTGTACCGTATGGCAATAGTGTCAATTCGAGAGGTTGTATGACTGAAAAGTGACGGGGACGCAGTCACTACAAAAGCAACCACAAGCAGTCCAAATAAAATATCAAAACTAGACGGGATACTAAAAGACAGATTTTCCCATAATTCAATATGGTTTGTTAGTTCAGATGTACAACAGGCATGCATTGACGGTACTTCAGTATTAGCATGAACTTTGTTTTCAAACTGCATCCTTATCGAATCAATGGAAGCGACGTCAAAAAAACTAAAGCAAAAGAAACCGACCACTAGCGACAAGAGTACTGATCCGCCAAGAGTAATTTGGGTGTATTTTAGGATTCGCTTCAACATACTTGAGATTCAGTATTATAACAGAAAAATCGCCCTTGGGGGGCGATTTTTCAGTCTGGTTACTGCTCTCAGCAGGTATGCATTTTCAGAATAGATCTCGGATGACTATTGATGCGTCTGTTGCATTAATAACCCCATCTGAGGCATTCGGGTCACTCCGATACTTAGTTGTCTTGGCGGAGGATGAGAGATTCGAACTCTCGAGACCGGTTAGGGTCTGGCGGTTTAGTAAACCGCTGCCTTCAGCCACTCGGCCAATCCTCCAATATATTCGCCCCACTCAAATTGTCGCCCTACGGGAAGATTGACCTCGTGTTTGCCACGCTATGCGGATAAGTATGAAATTGTTTATACTTATCCCGCTAGGCCAATTCTCCAATATATTCATTCTACTTTTAACTTTCTTTGGTCAGGGGCATTATAAAGCGAAAAGTCATATATTCCAAATTCTTTATTCGTAGGTTATCTATCATTTTGCACCCTTGAATAATGGGCAGCACCAATGACTTATGCCTCAAACGGAAAAGTGATACAATGATCTGATTAATCCGTGGTTAATTAGTGGCTTTATTTTATGAAAAAAGTGGTTCTAGCTGGGGCAGGAGTGATTGTCCTTTTGGGTTTAGGGTTAATGTTTTTGGAACCTAAGGCTGAAGTACCTACCGAGCTTCAGACTGAGACTAAGTCTGCAGCCCTATTACTACATCCACTAGCCACTGATGTTTCGGTTGGTGATGCTGCAGCTTCCTGGAGAGTGATTGATGTTGAGACCAAAGTGGTAAATGGAGATAGAATTAAGACCTCAGCTTCAGGTCGTGCACTCATTACTCAAGATTCTGATATTGTGACTTCTATTGATAATAACTCTGAGTTGGTAGTTGAGGTAGGAGAGGATAACAAAAGTACTATTTTAAAATTGGCGGCGGGGCAAACTTGGACCAAGATTAATCGTGCTTTAGAGCAAGATGAGGTTTATGAAGTGCATACCCCAACTATAGTAGCGGCAGTGCGAGGAACCTCATTTGGAGTTAAAACTGATCCGGCTTCTCAAATAACAGTCACAGAAGGGACTGTTTGGGCGAGTTTGATTGATGAGGCGACTGGCGAGATAGACCCAACAACAACGGTAGCAGTTTTGGCTGGTAAGATTGTGATTTATGTAGACGGAAAGCTTGAGGTAAGAGATATTGAGGATAAGGATAAGGGGGATTGGTATTATGAACATAACCCTGAAGAGGAAGAAAAAAATAGCGACACCGACTCAAAAGCAAAAGAGAAGGAGGTTGATGTAGTAACGGAGGAGGCGAGCAATAATAGGGAAGAGCAAAATGATGAGGCTGTTCCGGTGATGCCAAAAAAAGTTACCGTTACTTCGGTGTCACCTAAAGTTCTTGATCAAAAAATTCCCGGGGGGCGACTAACGCTGAGAGGCGAGTTTTTAGGTGAAGTAGAAAAAATTACTGTCGATAGAAGGGTGGTAGAATTTACCCTAACGTCAGCCAGTGTCATTGTGATTAACGGTGCTGAACTCCCAGACAAAGAAGGTACTTATGACATTACGCTCTATTATAAGGGGGAGGAATTATTCCTCCGGGAAGCTTTTTCGGTGGTAAATAGCGAAGTTGGTTTGAAGATTGAGTCAGCGGCGGCTGGACAAACAGAATCACCTGAAGACTTTATTGAACTGAAAGGCACTGGTTTCTCTAAGGTCAAGACAGTGTTCGTCAACGGTAAAACTAATGAATTTGTCAGTATTAATGATCAGTTAATGCATATTTTTGACTACACCTTTAGTCGAGCAAAGACCATTAAGCTAGTAGCTCCAGATAGTGAAGTCACTTATACCGCTTTGTAATTTATGTCGGGACAAAGACAGCGAAAGGTTTGGTTAGTCTTGGCGACCGCCTTGTCAGTATTGCTAGTTTCAACTGCTTACTTTTTTGGCTGGTTCAATAATTTACAGGCACAATTAACTGACCGTTTTCTCGTTCCTAGTGCAGCACCTAAGGACATTATTATTGTCGATATTGATGAAGCTAGTCTCGAAGCCATTGGTCAGTGGCCATGGGAGCGTCGGGTTCATGCGAAACTTTTGCAGCAGATTAAGTCAGCCAAGGTGGTAGGGTTTGACGTTATCTTTTCTGAAAAGTCAGCCAGTGGTATTGAAGACGATCAGCAATTTGCTGCTGCCATAGCTGACTTTGATGGTGTGGTAGTAATTCCTCAAGTGATTGATGAGCAGAGTGGTTTGGTTAAAAATTCAGTCATTGAGCTCCCCCCTAACGCCACTACTGGTTATGTAAACACTACACCGGATAGGGATGGGGTAGTAAGGCGAACAACTTTGTATCGTGACGCTTTACCTAGCTTTGATATTAAAGTGACGGAGGCAATCAGTGCGGAAAGTGGTCCAGAAAACTTATTTATCTATTATGCTGGTCCAGCTAAAACCTACACTACCTTGTCATATGCTGACGTTTATAACGGATTAATACCACCATCAATTTTTAAAGACAAGTTAATTTTGGTGGGAGCGAGTGCAGCTGGTTTAGGAGACGTGTTCCAAACACCTTTCGGCGCTATGTCAGGGGTTGAGATAAGAGCCAACACTATCACTACTATTCGGTCTGGTATTACTGTTGAGGAATTACCGTTATCTTGGAGTCTCGGTAGTTTTGGCCTTATTGCCCTCTTTGTGTTTTTGCTTATTAGTTATGGCCGATCATGGTTGCAGATTTACGCCTTACTACTAGCTGCCTTAGTTGCCATTATTGTGGGGACGTATACGTTCTTTGCTTTCCATTTGATTGCCCCTCATCTCTATCAAGTATTATTGTTCCTGCTGACGACCGGAACCTTATTACTCTTGCAATATGTTTTTGAAGCGAACGAAAAAAGATTTATCCGTCGCGGTTTTGAGCAATATGTAGCGCCAGCAGTGGTAGCTGAGCTTACCAATAATCCCGAGAAACTTACCCTCGGGGGTGAAGAACGAACCTTGTCGATTTTGTTTTCAGATATCCGGGGCTTTACCACTATTTCCGAAAAGCTCACGCCGTCACAGCTGATGAATCAGTTAAATGAATATCTTGAGGAGATGTCTGAAGCAGTCATGGAAAGACAAGGTTTGGTAGACAAGTATATTGGAGACGCTGTGATGGCTTTTTGGGGAGCGCCTTTAGTAGATCCAGATCATGCTAAAAATGCTTGTGAGAGTGTGATTGCTATGATGGAAGCTTTGGAGCGACTTAATGAACGTTGGGCCAAAGAAGGAAAGTTGCCATTTAAGATTGGAGTAGGAATTAGTACAGGGGATGTGGTTGTAGGTAATATGGGTTCAAAAAGACGCTTCAACTATTCGATTATTGGAGATGAGGTAAATTTTTCCGCGCGAATTGAAGGTCTGACAAAACAATACGGTGTGAGTTGTCTCATTGGGCAGAATACTTATGAATCGATTAAAAATTTAAAACATTTACCAACTCGTGAATTGGATGATGTGATGGTGAAAGGGAAGGTAGAGCCAAGACGTATTTATGAATTAATCACCGAACCGCTGACGGAAGGAAAAAAAGTTGTCTTAGAACACTTCACTCTCGGTCGGACGCATTATAAGTCTGGAGACTTTGCGTCCGCTATAGCGGAGTTTAAAATTGCTTTAGTAGTAGACCCAGCTGATGGTCCAAGTCAGGTATTTTTGGAACGCTCCAAAGCCCTATTACTTAAACCTCCAGAAAACTGGAATGGTGTCTTTGAGTTTAAGACGAAGTAGATTTCAATCCTTAAATAAAAAATTTGACTTGATTAAGAAATAGTAGTTAAATAATTGAGAATTAAACTGTACCTTCAAGGAGGTCAAGATGTACGCCCTATACCTGGTAGCGTTAGTGCTTCAGCTCGCAGTAGTACTTGTAGGCTTTCCGGCACAAATAAGCCAGAATTACACACGTAATTGGCAACAGGCCCATACTAGTCTACTTGAGTGGAAATATTCAAGTCTGTATCGCAGACTTAGAGGTAGTGAAAAGCAGAAAAAACTACTGAATTGTATTTATCTTCTCGTGACTCGAGGGTACAATTGATCGACTGGTTACCTTCAAGGAACTTCTGCACCTCCGCTACTGTGCGTATCTGTACATTTTTCATAATGGTGTTCATAAGACATCAGTTTGAAAAGTCTGTATTCTAACCTGAAAATGCTGAGGGGACATTAGGGTTAAAATGGCGTGGGGTTATAGGGGACATTAGGGTTTGGAGAAGACTCTTTTAGTGTTAATATACTATAATATGAAAACTTATACTTTTTTTCAAAACTTATCAACGCTGTTATACAAATTATTTTTTATTGGTTTTTTGCTTTTGATGGCCAATACTACTCTGGCTCAGATATTCACCGCCGCGGATATAGCGGGGGATTTGGGAAATTCACGAGGAGTTGCAATCGGTGACGTTAATGGTGATGGCTTTTTGGATATCTATGTGACGAACTTTAACGAACAAAATAATCTCTGGCTGAACGATGGCGAAGGCAACTTCACTGCCGCAGATATTACAGGAGACATTGGTTTGTCTTTAGAAGCTGCTATGGCCGACGTTAATGGTGATGGCTTTTTGGATATATACGTTGCTAATATTGATGGACAAAACAGGCTCTGGCTAAATGATGGCGAAGGCAACTTCACTGCCGCAGACATTGCAGGTGATGTAGGAGATTCATATGGAGTAGTCATAGGTGACGTTAGTAGCGATGGTTTTTTAGATATCTATGTGGCTAACAACGGACAAAACAGACTTTGGATCAACGACGGTTTTGGTAACTTTACTGCCGCTGATATCACAGGAGATTTGGGAAATTCACGCGGAGCTGCAATCGGCGACGTCAATGGTGATGGTTACATAGATATTTATGTAGTTAAC
>DAOLBU010000031.1:0-8913 GCA_035324355.1 Minisyncoccota bacterium
GCTGCGTAAAAGTAGCACCATGATTGGCAGCAGTATGTTCAATACCACCACCAATTTTTCCAGTAACCAGATTTGAGCTAGTTAGACCACCAGCACCAGCCTTCTTAGTAGCGTGATTAGAGTTACTACCACTATTAAGGAATTGTGGAGCTGAATTATCTGGATTTTCGTTTAGTGCATATCTAATGTCGAAGCCATTTGTCCAGACATTTCGAGAACCATAAGTCGCTGAGGCAGAATAACCTGAAGCTGCAGGGTTGCCATAATAAATATAAAATTCTGAGTCAGTGGTTGATGACAAATTGGCCTTAAAGTGTAGTTCTCCAGTCTGTAAACTAGTATTAATGGAAGCTAAGTCATACGGTCGCTCCGTTAGTCCATCACTAGTAGTAACACGGATATCTCCGCCATCACTTTTTACTTGATTAAAGAATCCAGTCGGAAGATTACTTAAATCAACATACACTGGAAAATCAGTGACTGCAGCAGCAACCTGATCACTGTCGATAGTGATTTTGATACGACGTTGCCAATCGCCGTCATACCAATCATCACCCACAGTCGCATTACCGTATCCCCGCCAAGCAGCTGTAGTACTACCAATCTCACCAACATCTTGCCAGACTAACGAAGCTGAACAGGTTAGACCACTAGCAAATTGGAGTTTGAAAGCTTCAGTAAAGACAGGTAAATCTATATTTTGTCCAGTCAGTGACATTCGTAAACGAAGAACATCTCCTGCACTAACAGCCGATTCGGCAGTGATTGATTGATTTTCCAATATATCTTCTCCGCTTGGTGGCCAAGGCTTTACTGGGGTTACAAAACTTCCGTTAACGAACCAGCGGTAATTATTTTGAGTTAACTTTGGCTGTCGCACCCAAGTCAATTCCCATTCCTCTAGAGAGATGTCTTCATCGCCGAATGTAGAAAGTGTCGCCTCTAAACAAATTTGGGCGTATGTAGATGTCGATAGACCAGAGAGATTAATTGGTAGAGACGCCTGATCAAAACCGCTGTCATTACCAGGTAAGGCGCCGTTTGATACATAAGCATCGCAAGTACCACTATTACTATATTTAATTCTGACCCTAGCATCAGTTCCAATCGCGTTAGTGGTAGTAAAACTAGCATCGCCCCACGTCGCCTGATTAGGCACATCAGTAAAATTAATTGGTTGCGTTGTAACTACTCCTTCGCTAAATTGAAAACGTCGAGATGAGAGGAAGAATGGTTCTCGTGCAGGCAAGTCAACGTTTTGCGTTAGACTAGTTTCTAATATAGTTGGTGCACTCCAGCTTGTACCATTGAATTCAGACCCTGAAAGATTGCGTGCTGCTAGACGACGATAAAGCCCAGAGACCAAAGTACCATCACCAGTGCGTACCATACTAATCCAAGGTGAGCGTTGACCAAAGGAACCAAGATTAGCTTCGCTTGACCAAGTTAAACCATCATAGAAACGATACCTGGCTTGAGTCGTATCCGAATAAGCGACCAAGAAATTTCCCGAACGACCAGGTGTAGTTTCAAAGCGACAATCTACCGCACTAGCTGCGGTACTGTTTACAGCAGCATCAATTTGTTCATTTCCACTCCAAGAAATTCCATTCCAAAACATAGCTCTAATGGAACTACCTGAATTTATGAAACAAAGTCCGATTTCATCACTATTAGGATTGGCCCGCAACTGAGCCCAATGTAAGCGGCGATTAGTCACACTATCTCCTGATTGAGCAATTACAGCACCAAAGGAACTACCATCCCAGAGGGTATAAACGAAGTTTGATGGATTAGTGTTGAAATCAGCTATCACCATTGCTTGTGTTCCAGCACTGTTATAGCTGACTGCCATCCGATCATAGTTACTCCCTTGTGATTGACCTAGTCTAATACTATCCTCCCAATCTGTACCATCCCATATAAAAGCAGTAAAGTCTTCGTCTCCGACAGTATTGTTAGAACTAACTTGACGGAAAACTGCAATGATTTCGTCAGCATTAGGATGACTGGCTATGACAATCGATTGACATTGACTGGCTTTTGGCAGAGTTAGACCAGTCGCATTCGACCAACTACTACCATTCCATACGCGGTAGATAGCATTATTACCATCACAGGAAACTGCCACTGCATCTCCAGAAATACTTTCGTAAGCAACAGCAATACCCCGTTGATCCACTGCTCCGACCGATGAAGAGAGGGTAACTAAATTTGACCAAGAACTCGATGAAGCAGAATATACTTGTGCTGCTGTTCGTCCAGAACTATCAATAGTTGCAAGAACGTATTCATCACGCTTAGAGCTAGCTGCATTAACAGTTCGATTAACTGTGCCGCTAACGGCTAAGGCAGACGATTCGGAACCCCAACTACTACCATCCCAAAAACGATAACGTGGTGAAGTGTCGGTACCTTCAGAATAAGTGTAGATGGCTTCATTTGGTGGCGTGGTGTCAATAGTAAATTGATCAAAACCACTTGAGACAGCTCCGACCAGATCGTTAGTTTCAAACTGGCCATCCCTAGTCTGGAACCAATAAGGTACAACGACCGTCATATCGACAGTTAAACTCTGAGTAGTAGACCAATCACCAAACTCTCCAGAACCAGTAACATCCTTTGCCCGCACTCGCCAGTAGTAAGTTTCACCATCTTGAAGCGCATCCGCTCCTTGCAGTTGGTACCTTACTCTTTCAGTTTCATTAAAAGGTGAGGTGTCAGCTGGCGTAACTACATTACTGAAACCAGGATCAACATCGGATGCATAAGTTAAAGCTGTACCGAAGCTTGAACTAGTAGAAATAGAAAATTCGTAGACAATGTTAGAGGATCCATCTGGATCGTCAGCAATAAACTCAAAAGCTGGCGTCGTCGAAGCAAATCGAATGTTATCAAAGGGTACACCTAAACGAGAATCTACCTCGGCTCGAAAATTTACCTCAGCCTTCTTCCAGAGCAAGATAGTAGCATCATCACGTGACGCTAAGCTTCCACTACTAGCATCACGTATAGTTCTCACTGTCACAACATCAGTTGGCGACAACCCATTTAGGGTGTACACCAAAGAGCCCGAGGAATCGTTATGTCCCGTACCAGCACTGACATAGTGACTTTTAGTCTGCGCACCAGGCTGTGGTGTCCCATTGACATATACGGTGACGTTAGCGTTCGTATTAGCGCTAGTGGTGAACAGCGCGTCATTATAGACAAGTACATAATCACCTGCCTGATTAATTATTATATCTTGATTATTAGTTGAAGTAGAGTGAGTAAAGACAGTACTGTCGTAAGCTAGTTGAGTATCCCACAAAATAGACAAAGCTGACCCCGAGCTCCAGTTTGTTCCAGTACTAGGATTTCTACCACGTAAAGCAATTATTTCAGTAGTTGGTAACTTTTGAACATAAATAGAACCTACAAAACCGGCTGGAACGATAGTATTGCCAGCTGCTGACTCCTGAGCTACCGTCACACTTAACACTTGATTAGTTGTAGTCGCAATCACTATGCCCGAAAAGTGCATTGATGCATTGATATCATTGACAGTAGTCACATTATGGTAACCCTGTGAAAAAGTACCTCCGACAATATTGTTTCCATCTAATCTAATACGCCCAAGAATATTTCGATGTTGGGTGGTAGTTGAATGAAGCGGTACATTTACATAAACCAAATAAGCACCTGGGTCAGAGATAGTAATATTTTCAGGATTAATAGAATCAGAATGCACAAAACCAATATCTTGTCTGGTCTCAGTCCACTCTAGCGGATAAGCTGTACCTTGATTTAAGTTAACTGAATTAGTTGTTCTGGTGGTAGTGGCAGCAAAAACACCGGTGCCGATAGCTATGTTTTCTATCAGAAGGCTGGCCTGTCCAGAAATCGTAATAGCATTTACTTGACTTGAAGTTAATCCTTGAGCAAAGACTTCAATATAGTCGTTAGCTGCAAGACCAGTCAGTAAAAAATGTCCATGGGATGAAGATTCGTTTTGACGTTGACCATTACTAGACTGATTTTTAATCAGACCACTTCTACCAATACCTTGTGGTACAACCACACCGTTCACTCGAACTTCGAAACCGACCCGACTAAGGACATCATTTGCGTCACTTCTTTCTAGTGGTAATGTTACAGAAATCAAATAATCGCCTGCTTGCTTAATAGTAATTCGTTCTGGTGCTGTGGTTGTAGAATGGGTGTAAAAGTACTGATCAATATTGCTGAATGACCACTCAATCGCTTCTGGTGAGGCGATGTTTAGATTAGTACCCGAAGTTAGCTCAGTACCAGTCAAGAGAGCTATTGCAGAAAGTGCGTCAGATGCTATTTGCCATTGTCGTAATTCCTGGAAACCACTCATGTTAAGTGGTCCGAGTAAATATAGATATGGGCTAATATCCGGTGCGTCAAATTGATAACTTAACTTAATTTGATCACCCTCAACCATAGAAACATCTCGCCAAATTAGTTCCGTATAGTCAGGACCACTAACTACTTCTGCTCCTCCAGTACTCATAAAGATAAAACCTCTAGGCACACGCTCTACAATGTCACCTGAATAATCTCTATAGGCAGTTATATTTAAAGTGACGTCATACGGAGCAGGTGGATAAATTCGAGTTGGTGCCGTCCTTTCAATATCAAAAGGTATGTATTCCCGAACTTCAAAGTGGTCTTTAATGTTGTGGACCACTTCACCTTTTTGGTTAAGATGCTGTAATTGAATAGTGTACCTGCCTATTTCACTAGCATTATTAAAATACGCCAAATAATCTGGAATATCAGTTACGTTATTTTTACCACAAGCGCCAGACCGTTCAACTGGTATCTCATATATTGTGTAGGTAGGATCAATGATTTTTAACTGCAGACTCGCGTCACAAATCGTATCTCCTTTATCAGTTAAAGCTGCTAGATTCAACACCACCGCTTCACCAGAAAAATACATACTTTTAGTTGTATTGACGGCCAACACACCCCAGTAAAACTCAAACGTATCAGCATAAAGAGTATCATTTTCATTAATCACTAATTCCATAGTATATTTTCCTGGAATCATCTTTTGTGGCTGTTTCAAAAACTGCAGGGTCCAGGTTAAATTATCGTGATAGGTAACATCTATCGGGACAGTCACAACTTCACCATGAGAATTAGTTAACTTCACACTATCTACTTGATATTCATTTTCAGAAAAAATAGTATTGAAGATTCTCCTAAAAAAACCTTGTTGTGGTGAATAACTTAGAGTAAAGGCGGGTAAATCACTCAACACTGGGTCTAAATTGGCTTCATTTAAATCATGAAACTTTGGTGCCTCAAGATCTCGACTATAGTTAATAGCACCATTCAAAAAGTTAGGGTCAGTTTCTTCATAAAACGAAGCAGATGTAACCTGAAGCCACAAACCTTCAATAAATGCGCGCTCCAGATATTCAATATTGCCTTGATAAGAAACTCGCACTTGCAAATTTGCCAGCTGACTTTGATGATTAGGTTTTTCTAAAGACACTAAAAAATGGTCCCCATTGATACTGTTCGAAGTTTCGTCTTCAATATCAATTGTGGTCGCAATTTGCCATTCTCCCATTTCGTCATAATTATACTCAACCACAAAGCGTTGCGGCCCCTGAGGTGGCAAACTCTTGGTCTTAGCTGCCAACGAAAGTCGCAACTGAGCTGAAGCTAAAAAGGTTCCTGATTCAAATTCAGGCATGGAGAAGCCAGAAAAAATAGTACTGTAAAGTTTACAATTTATATCACCTAAGCAAGCATCTTCAATTTTTGTTACCGAACCTTCTATGAGCTGATCTTCTGGACTATTATAATTAAACTCTTCAGTGTCTATAGAACCCACTGTATTTTCATCATTCGTACTTGTTCCCTCATTTGTCTCTTGTTCAAATTCTACTTCTGTCATCACATCACCCTGATCATCACTTAAATCAAAATCTAAACTATCTCCTTCTTCAGATTCCACCATCAGAGGAGCAGTGTCTGAAGCCTCCTCTACCAAGATTTCTTGAGCCAAAGGATAACTATTTAAAACAGGTGAAAAACCACCCCAAAATATACTCTTATCTAAAAACGATGTTTGAAGTAAAGTTTCAGAAGGACCATCCTCTACTTCTTCTGTTGAATTTATTTCAAGTGAACTAACATCCTCTACTTCGCTTTCAGTACTCACCGACACTGGAGTCTGAGGATCTTCGTTTAACCCATTATTGCTACCGCCAACGTCAACTGCACCGCCTTCATTTTCTTGTGGTAAATTATTAGTATTAGAATTTTGTGCAGCATCGTCTTCATCAGCGATAGGAGAAAATATTTCGTCACTATCACCTGACACCATAGATAACGCTTCTTTATCTAAGTACGCTGAGTTAATTTTGGAAAAATCTTGATACAGTGAATCACCAGAAAGTTCACTACTAAGAATCTTTTCAATCCCAATCCATGTAGTTGAAACCACAGTATCAGGAACCACAATCAGTTGCTCAGTTGTATAGACCGTACGATCGATTGTAGCAAACACAAAGACCCCAAAGATTAAACTGAGGGCTGCACTTATCCAAAGTGAAGATTTAGTAAAAAAAGACTTCAATTGCATTACATAACAACCTTTGTGCCAAAAAAGACACAAATAGGTTTATTTTATTATACCGCGAGCTCCCTAAGGAACTCGCGGTATAATAAAAATTTATGTGGATTGGTCGATGATTTTACTTCAATATTGCCTTTACATCATTGATTTCCTTTTCAATCAAGGTCTCAGAAACTTCGAGTGCTTGATTTAGTCCTTCCACCGCTTCTCTTTCACTTTTTGACAATCTTTTTCTCTTAGTAATCATGTTAACTTGATCATAAATTTCGTCACGTAAGGCAGAGAAAATTTTCTCCATTTGATCTTGAACTTCGCGTGTTTCGCGTCGTAGTTTTTCTTCTTTTATTTTAATTTGATTGCGCTCGTACCAAATGTAAATCAACTGTAAAATAATGACAACGATAAGGAAGAATATCAACAAATTAATTGCGGTAAAGAAATCCCAGAAAGATTTTACCTCTTCGGTAGCTACTGGTTTAATCCAGCCAGCTGTAATCAAAACTGGCTTAGAACTTTCTCGCATGTTGCCAGCCTTATCGTAGGCTACCACCTTAACGGTATAAGTTCCATCTTCCAGATCTCGTAGGAGATAACCTAAACGCGCTTCGTCAGGTGTCACTCGAAACGGCTCTTGATCTGCTATAGTTAGTTCGTAGTATGCTACGCCTGAAGTTTCGTCTCGCGCTTCAAAAACCAATAGCGGGAAAGAGGATGGTGTCGTACCCACTCTTATGTCGATATCAAATGGTAAAGGCGGGGTCGCATCAATTTGCAATTTTCGATTTAAAGTTACTCCCCAATCAACTTGATTCTTAAAGCGAATACTGAAGTATTGAATGCCATCAATCAACATGTCTTTAGTAATACGGAATTCATCTATTGGTGGTTCGTAAATTGCTTCACGATTTAAATTAGGAACATTCTCACTTGAAGTGGAAATTTCAATCGCTAAAGCATTCACGTCAAACGGAAGTGTCCAAGTAAATATTCCTTCATTACTTTTGTACCACACCTCAGAATCTATAAAGGCTGTAGAGCCTACTTCGGGCGCACGTGGTGGGTCACCAAATATCAAAGCGCCACTACTTGAATTTGGTGTACTTGGCTGAGTTGGAGTCGGTATAGGTGAGGGTGTTGGAGTCGGAGCGGGAGCGGGAGCCACTGTAAAGTTAGCAGCTGGAGAACTTTGAAAAACGTTCGTGCCCTGGCCATCTGCAGCCAGTACTGAAGCAGCCGAAAAATTTACAGAAGCAGAACCTTCTTTAAGAGTTCTGAAGGTAACATTAATTAAATTTGAGGCAGTGGAAAATGGAGTTGGACTTCCTCCACCAAAAGTAACGGTACCAGCACTATTAGAAAAAGACGGCTCCACGGTCCATAGCGAAAAAACTGAACCATCACGATTGACACTCACTACCGATAGTGCAGTCGGATCAAATTTTAATGTAGCTTCCACAGCATTTATTTTCGCACCAGCTGGCTGGACTCGAACGGCAGCAGTAAATGTTTGTCCGCTACTAAATGACCCTGAACCGGGATTAAGTTGTAGGGTGGCAGCCTCTACATTAGTAGACAAGAACAGAAATACGGCGAACGCAAAGAAACAAACTTGGCCAATCACCCTACTTGTATTGAAAATTTGTTTTATCATATTATCAAGGTACTAATTTGTGTTACTTGGGACTTGGGGCACGACGCTCCTGCTTTACTCTCAGTCTCACTTTCTCTTTCTCTGAAGACTTTAGTAAAGGTAAGATTAAAATTAAAACTCCATTCTTAATTTTAGCTTCAGCTTTTTCAATCTCCACACTTTCTGGCAAAATAATCCTGCGATAAAAATCTCCCCAAATACATTCGGAAGCAAAGTAAGCTCCTTGTTCTTTAGTTTTAGGAAAAACCAGATACTCTGGTCTAATTCTTCTACCTTCAATTAATACAATGTCAGCGTCACCTTCAATCGAAACATTAACATCGTTCATATCAGCTCCAGCTGCATGAGCGTAAACTACAATTAGGTTTTCTGTCTGGTATACGTCAACATCAAGCTGAGCCACTTTGTCGACCGCTGTCTCCTCGGAGTCAGACTGCAGTGTCGCTTGCCCAGAACGCACGCCACGATTTTTTAGTCTTTGTAGAAAGGACATATGTATACATTATAGTACTGTTATGAAGAATTTTATGACGTTACCCACAAGTAAGCAAACGAGCTGAGCTTCTATTGCGAACTTGGTTCCCGATTTGTTCTTTCCCAGAGCAAATCTCTCGAACTCGAAATCAAACGCTTGATAATCTCTGTTGAGTTATCT
>DAOLBU010000032.1:0-8877 GCA_035324355.1 Minisyncoccota bacterium
TTAAACCAAATATGGTACAGTGATTTCAGTATCATTTACGGGTTGGAAAATACTGTTTTGGTAATAAAAAACCGCCGGCTTAGTACGATGCGTACAAAAGTTTCGGCGGCGGTCCGGCCGCCGAGAGTGTCTCTGGAAGGCTCCGGTTCACGAAAGGGGGATTCGTTCGACGGGCTTCATCAGACTGGGGTAGTGGCGATATATCCATCGACACCACTCGGCGGCCGGAATTTGAGTATAGCGCTAATGGTTTAGAAGTCAACACATATTTCTGTCCGTCAAAAAATATGCTATTATCGTGCCACTCACGCATTGAGTAATTTGTCCGGTTAGCTCAGCTGGTAGAGCGCTACATTGACATTGTAGAGGTCACAGGTTCAAGTCCTGTATCGGACACTTGAGCACATAAAACCACCATGCCTTTAAAGGCATGGTGGTTTTATGTAGGAAGCAAACTACTTTGCTTCCGTGCTCATGTGTCGGCCGCAGGCATGTTACAGGCTATTCCAAAAGCCTGTAACGGCCGAGGCGGGGTAGCGAGCACTTAGTAGATTTCTCACGAAGTGAAGAAATATACTTAGTGACTCGTCGCCACAAAAAGAATAAAAAATAAATAAGAGACTTAGATAAAACTTTCTGGGGGATAGTTTTATCGTGACCAAGTCCTATCACATCCCTCGTAACTATTTCACTACTATTGAGGTAATATAGAGTATATGTGTGGAATATTTGGCTATATCGGAAAAGAACAAGCAACACCTATTCTCCTTGAGGGTTTACAGACATTGGAATATCGAGGATATGATTCGGCCGGTATTTATGTTGTTGGACATGGTGCAGTTAAGGCAGCTGGACCAATTGTCAATCTTGATAAAAAAATCGCTACCAAAAATATAGTCGGTACCGCTGGTATTGCTCATACTCGCTGGGCTACGCACGGCGCACCAACAGAAGCCAATGCCCACCCCCATCATGATATGAGTCAGCGGTTATGGTTGGTCCATAACGGCATTATTGAAAATTATCGAGAGCTAAAAGAAGGCCTAAAGGTTCAGGGTATAACTTTCTATTCCGATACTGATACAGAGGTCTTAATCAAGTTAATTGGTTCTTTTTATAGCGGTAATTTACTTCAAGCTACTGGGTTAGCGCTTAAGGCGGTCCGGGGTACCTATGGTCTAGCGGTCATGAGTGAAAGGGAGCCTGAAAAAATTATCGTGGCGAGAATGGGTAGTCCGATTGTACTGGGAGTTGGGAAAGGTTGTAACTTTGTCTCTTCAGATCCTTCTGCTTTACTTACACACACCAAAGACGTCGTTTATCTAGATGATGGAGAGATGGCCGTGGTGACACAGTCAGGCTATGAAGTCACTACTGTCGGCGGTGTGCGGAAAACCAAGGCGGCCACTAAAATTGAATGGAGTCATGAAGCAGTGCAAAAAAATGGTTATGACCACTTCATGCTTAAGGAAATCAATGAGGCTCCAGAAGTAGTGGAAAATACTATTCGAGGCCGACTACTTTTAGAAAACGGCACCGCCAAGCTTGGTGGTTTGGAGACGGTTTTTTCTAGTCTAAAAAATATCGAGCGTTTGCATATCGTAGGGTGTGGTTCCGCTTACTACGCTGGTTTGGTAGGGCGCTCAATGCTTGAGGAGTATGCGCGCTTACCTGTAGAAGTGGAGTTGGGTAGCGAGTATCGTTATAAAAAGATTTATCCAGACAAAAAGGCAGCTGTTTTATTTGTAAGTCAGTCAGGTGAGACAGCCGATACGCGAGCTTCGGTAGAGAAAGCTAAGAGTTTAGATTTTCTGACTCTCGGAATGGTGAATGTGGTCGGTTCGGCAATCTCTCGGGAAGTTGATGCGGGTATCCATAACCACGCTGGTCCAGAAGTGGCTGTAGCTTCGACCAAAGCTTTTCTGTCACAGATGACGGCTTTTGCCTTGTTAACTTTATTTCTAGGCCGTGAACGCGGTATGACAAAGGCCGAAGGAATAGAAATACTTAAAGGACTAGAATCATTGCCGGTAATTTTGAAGCAGGTCTTGGCCACTAGTGATCATATTGCTAAGGTAGCTAAGAAGTACGCTCATTACCGTGATTTTATGTACATTGGACGCACTTTCCATTCCCCGATTGCCTATGAGGGCTCACTGAAACTTAAGGAAGTTACCTACATTCACGCCGAGGCTTATGCTGGTGGCGAACTAAAGCATGGCCCGATTGCTATGCTGGATAAAGATTTTCCCGTCTTTGCTATCGCTCCTCAGGATAATGTTTATGAGAAGATGATGTCTAATATTGAAGAGGTGAAAGCCAGGCATGCACCAGTGATAGCACTGGCGACCGATGGGGATTTACAGATATCTGCCATTGCCAATGATGTTATTTATATTCCCAAAGTACACCCACTCTTGCAGCCAATTGTTTCAGTTTTACCTCTTCAGCTCTTTGCTTACCATGTCGGTGTAGCTAAAGGCTTAAATGTCGACCGACCGCGCAATTTAGCTAAAAGTGTCACGGTGGAATAGTGGTGTTTATATCTAGAAGCCGTCTACTGCCAGCACAGTAGTATACTTGTTAGTGACGATTAATATTATCATTTTTCTATGAAAAACTTATCAAAAAATCAGTTAGCAGTTTGGTTTATTTCCTTAGCAGCAGCTTTTACACTTGGACATTATTGGGCGTCAATTAATCTTTAGTCTCTCATGCTAAAAATTGGAAGAAAGGCGCCGCTCTTTAAGCTGCTTGACCAAAATGCGGAGATGCAATCTCTCAAAAACTTTCTAGGTAAGTGGACAGTAATCTACTTTTATCCCAAAGACGATACTCCTGGTTGTACAAAGGAGGCCTGCGCTATTGCGGATATTTATAAAGACTTTAAGCGGCAAGGCGTGGTCGTTCTTGGAGTAAGTAAAGATACACCAAAATCACACTTAAAATTTGCAGTGAAATATAATCTACCGTTTACGCTTTTGTCTGATCCGACTATGGAGATGATGACCAAGTACGGTGCTTTTGCCGAAAAGAAAATGTACGGCAAAGTAGTCCGAGGCACTAATCGCATTACTTACATTATTGATCCTGAGGGGAAAGTAGCTGCGGCATATCCAGATGTTGATCCAGCTAGCCATGCACTACAACTTTTAGCAGACCTTAAAAAATTGAAGAAACTTAGATAAAAAACTTTACATTTGTTTCAACACCTCAGTAGGCTCTGGGTGTATGTGTAATATTAGGCACCCTATTAAATTTAAATTTTATAGAGTACCTAATATGATACGATTAGTAAGATGAATAAAGAGCTAAAAAATGTTGCATATATTGATAATACTAATCTCTATAAGGGCTGTGAGGCCGAAGGTTTCTTAATAGACTACACGAAATTTCGGATCTATTTAAAAGAGAGACTTGGCGTAGGTACCGCCTACATTTTTATCGGTTACGTTCCAGGAAATGAAGAGAGATACAGAAAGTTTCAAGAGAAAGGCTATACCCTAATTTTTAAACCAACTTTACCTGATGGAAACGGTAAGATTAAAGGAAATTGTGACGCAGAGCTTGTGCTACAAGCAGTGAGAGATTATTACGAAAATAACCACGAGAAAATGATTTTAGTCTCAAGCGATGGTGACTTTGGTTGTTTGGTGCAATTCCTTCAAGAAAGAGGGAAGCTACAATTTGTCTTAAGTCCTCGTAATAAGAATAAATGTTCAAGCCTCATTAAGAGACTTGCCCCTAAAATTACTTTTCTACCAGAAGTAAAACACTTAATTCAAAGAGTAGGTGATTGATAGAAATGAAAAGCCCCCATCTCGGACGAGACCGAAACAGGAGCTTATCGAGGTGATTAATATATAATACATTAGTCTATATTTAAGATCAAGCCTAGCGCTAGGCATAATGAGACCTTATTTAATACGGTTTTTCACCAATAAAATTACCGGGAGGATTGTAGCGACAAACCCAGACTTCACTTTGGGTATTTCCTTGACGACACTGACTGACACCGCAACCCACCTCAGTTGTTTCCGCCCAGACTATTTGCGTGTAATGGCCACAGACTTTGCCCGGAACACAATTATTTTGATTGTAGTTATAATGAGCTACTTCAGATGCCCAGTCATTGACCACGGCTGCTGGTGTCGCTCCTAAACCAGGTTTTATGCTCCCGCTGCGTGACTCCCAGTAAAGATTTTCGCCGTAGGGTGTATTGTTGTCGTGCTTTAGGTCGCAATTGTTAGCTTGTAGTTTGTCGCTCCAGTCCTGGGCACTTTGAGCTAACGATGGGGAATAGGTTAGTGGGGCAATACCGACACCGGTACGGACAGCATTATGGGCTGCCAGCATGGCTGAAGCATTAAAATTTATTTTTAGGTCTTCCGGCTCAGCTGGTTTTTCTTTCACTACTTGCTCTTGAGGTTTTGGTGGCGGAGCTGTAGTTGGCTGCGCGGGCGTAGGTGGGGCTTCAGCCTGAATTTCATCTATTTCTTCCACCATATCTTCTTCCACCGCAATCGTTTCTTCAGACGCAGCGATAACTTCCTCAGTTGTTGCTTCGGCAGCCTGGTCTTTATTATTCTGTCCGAAACTATATGCCAGTAAAGACGTTACACCGATAATCAGTAGAGAAGAAAAAACACAAAAAGTAACTCGCGCTCGGGTCATAACTAAATTGTACCTTACGGTCCAATTAGGGTCTATAAAATAAAACCGGTACTGACGAGTGTGTCGTCAATACCGGCTTGGTCAGTTGGCCTAGCTTTCAACAGGTTTGCTGCGGTGGCGAAGTAACATCTCCTCCAGAGATTCAATGTTATGCACCTCACGAAAACGTTCCCAGAGTGGTAGCCAATCTTCACGACGCACACGCAAGATGAGTTTGTCGAAGAAACGACCCTCATAATGGATATCGTCGGGAAGGGTGGCAATCAGGTGGTAGCCACACTTTTCACTGTAGGCTCGACTGCGTGCGTTAAAGCCTATTACTTCAGAATAAATCTGCCGCAAGTTCAGTCGATCAAAAGCATGCTTCAAGAGCATCATTTTGACTTGCTGCCCAATTCCACAGTTTTGGTAGGCTTTGTTGCCGAACATCGCACCGGTAGTGGCGGTGCGGTTCTGCCAATTGATGTTATGTAAACCCATGGTCCCAATCGGTATACCATCAACCACGATCATCCAAACCTGATGATGCTCTTTCCGTTTTGGCAGGTCCTTGATCCAATCCTCTTCTTCACTTATGTGAACGGGAAAACTTCGGTTCAGGTATGGTCGCAGTTCCGGGTCGTTGACCCAACAATAAATAGTTGGCACGTCGTTCATCTCCACAGGCCTGGCAATCCAGTTGTTGAGTTTGAAAAACGCTGCTGGTGGAACTGGGCTTTGATTGTCCATCTCATTTCCTCATTGTTAAAGAACTGGTAACCTCAAGGCTGAGGTTAGCTGCCTTTCCAAAAAGACCTATGGCTTTTCGACAGCCATAGGTCTTTATGAGAGAAGATAAATATTAGTTTATTTCATACAAAAACCATGGCTGGCGACAATGTCGCCTGAACACATCTTGACGCCAAAAAGCGACGCGCAGACGCGTTCATTGATAGCTATGGTTTTATATGTATGTAACATATCTTTAAATTATGCCTGGGGTTATTGTTTTGTCAAGCTCGAGTTTAAGGCGGTAAAGAGGAAAACACAATACCTGTTCTGTATAGGTTTTAGGTAATTGCTATATTTGTCGGTATTATTAATCATTATGGAGCATGTTTTTGCGCTTTTGTTTGTTTTATCTGGTCCTTTGCTGCTTATTGGTTTGATTTGGCCAAATTTTCTTCAAAGTCTTTATGGGAGGACATTAACCCGCGGCCAAAATGTTCTGATTTATTTTCTCTTGGGCTTTGTTTCCTTACTGGGTTTTGGCTTTACCGCCACCGTGAGTGAATCGACCACTGCTCTGTCGTTGAATAAAGTCTCTGAAGAAAGCTATGAAGGAAAAGTAGCCAGTGATGATCAGCCAGCGTCGGAGATTTTAGAAGTAAATGCATCATTATCGGAAATTATTGATGTAGAGAAAAACCTAAAATCTGAAGTAGTAAATTCAGAAGCATACCTAGTTACTAAAGTAATTGATGGTGATACTATCGACGTACTTATTGGGGGAGAAACAAAGCGAGTGCGGTACATAGGGATAGATACGCCAGAGACAGTTCATCCATCAAAGCCGGTAGAGTGTTTCGGATTTGAAGCTTCAAATAAAAACAAAGAATTAGTTGCAGGGAAAATGGTGCAGTTGGTAAAAGATATCAGTGAGACCGATAAATACGGTCGATTGTTACGTTATGTTTATGTCGATGGAGTGTTCGTCAATTTAGCTTTAGTTGAAGGAGGTTATGCCAACGTTTATTCATATCCGCCTGATGTTGCTAAAATAGATCTTTTCCTTGAGGCTGAAAGAAAAGCGCGAGCTAGTAGTGTAGGTCTCTGGGGTGATGTTTGTAAGGAGTCAGATATGGAAGCATCTTCAATAGTGGTCCCGACGAGTGAAGCGGATTCAACGGTAACTAGTCCAGATTCGCAGTGTGTCATCAAAGGTAATATTAATGGTTCAGGAGAAAAAATCTTCCATGCTCCAGGCTGTCAGTCGTATAACCAAACTAAAATCAATGAAGAAGCAGGGGAAGAGTGGTTTTGTTCAGAAAGGGAAGCTTTGGATGCGGGTTGGCGTAAGGCTTTAAATTGTTAGTATAAATTTTAGTTTAATAGCAATTCTTCGGTTAGGTCTTCAATACCAACTTTAGTCTTTGAAGAGCAAGGGAAGAGTTTGTGTCCCTTAAAAATTTGACCTAGTTTTTTTAGTTGGTTTAGATATTGGGATTTTTTAATTTTATCGACTTTGTTTAGGACAATAACAATTTCTTTGCCAGTCTTTTCTAGCTCTTTTAGTACAGATAGATCGTCCTTAGTTGGGCCAATTTCCGCATCAATTAAAAGCACTACTTTAGGATGATATTTCGAATCAAAGAGGTACCAAAAAATCAGTTCGCTTAACTTCTCTAGAGTTTTAGCGTGTGCCTTGGCGTAACCATAACCCGGCAAGTCCATAAAATGGTGGGTACTGTTAATTAAGAAAATATTGATTTCTTTAGTTCGACCCGGAGTGTTACTACTAATCGCTAAATCTTTTACACCGGTCAGTGAATTTATTAGACTAGATTTTCCAGAATTTGAACGGCCAATAAAGGCTATTTGTGGCTTGTTGTCGTCTAAGATAGGGTTTGAGCCCTTAATGCCGCGAAGAAACTTTGCTGAGGTGATTTTCATGGATGCATGGTAGCAGAGAAAGGGGAGAATGGCGATTTTTGGAAAAATTAGGTTGATGTTTCTTGTTGCAAAATATATAATTTTATTACTATAAGAAAAGCTAACTTATTTAAAAATGAAAATCCTTGCCATTGCTGATCGTCCACCACGTAAAGGATTAAAAGAATATGTCGAGAGGGAAAAGGTAGATTTAATTGTGAGGAAATGGGGTCAGCCACCATTTATGCTAAGACAAACAAATGCCAAGAATAAACAGGGTAGATGTAGGCGGAGAAATATATCACGTACTCAATCGATCCAAGATCAGAGCGAAAATTTTTAATAATAACAAACAAGTATTAAAGAGAGTGAGTAGACCCAAGAATGGTGGCTGACCCCATTTTCATCATTTTCATTTTTCAAGAATGGTGGCTGACCCCATTTTCTAATTTGGTGAGACTTCTCGTGATAGAACCCCGTGGTTCATTGCCCCACAAGGCTATTTTAGCCTTTCCAACCAAGTCCAATCGACCCTTCTCGAGAGTCTATAAAAAGTGACAAAAGTGACACTTTTTACCAGAAATTACCTAATCAAATAGCCATAATAGATTAATATTTGACACATTGACATATCTATTGTTTGGGTATATAATAGTCTGTGGACAGGTGGGATTCCCTCGCCTGACAAACCCCGCGATTATGAAAGCTGTATAAGCTGATTGATCGCACAAACGGAGGTTGTTCTATGAAAAATGAAGTGACGCGGACCTCACAGGTCCCAGCAACGGTGCTGTCGTTCGACGATGTGTTCTCCTACCCGCAGTATACCCTCAGAGGTATCAAGTCGTGGGAAGAGATCGCCTCTCTCGGCAGCAAGAACCTCACGGCACTCGTCGCGGACGCACGTTCGCACGAGAAGTCGCTCACGAATCGCATCGCCTCGCTCAAGCAGCAGGCGGAGTTGCTTCGCAGCAAGTCCGGCGAGGACTTCAAGCGGATGGCGGAGGATTTCGAAAATCCGACCCTCACCCAGATCGGCGTGCCCAGCGATAGCTGGTACAAGGATCCGGAACCGCTCGATGCCGCGAGCAAGAATCGCGAGCACGATGCCACCACTTTCAACGTGTGTGGCTGGTGCAAGCACGCCGGTGGTGGTAGCTGTCGCTACAGCTACCACATCACGACGAGTTGTTCGCTTCTCGGCAAGTCGCCGGAGACGCGCTTCAACACGCCGTGTCTGCTTCAGAGCAAGTCCGCTGAGGATTTCGCTCACGAAGTGGGGCGTCTCGAACGCGAAACGGAAGAGACGCTCGCCAAGCGCGAAAAGGTACGTCAGGGCATCAAGCTCCTGCAGGATCTGAAGCGTGGAGCGTCGGAAAAGCCGTACCTCATGAGCTTGCGTCCGCACGACCACTTCAACGTCGGCGACGACGTGATGGTCTACGTGGGCCAGTGGGGCGAAGGTAAGCACAAAAGCACCGTCAAGGACGGCGTCTGGGTGCCCGCAATCGTCACGTTCGGCTACCGTCACCACGACGGTTGCGTCAGCTACGAGGCACTCTTCCCGATTCA
>DAOLBU010000033.1:0-8805 GCA_035324355.1 Minisyncoccota bacterium
GCTACAATGGCCAGGACAGAGGGCAGCGAGACCGCGAGGTGGAGCGAATCCCAGAAACCTGGTCCAAGTTCGGATTGAGGGCTGCAACTCGCCCTCATGAAGCCGGAATCGCTAGTAATCGCGGATCAGCAACGCCGCGGTGAATACGTTCCCGAGCCTTGTACTCACAAATAAATGCGCCCGGCAGCGTATAATTCTAAGTGGTTTAAATCCACTCCTCTTATTCGTCATAAGAGCGTAGCTGAAAGATAGGTCCAATTCCGCGAGGAATGGACTGAAGGATCAGGAAGCAAAGCGTAGCCTACAATAAAGAGCTGTATCGACCTATCATAAACGCGGTGAGGATAGGGAAGATGCCTAGAAAAGCTCGTAGGATGTGCAGAACAGAATTATACGTAACCCGGGGAGATCTCATATGTTAATGGAAACTTATGCACATGAGAAGTCAGCTGCGTCGTAGTACTATGCGTCAAGTCAGATATACTTGATGTATGGGAAGGACAAAACCGATAGTTTCTGATGATTGTGTAGTTGGATTGACTGATGGAGAAGGACGCTTCCATGTAAACATGGGAATATTTCCAGCTTATCGGTCAGGTATTCGAATACAAATGCATTTTCACTTGAAAATGCAGGAAAGAGATCGTCCGCTGTTAGAAAAAATACGCAATACTCTTGATTGTGGCGCGGTGTATTTCCAAAAGGAAAAACGCCAAAACCACGCTCAATGTTATCGCTATACAGTTTCTTCACAAAAAGACATCTTAGATAAAATCATCCCGTTTTTTAAAAGAAACACCTTACAAAGCGCTACCAAACAAAAAAGTTTTAAAGCTTTTTGTCAGATAGCAGAGCTTGTAAAAAGAGGTGAACATCTTAAAAAGTCTGGAATTGAAAAAATTCGATTACTGAAGTCCAATATGAATCAAAAGACTGTTGGACTCGCGTAGTGCGGGAAATCCGCTCGCTACGTGGGAACGTGAAATGTTCCAAAAATCACATTCGCCCGTCAAGTCAGGGGAGTCGGGAGTGCCCGAAGTCCCACCTCGCGTGGGCCGACGGTAAACTCGATAACAAGGACTAAGTCGTAACAAGGCACGGCTAGCGGAAGCTGGTCGTGGATTAATTCCAATTGGATACGTCGGATTATAGGGGTGACCCTATAACTTCACGGCTAATTGGTCGATGTTTTGTGCCTCAATTGAGCACAAAACGAGAGATAATACTCAATTCTCTGAAATGGTATTGGACTTTAGGGAGAGACCTAGACCAAAGGATAAGACAAAAGAGAGTCGGTTAATTAAATTAACCAAATCTCCTTTTGCAAAATTTGCATACGTCAAAAAACCGTCGAGCACCTCCTTTAAAGGAGGTGCTCGACGGTTTTTTGTGTGCTTGAAAAGCACTAAGAGGAAGAGTTTGTTGTGATGATTAACGATATGAAAAGCCGAGTCAGCCCCTTAGGGGCTGACTCGGCTTTTCATTACATTTTTAATGGGAGACTCTGTTATTTATATCATCAACACCATATTTATTTTGCAGCAACTGTTCTAGGACTCTAATGAGAGTGCTATTTTCTTCTGCACCCTCTCTCAATCTATCGAGTTCGTTTTTAATTGCCGTGATTTCCTCCTCTCTCTTTTCAACTCTCTCTAATGCGTCTGAGTCAATTTCGCTTTCCCCATTCTGACCTAGTTTTATTACAGCTTCAAAACCCTTTGCTACTGAATGTGAGTTATATTTTTCTACTCCCATAATATTATTCATTAATTCTTTTAAACAACTTAGTTCTATTTTACCATAAATTACTGACATCCCTCGGGGCCTTCCATGTAGTCCGGACAAGGAGCTTCTGCTCCCCCAAGTCCAATTGCGTCAGAAAGTAGGTTTACCACCCCAAAAAATACTACTAAAAAAACAAAAGCGGCCACTCCATACAAAGCCAAACCCTTGGCTCTCTTTTGGCCATCTTCATCGTGGCCGCCTAAAATAAAGTAGCGAAAGACATTAATGACTATAAATAGAAAGGCTATCCCAAACAAAAAGGGAATAATGACTCCCGAAAAAAACTCCAGTAAATTCTTAAACAAATTTTGAAGCGAAGTACCTTGAGCATAGGCAATAGCCGGCAAGAAGGTAATTAAAAATACAATTTGGGATTGATATTTATACATATCTTCTAGTATAACCCATAAAATAAGGCGATCAGAGGGTAATAGACAGTTGACTTTTATATCATAGTGTGCTATCATAATGAATGAATCCAGCAACCCCAAAGGAGGGGTTATGAAGCAGTTCTTCCGTAAGACGACGGCTGCCATTTTGGCAGCCGTAGGATCCATGGCCGCTGCGGCCCTTGGTTGGGTGGCTGTGACCACCCCTGTCGGCTTCTATGCCGACGGTCGCTGCATTGCGGTCGAAAACCGCAATGGCCACCTGGTGCGCTGTGAGAGTGCACCCAGGCATGAGGCGACTCACGTCGCCCCTGGCACCACTTTCGAGATGCTCCTTCGGGAGCGTTTCGAAGCAGCCGTCGCCCGCGGCGACGAGATTCCGGAGCTGTTTCCGGAACGCTGACTGCCGCCAAGCCGGGACCGATTCCTATCATTCATTTGATTTGGAATCGGCCCGGCTTTTCACATGTCAAAATTTTAAATTCAAAGGGCTGACTTTTTGTAATCGCTAAATTCAGAGACCACTTAAAATCACCAATAATCATAAATAATTTTATCTATCTTCAGAGATAGATAAAATTATCCTGTACAAACAAAGGGGTACCCTAGGTAAGTTGCCTAGGGTACCCCTTTGTCATAGTTCTGGAGCCTTGCAAGAGCTTTTGCAAGATTTTCGAAATTTGTCCGCGCTCTAGAGTGAGGAAGTGTTTAAATACTTCCGCAAGACCTTGCCTATTAATTTTCGAGGAACGAGAATAATTAGTGACAAGGTATACAGCTTCTGTAAGAAGAGAACCTGAACTAATACACACTATAAATTGCGTGGACACAATAAAAGCCCTTGTCCGCGCTCTAGGGGTTGAACCTAGGACCTTTCGAGTATCAGTCGAATGCTCTACCAACTGAGCTAAGCGCGGACAAGGGCTTCTATTTCATCACTTTCGTGCTCGCTACTATAGCAAATCCACAGGAAAAATGTAAGGGTACGGTATTTCTTTACTTGAGCAAGAGAAAACTCCCGAGTTCTATTTATAGTGGGAATTTTTCTTATACTGTCTTTTGGAAAGCACAATAACATGACTCCCCAGACCGGCACTAGTGTTGATTAGCTAATGTGCTAGGGGGAGTATAAGAAATTCGGACGGATATAGTCCGATAACAAGCGACTGCAGTCGCAAACTTTGGGGAAATAAGAAAATGAGATATAAAAAGGAACTTCCGCCTGTATTGGACGAAAATGGTTTGTCGCCACTGGCGGATAAGCCAGAGGGCCAACCAGGAGCGGTTTGGATAAGTCCTTGGGGGGGGAGCGACTGGTTCTCGCCTCACTCAGGAATGGGTACTTGGTATTCCAAAATACTAAGAAAGAAAAGTACTCGAACCGAAACTATCCCCCCGCTTTGTTTACCTACCTGCCGGAAGGCTAGTAGGGGATCATGCGCTAAGCTTCATAAGGAGATGGAAACCCCGGGCAATATGCTCGGGGTTCAGTGTATCTGGTGGTTAAGTTATGACGGATTGATTTGGACTGTTGTCTCTAAATCCTGTAGGCGTTGTTCAAAACTGACGCTACTGCTCTCCAGATTTTTAATGGCATCATTAACCTGAAGAGCTAGCAAACCAACAAAGCCAGCAAAACCAATACAGACAGTCCAGGCAATTAGGGTGAAATATTTATAATGTTCTAATTTTTTTGGTTGCATAAGTAGCTTAATTATAGCAGCCAAGCTCTACTGTTGGCTGCTTTTTCCCCTTAGTCCCGGTTTTTGTTTTTTGGGCCAGGTGCGGTATGATTCATTGATGAATCAGGTGGCAAAAAACCCACTAAAATCAACTAGTTTTGAGTTTCTCTCGCGTCAATTTTTGCCACAAAGTAGCGAGCTGATTTTTACCTACCGTACCAATTTTGAGGAAGCTGCACCGATAGAATTTACCGAAAAAATAAAGATTTCGAGTGGTGGAAATTTTGTTGCTCTGCCGGAGTCTTTTAAAACCGCAATCTTAGAAGATTTGCATTTGATCCTAGGTATTAGCTATTACAAGCTATTTTGCCCGCCAGAGTTTAAGAGTGAAATTAAACTTTCTTTCACCCAAGCGAATTTTTGGAATACTATTTACACTTCTGGCTTAAGTGAGTTTTTGTATAGAAATAATTTAAATAAGCAGCTGATGGCTCAGTTTACTCCTGACTTAGAGTACGAGCGTAAGTCGGTCACTATCGGAACTAATTTTAAAAAAGTCTTAGTCGGCATTGGTGGGGGAAAAGACTCGATTATTGCTCTTGAGCTACTTAAAGAGTACGAGCGTACGGGCTTCATCTTGGAGACGGGGAAAGAGTATCCTGTGGCGCGTGCCGTAGGGTCACTAGCTGAGGTTCCTCTTTTGGTAACGTCTCGGACTTTAGATCCAAAAATCTATGAGGGTATTCCGGGCAGCTATAGCGGCCATTTGCCAATATCTATTATCTACGCCTTCATAGGAATCCTTGAGGCGGCTTTAACCAAGCAGGCTTATGTCGTGGTCAGTAACGAATACAGCAGTAGTTTTGGCACCGTTGTCGAGAATGGTGAGGAAGTAAATCATCAGTGGAGTAAGTCGGTCGAGTTTGAAACTCTGTTTCAAGATTACGTAAAAGAAAATCTGACTGCTGATATTACTTACTTTTCACTACTACGACCTTTCTACGAAATTCGGATTGTCGAACAGTTTACTAAATTAGGCCAAAAGTATTTTCAAACTTTTTCTAGTTGTAATCGTAATTTTGCCCACACTCATGATGAACAAAGGTGGTGTGGCGAGTGCCCGAAGTGTGCTTTTGCCTTCTTGCTGCTATCTGTCTTTTTACCACCCGCTGAACTCTTAAAAATCTTCCCGAGGAACTTATTTGAAGAATCAAATTTGATTCCACTATTCAAAGACTTGCTCGGCTTTGGGACAATGAAACCCTTTGACTGCGTTGGTACTTTTGAAGAATCCCAAGTCGCCCTATCGCTCGCAAAAAAGGAGTGGGGGAACACGGTAGTGCTACAAGAATTACTTCCACTACTTGATACAATTACTTTGTCGACTGAAATTTTTAAAGTTCAACAAGCTAAAACTGTCCCTACTCAATTTCGTTTTTTGGGTATGAAATCAGTGCTGATTTTGGGGTATGCCCGCGAAGGTAAAGCGACTGAGGCGTGGCTTAAAGAAAAGTATCCGGGACTTAAAGTTGGTATTGCTGATCAGGTCGATGGTCCTGATTATTTGGACAAGCAAGACGAGTATGACCTAACTATCAAAACAGCTGGCCTACCAGGACGCCTACTGAAGCGGCAATTTACCACTGCAACCAACATGTTTTTTTGCGCCGTCCCGAGGCAAAATATTATCGGCATCACTGGGAGCAAAGGTAAGAGCACGACGGCCACCTTAATCTACGAAATGCTTCAAATAGCCGGACTGAAGGTGCGTTTAGTAGGTAATATTGGTAAGCCGGCCTTAGAAAGTCTTTTGGCGGAACCGGTAAAACCAGACGAACTATTTGTGATGGAGTTGTCGAGTTATCAGTTAGAAGATTTAGATGAGTCACCTAAAACAGCTGTGCTGACCGCCCTTTTTCCTGAACATCTTGATTATCACGGCACGCTTAAACTTTATTATGCGGCCAAACATAATCTGGTTCGCTTCCAAAAAGTAGCAGACCGTTTTATCTACGCTCCAGGATTTCCGGAATTTGAGGAGTGGAGCAAAACACATCACGGTATTAGTGAAGTGGCGCCCACTTGGCCTGACTTGATAGTTAATAAAGCACTGCGTGGCGATCATATGAAAGCAAACGTGGGTCTCGCTTTTGCAGCCGCTAAACATTTTGGGGTAACCAAAGAACAAGCAAAGGTGGTGGTTGAAAATTTTAGTGGCCTACCACATCGTTTGATGCACGTAGGTACTTTTGCTGATATTGAATTTTATGATGATTCAATCTCCACGACCCCAGAGTCAGCGATAGCAGCTATTAAAGCGCTCGAGAATGTCGACACAATTATTTTGGGTGGAGTTGACCGCGGCTATGATTTTTCGACTTTGGAGAAGACCTTACGAGAGTATGGTGTTCGGAATCTGATCCTTTTTCCTGATAGTGGTAACCAGATGATAGTTGCTGAAACGGGCTTTAATATTTTGCGTACTAGTAAGATGGAAGAGGCAGTGGCTTTTGCTTTGGCGTATACTGCTAAAGGTAAGTCTTGTGTCCTTTCACCAGCGGCACCTAGTTATAACCTTTACAAAAACTTTGAAGAAAGAGGGGAGGCCTTTATTCAAGTAGTAAAATTTCTCAATACCTATAGTGTAAAAACATTTGAGGGAGGCTAAGCCTCCCTCAAAACATATCGTACGTTCATGTCTCCGGCGTTTGTGCGATATAATGAGTGCTGGTATGTCACGTAAGTTAAAATTTGCGGTCAATGAGTATTATCACGTCTACAACCGTGGAGTAGAAAAGCGTATCATTTATAATAATGAATTTGATTTTCAGCGCTTCTTGCTCTTACTCGTTCTCGTGAATGACACTAAACCTGTTGAAGTACAACAGCTAGTTCGTAGCTATACGGTTCCAGAATTGTTAAAACAAACTCGAGACCCTTTGGTGAAAGTATTAGCTTTCTCTCTTATGCCAAACCACTACCATTTGATTTTAAAAGAGATTACAGAAAAGGGTATTTCCAGATTTATGCATAAAGTTGGTACCGGCTATTCTTTATATTTCAATTTACAAAATGATCGATCTGGTAGCTTGTTTCAAGGAACGTATCAAGCGAAACATATTGCAGACGACAGGTATCTAAAATACATGTTTGAATACATCCATCTTAATCCAGTCAGGTCAGCGCTTGATAAAGGTCAGCTTGTGACTAAAAATTTATTAACAACAATTATGCAGAATCCGTATACGAGTCTTAGAGTATATGCGGGTCAAGAAAAAAGTCGTATTGCAGAGTCGGTTCTAGATCAGGCAGAATTTAGCCGAATTTTTTCGTCTTTTGAAGAGCATCGAACAAGACTAGGGCAGTGGAATGAAGCAAGTAAAAAACCTCTCTGAGGGAGGCTTAGCCTCCCTCAGAGAGGTGACGTGACTGTTTAAAGGCGGAATTTTTTGTTGTATAATTAATCCTAATTAAGGCTATGAAATTAATCAATAAGGTTACTAAAATCCCTGAAAATACCGCGAGGGTTCATTTTATTGGCATCGGAGGAATTGGTATGTCCGCTTTGGTGCGTTTTTTTGTGCATGAAGGCAAGCAGGTTTCTGGTAGTGATCGAGCGCAATCAATTATTACTGATAAGCTTGCTAAGTTAGGAGTGGAATTATTTTTTGAACAACAAGCGAGCAATATCACACCGGATATTGATATGGTTGTTTATACCGAAGCGATGCCCGAGGATCATGTAGAAATGGTGGCAGCGCGAAAACTGGGAGTGCCGATGCTAAATTATTTTTCAGCTTTAGGCTTGGTTGCCAATGAGTACTATTTAATCGCGGTTTCGGGAACTCATGGCAAAACTACAACGACCGCCATGTTGGCTGATGTGTTTGAAGAGGCTGGGTTAGATCCGACAGTTATCGTTGGTTCGCTTAGGAGTAAAACAGGGAGTAATTTTCGCGCCGGTAAAAGCAAATACGCTATTGTCGAAGCTTGTGAATACAAGCGAGACTTTCTTTATCTCAAACCCGACATTTTGGTGATTACTAATCTAGAATTTGAGCACGTGGATTATTATCAGGACCTCCGTGATGTCCAGGCGGCATTTAGAGAGTTGGCCCTAGCAGTACCTGAAGACGGCTTTGTGGTAGCTGATACTAGTCAGGCAAATATTAAGCCAGTTTTGGAAGGAGTGAAAGCGACTATTGTCGATTATCGTCCACATATAGACCTTGGTTTAGCTTTAAAGCAACCAGGGATGCATAATCTTTTAAATGCGGCGGTAGCTAAAGCTGTCGGGCAAGTGGTAGGTATCGATACTAAAGAGGCGAGCAAAACTTTAGAAAATTTTGCCGGCACTTGGCGACGGTTTGAATACAAGGGTGATTTTGTGAATGATTTTGGTAAGGTGCCTGTCTACGATGATTATGGACACCATCCAACAGAAATCAGAGCGACCATTCTTGGAGCGCGGGAAAAATATAAAGACAATCACCTAACTGTAGTTTTTCAATCTCATCTATATACAAGAACTAAAGAATTTTTTGCGGAGTTTGTTTCTGCTTTAGCTAAAGCAGATCGTGTCATTATGTTGCCAATTTATCGGGCTCGAAATGAAGATACTAGTGGAGTAAATAGTGAAGCGTTGGTGGAAGCGATTAATCGGGCTGGTACCGAGGCTTTGTATTTTGAGACGCACAGTGCGGCTGCTTTAAAGGTAAAAGAGATAACTCCCAAAGACGGTGTCGTGTTAGTTATGGGGGCTGGGGACGTGACAGAAGTAGCTACTTTACTGGTGTCCTAATTCTAATGCCAAAGCCAAATAGGGATTTCGCTACTGCACATTTTTTGGCCTTGACAACACTTTTTTATATCAGTAAAGTATAATTTGGATTAAATACCCACATTAACCCCAATATCCGAACACTATCTCTCTTAATTCCGCACCGTCA
>DAOLBU010000034.1:0-8732 GCA_035324355.1 Minisyncoccota bacterium
GGGTCTGCTATTTGGGTTACGTTTAGTAACCGACTTTTTAGTCGTAGCAGTTTTAATTACTGCCATTTTAGCAGCTGTTAACGTCTACTCTAGTACTCTGTACTTGATTACCACTGAAAGAAAGAGTTTGGCTATATTCCTGGCCTTGGGACTGCGTAAAAACCTCCTAGTGGCCATTTTGGGCTCTACACTAGCTTATACAGTCCTGCTGGCCGGAATTATTGGTACCTTAATTGGCTTCTTCGCCTTTCTTGGACTAAATCAATACATTGCTACAGAGTTTTTGATAAATTTACCCATTCCAGCAGTAGCCCAAAATGCTTTCATCTGTCTCACCTTAATCAGCACCATTGCCATCGCCTCCTTTGTCCCAGCAGTACGGAAAACCTTTGCTTTAAATCCCAAACAAATTTTAATTGGAGGAGAGACGGACAATCAAAGCCAGCAGCAATTCACATCGTTATTTGTTATTACTCTCTCAACGCTTTTTCCACTAGTAATCTTAGCGACCTATCTGCTAGATAGCCTCAAGGAAGGGGTTAGTTCTATTGGTATTATTGTAGTTATCTATGTATTAACAGCAGCACTGTTTGCACTTTTACTAAACTGGCTATACCAAAATCGGTCTAAATTTGGCACTGCTGTCAGTCACATCATTAGCCAAAAGAAAGCGGATGGTTTATTTGGGATTATTTCTTTTACTTCACTGCTTATAGCACTCACTGCACTCAGTACTCTAAGTTTGCTGCAGACTTCACTAAAAAATTACCTAACGGGGGATTTAAATCAGAATGTTCCAACGGCCTATGTCCTTGATGTTCAACCTTCACAAAAAGCAGAGTTGGAAAATAATTTTCCTGAATTACAACTATTTTCTAATACTGGCGCAAGAATTTTACAAATTGATAATATCTTAATCCAGGATGAAATAGCTGCCGACAATCCGAATGTTGATCGTGAACTGGGCCGCGAATTTAATTTAACCGACCGTAACGAATTATTAAGTAGCGAAGTAATTAGTAGTGGAGTCTGGCATGAAGGTAGGGCAGGGGAGATTTCAGTAGATGAAGAATTAGCCAAACGTGCCAACATTAAACTTGGGTCAAAATTAGTTTTTTTAATACAAGGTTTTACCGTTTCTGGTACCGTCACGAGCTTAAGACAGACAGACTCACGTTCTGGCTTACCATTCTTTTATTTTGTGTTGTCTCCGGAAGATATTGATAAGTTTCCTAATATCTATTTTGGTTATGCATACCTTGATGAAGTAACCCAAAGTAACCTTGGTCAGTTCTTAGCTCGCGAGATGCCAAACGTCACAATATTTGAAACAAAGACTCTGGGACCCGCACTGATAAGCCTTATCAATACGCTCATGATTTTGATATTAATAGTGACGCTGCCACCCTTACTTATTGCCACTTTACTTATCGCTACTCTAGTCGTGTCAGCTTATGGTGCAAGACGAAGAGATGGAGCTAGACTAAGAGCTTTAGGAGCAACACGCCAAAGTGTTCTCTTCCATTATTTAGCAGAGACTATTTCCTTAACTCTTTTTGCTTCCATCTTCTCATATGTGGTTAGTATTGTGCTGGTTATTTTGATTAATCAATTTTTTCTCGAGCTTGAGACTGTAATCTTATTTAATCTAGAATTAATCATCGGTTTGAGTTTAATAGTAACGTTAGTCGGTGTAATTGGACTCTTTTTATTTAAAACTGATACAATGCCCCTTAGAGCCTTATTATCTTATGAAAGCAATGACTAAAATTATTATTTTAATTGTCGTTATCCTTTTACTCTTAGGTTATTGGCTGTGGCCCAAAAAAGACCAGGGCATTATTGCTAATTTACCCGACAGAGTAAGTGAAAGTGATGAGGCTATCAAAATAATTTCCTTTGGTGACAGCCTCACAGCTGGATACGGCGTACCAATCAATGAATCTTATCCCTCTTTGCTAGAAAAAGCGCTGTTGGCCCAAAACTATGATATAAAAATCATAAACTCTGGAGTTAGTGGCGAGACGACACGAGGTAATCTTGAGCGAGCGGAATTCATTAGAGAACAAAATCCGGACATCGTCCTTTTAGGCATTGGTGGAAACGATGCCCTTAGGCGACTACCAATTGAGGAAACCGAGAAAAATATTAATGACACTATTAATACCCTAAAGTCGGGAAATAATCCTCCGGTAGTAATTCTTCTTAGTATGCAAGCACCCATAAATCTGGGACTTGGTTACAAACAAAGGTTTGACTCCATCTACTCTAACCTAGCAGAGACCCATAACATTTTACTAGTCCCTTTTATTACAACCGAAGTCTTCCTCAAGAGTGGCAATCGGTTACCAGATGGCATACATCTTAATGCTCAGGGTTACCAAGAAGTGATTGACTTATATTTACTTAAAACTATTACCTCAGTACTAGATAAGCTGAACGAATAGACCCTAACTTCAGTATATAAATATCTTATTTCGTACTATAAAGCTAATTATAGGCGACAAAGGTTCCCCCTCGTTTGAAGGATTGAAACTATAATTTTCCTTCATCCAAAGGTTTAGAATTTTCTTCAATGTAACCAGTATAGTGGTGGGCAGTTAGGCGAGGCGCCAGGCGCTCGCTCATGATCGGGGCGATTATTGGTGTAATAATAACCATAGCGATAACACTAGCAAGTATTTCCGCTGGCAAAAGACCTTGTCCAAAACCTAAAAAAGCGACAGCTAAAGTAGTCGACAATTGAGGAATCATTGATACTCCGATAAAACTACTTTCAGTTCGATCGTAACCTAAAATTTTTCCAGCTATATAGCCCGACAAATATTTACTAATTATGAGACCTAAAACCACTGCCAAAGTCAAACTGAAAGTATTCCAACTCTCAACAAAAATCTTTAAATCTACCGTAGCGCCAACAACCACAAAAAATATTGGAACAAAAAAACCATAACTAAGTGCATGAAGCTTCGCCTTAATTAACTGACTTTTAATTGAGCCTGATAGAACTAATCCCGCAAAGAAAGCTGCCACGATAGCGTGAAGTCCCACCAGTTCAAAAAATACTACAAAGCCAATCATAACCAAAATTATGAAGCGAAGCTCTTTTTCATAAAGATCATGTTCTTCGGCATACTCTCCACTAAGAGCCAACCAGCGAAGGTGGGGAATGGCCCAATACATAGCCGATACAGCGACCAAGATAGCGATATAAGTCACAAGAGTACCAAAAGACAATCCGGGACCAGTCACTTGTAAGTAAAGTGAGAGCAGGACGAGACTGACAATATCCACGACTACAGCTGAAATTACAATAATCCGGCCGAGCTCTGAATTTAATATTTTGTGTTTTTGAAATTGTGGAATGAGTAAAGCAACTGCTGAAGACATAAACAAAATAGCCATCAAAATGGCAGTCATAAGAGAGTAACCAAAAGCCAGAATGATTCCGAATCCCACCAAAGCTGGAACCAGTCCCACTAGAGAACTAGTAATAGAAATTTTTCGCCCCAAACCTTTGACCGAGGAAAGAGGGGACTCGAGACCAGCCATAAACATCAGAAAGATTAAGCCGATGTTGGCCAGAAAATTCAGCGTTGCATCAGTCTCAAACCAACCAAGAATACCCGGCCCGGCAATCATGCCGCCAACAATCAAAGCCACGACCCATGGAATGCGCATGCGATTAAAAAGCTGAGTAAAAGCCATCGCCGCTAAAAGGATAAAGAAAAATGATTCAAAAGGTAACATAATTTAAGAATAGCATACCCAAAAGACACCATTTTAGAGAAATGAAGCACCTACAGGAGGTCTTTAATAGATAAAATGATTTCTCTCTAAATGTTTAAAAAAAATAATAGTTTTTCTATTACTCAGTTAAACGAAGTGAAAAAGTTCAGAGTGAGTACAGAGACACCTTCGCTTAAGGAGTCATTAAATCTTTTAAAATTTGTCTCATCGCTACAATTTCGGCATTTTGACTAGAAATAATATTTTGGGTAATTGTCTCCATTTCCTCATGTTCAATATAGGGCTTGACGCTACCAGCCATCATAATTGCTCCCATGTGGTGTTGAATCATATCCTCCAGGAAAGCTTTATCTAATTCCACGCCAGATAAATTGGTCAGTTCACGCATCATAGGGTTATATTCATTCTGGCTTTCATATGCTTTACCGTACCAATCCTGATACCACTGTTTCATATCACTAATCTCCTTTTCTTGAGCGACAATAATAGCTTCAGCTAAATTTTTCATTGACTGAGTCGTGCCTCCACGTGCCAAAACTTCTGTAGCAGTATCAATCGCTTCCTGGTGATGAGGAATCATCCCTTCAATAAATTCTTGCTCGCTATTTACTGTCATGGCCATCATATGGTCCATACCATGTTCAGATTCAGCATTGTCCCTGTTCAAATGGCCAGACATTTGATGGTCATGAGTATGAGAATTATCTACCTTTTCCTCAGTCATAACATGATGAATGTCAGAGTCATTGCTAGAAATGTAGTAAACAACAATGCCGCCCAGAATGAATAAAGTAAGGCCAAAAAGTATATTTTTATTGTTCATATAAGTGAATTATACAATACTTACGTATTTATTTTTAGTCAGGAACTAAAATGTTATGGTAATTTAAACTTAAAGGAAAGTTTGGTTAGTTCTTTCTAGAACATTCAGGGAGATTGTCGTGTTTGAAATAAATATAAGTCGTGCCTCGCTTCGAAAAGTAACAAAAGAAATGATAAATTCAGTTGAGCCGTTTCTTTACCATCGACGCCGAGATGATGAATTCGTCGGTGTGGCGAACATGAAGATGAGGAAAATTTACTATCTCTTCGATGAAAAAGTGTCCGAGTGGCTTGCTGCTAATGCCGCATACTCAAAATCGGTTACTAAAGTTGCAATAAGTGCTAATCTGGCACGATTGCGACACTTAGAGTTAGAAAAAGATGCTCTCGAAAGCATTTTTTGGTTGGCCTGTATCGAAAAATTTCCCAAGCTTTTAGTCGGGAGATACATGGCTGTACGCCGTGGCTGGGAACTTGTGTGGACCGAAAGATATGACCAAGTCTCAGCAACCATAGCTGAAGACAATGACTGATAAGATGTAAATGCCCTGTTCCTTTGTTCTGCCGGATGACACCTGCCAGCTACGCTGGCAGGTATTTTCATATCAAAATCTATAACTTTTTACTGTGATTCATTAATATAAAAACGCGCGAACAGAATGTCCGCGCGCTCAACTCTGGTGACTGTCGGCCTCTTTGCCTTAAGTCACCAGGAAATTCACCATGTCTTCCTAACAGTTTCATGGCCAATTTGCTCCACCCAAGGTTCTGGGGTAGTTTCTGTCGTGCTTGCACCAGCAAACAAGTTGCCTGAATCGTCGAAAGAAATTTCGACTTCTCCGCTAAGCAATTCATCAATCTGAGAGACCGCCCCATCTGGTCGAAATGCAGGAATGGAACCCTGCTCTGCTTTTTCCGGAAGAACAGCAATAGGAGGTTTCGACTTCAAGGTCTCACGGCGACGACGTTCGTCTTCCAACTGTCGGTCATTCCGTCGCTGAAGATGCCATAACCATCGAGACATTATCACCCCCAACGAGATGATTATTATTAGCACAACCAAAACCATCTCCAGCGAAACTCCGAACGATGTGTGCACTTAGAATTCTCCAAACTGTAGGGTTAAATATCTTAACACTCATATGACACTAGGTCAAACTAATTTTTCCTGTCACGCCATGTGATTTCAGTATTAATTTGAACTCTTTAGTTTCTGTTCTCGCTTAAAACGCTCAATCGCAAGCTCAATCAAAAGTGTAATTAGTTCCGGATAGGAAACTCCTGCAGCGACCCAAAGTTGTGGGTACATGCTGATTTTATAAAACACACTCTACAGTGGTTTTGCTTTAAAAACCTTAAAATTTTTTAGCTGAGTACCGCAAAATAGATTTGTTCATGATAAACTAGAAAAACATGAAATCGAAAACAATTATTTTTACCGATGGAGCTGCCAAAGGCAATCCCGGACCAGGGGGATATGGCGCTGTTATTCTTCGTGACAAAATTGTGACTGAAGTAGGTGGACACAAAGAGCGAACCACTAACAATGAAATGGAACTACGGGCAGTAGTAGAAGCACTGAAGGCAGTAAAAGAATCTGCTACAAACGTATCAATCTATACCGACTCTAAGTATGTGGTAGAGGGAGCTAAAGGTTGGATATTTGGCTGGGTCAAAAACGGTTGGAAAACAAAAGCTAATGGTGACGTTTTAAATAAAGAATTGTGGCAAGAGCTACTTCCACTCTTAAAGCAAGTACAGATAGAATGGTATAAAGTCCCAGGACATGTCGGCATAATTGGTAACGAAAGAGCGGACACTATTGCTTCAGATTTTGCTGTAAATAAAACCTTCAAGCTTTTTTCTGGTCCCGTGTCAGATTATGGATTTGATATTTCAAACACAACTTATGATGAAACCAAAGCACAAGAACGCAGTGATGCCAGAAAGCGACAATCTCTAAAAGCCTTCTCTTATGTCAGCCTACTTGATGGGGTAGTAAAAGTGCACCAGACCTGGAATGAATGTGAAGCTAGAGTAAAAGGGAAGAAGGGCACCAGATTCAAAAAGTCCCTCGACGCCAAAAACGAAAAGGAAATCATTCGGGATTTCAGCAAAAAGTAGTATTAATTTTCCTTACCGCGTCTATACATTGACCAGACAGACAATACCAATAATGACGCCAATCAGTCGAAGACACTGAGCACCGGGGCTATCGTCATATCCGCCTAAGAGAATCATAAATATTCCAAACGCTATTAGTAGAATTAGTCCAAGGATTTTAAGTATTTTCCAGAAAATTACCCCGCATGCTTGCATCGGGGTAGTTCATTGTAATAAAAATTTTTAAATTCCCAGGAAGGACCTGGGATTTAACGTATCCCCAATTCACCAAATTGCAAAAAGTCTGTAAGAAATAGCTGATATGAACGTCAAACTTAAAATAGATATATAATTACAATATTATATTTAAATTTACAATATAAAATAGGCTTATGAATAAAGTTTTAATAGGAGTTGGAGTAATCGTACTGGCTACAATCGTTTGGTTTTTGTTTCAGCCAGACGTTATCGAGTATGTTGCTGAAGTACATGATGAAGTAGCCGCTCTGGAAGCAGAATTGGCAGAAATCGACATCCAAGTGAAAGCTGGAACATTATCTCCAGAAGCTGCAGCAGCAGCGCAGATAAAGATTGTAAGTCAAATAGACTCAATTAACACGACTGCTAAAATAGCCCAAAATGCTAAGCTAACGAATACCCAACGTGCCCAACTCGTTGAAGGATTAGAACGATTGAAACAAGTACTAATTAAATACAAGACGACGTTGATGGCAGTTGATGAAGCTGTTTTGAAATTACCCGAATCTGAACGCCCAACGCTCAATAGACGAGGGGGTAGTGGAAATCGAAGTGGAGTAGCGATCATCGCAACTGAAACAATCATTGCTACCGATGAACAAATTGAAGAAGTAATCGCCGATATTACAGATGAAGCTTTGGCTGAGGAGGTAGCTAACGCTGTAGAGGATCCAGAATCTGAAGATATACTTGAAGATGAGATGTCTGATGAAAATGCAGATGCGTCTGAAGAGACTCAGATAGACAGTACAGAAACTACAGAAGAGAATGTCATCACTGATGATGAAACCCCAGAAACCTCAGAATAATATCGTACAAAGTTTCAATTTGTGACGCACGAGCGTGGCTTTAAGAACTGCCTCAACGCTACTACATTACAAATGAAGGAAACAGTCTTATTGTTTAGAAATGGAAGTAAAAGTGAAGTACCGTTTCATATTTGAAATTATTGGCTTCGCTGTCATTATTAGTGACAGAACTTCATCATTCTGTAAGCTGTTCTCGTGGCATTTTTCATCATCCCATATTTCATACACAAAGACACTATTAGGATGTTCTTCTGAAATGTTGACTGAGTAAACCTGACAACCTAAATCATTTTTTAGTAATAAGATTTCGGCATCTTGTAAAATTAGTGCCAGCTCATCTCTTTTACCATCTAGTGCGGTTATCTCTCCAAGTATTGAAAATTTATTCATATTTAAATTATATCAAAGTTCTGAACACGCTATTTGGTGTCCTACAATACGTTGGTAAATTTTACTTCTTATTTTGTGACCTATGTAGTACGAATTGGAACCAGATTGTTAAACAAATTCGTGTTTGTGTATAAAAAAGCAACCCGCAGAGCGAACCTTGCGGGTGCTTTTGCGGGTATGCGATGGTCTTAACGGAAAACGGTTGCCAACCAGACCAGAGTCATGAGTGCGATCCATAGCACTATGCTGAGTCGTAGTCGCCAGTCACCGGAGTAGCAAAGACCAACCAGAACAGCGATGTTGACCAGTACCATTAGTGGCCAGGTCAGTGTCCTGAGAGAGTCTATGTTCACAGCCGTCCAAGCCACCCACACAGTTGGGATGAAGGTCAGTGGGCCGACCAAGGCTAGGCCAAGGAACAACTTTCCAGCCTTGGTATGAATGAACCCAGCTGTCATGAACTTGACGAAGTTCACAACTAGGTCGTCAAACTTTTGGATAGATTTCATCTCTTACTCCAGTCAGTTGTTGGTTTATTGTGGGGGACCCGAGTTCACCTTTGAAACCGAACACTCTAAAATAGAAAACAATGAAACATTT
>DAOLBU010000035.1:0-8294 GCA_035324355.1 Minisyncoccota bacterium
CACTAACGTTGGTGACGGTGTGGCTGAAATCGACGGACTACTCAAAGCCCAGATGATGGAGATGGTGGTCTTTGCCACTCACGATGGCTTGGCTTTGGCTGATACCTTGGCAGAGAGTAATGTGCTCTACGGTTTGGTCCTCAACCTTGAGGAAGAAAGCGTGAAAGCGGTGATTTTGGGTGAAAGTGGTTTGGTGAAAGAAGGGATGACAGTTTTCCGAACCGGAAAGCTTTTGTCAGTACCGGTTGGTGAGGCTATTGTTGGGCGAGTAGTGAATGCCCTGGGAGAAATCATCGACGGCAAGGGTCCGATTGAGACCAAAAAAGCCATGCCAGTAGAGCGAGTCGCTTATGGTGTAATGGATCGTTCAAGTGTGAACGAACCAATTCATACCGGCATTAAAGCTATCGACTCAATGATTCCGATTGGTCGCGGACAACGAGAATTAATTATTGGTGATCGTGGTACTGGGAAAACTACCATCGCGATTGATACCATCATCAACCAAAAGTACGAACCAAAGGAAAAACGCCCAATTTGTATTTACGTCGCTATCGGCCAGAAGCGTTCTAAGACTGCCAACATCATGGGTCAGCTAGAAGCCGCCGGAGCCATGGAATACACTACGATTGTAGCTACTTCTGCCTCTGAGGCCTCACCGATGCTTTTCTTGGCACCGTTTACCGGCATGGCTATCGGCGAATATTTTATGGAGCAAGGAAAAGACGTCATTATTATTCTTGATGACCTTTCCAAGCACGCTGTGGCTTACCGACAAATGTCACTCTTGCTTCGTCGTCCACCAGGACGTGAAGCTTACCCAGGAGATATCTTTTATCTTCACTCACGATTGCTAGAGCGTTCAGCTAAGTTGTCTAAGGAATTAGGTGGCGGGTCCATCACTGCTTTGCCGATTATTGAAACTCAAGAAGGAGACGTGTCTGCTTATATTCCAACAAACGTGATTTCCATTACTGATGGTCAGATTTTCCTTGAGGGTGAACTATTCAACAAAGGTATCCGTCCAGCGCTCAACGTTGGTATTTCAGTATCACGTGTAGGTAGTAGTGCTCAGACAAAGGCAATGAAAGCGGTATCTGGAAAAATCCGTTTGGAACTAGCGCAGTTCCGGGAACTTGAAGCCTTTATGCAGTTTGCCTCTGATCTTGATGAAGATACTAAAAAGCGTATCGATAGTGGGCGTAAGTATGTGGAGTTGCTTAAACAAAAGCAAAATAACCCAATGCCATTTTACAAACAAGTAGTTTCTATTTTTGGCGCTAACAATGGTCTCTTGGATAATGCCAAGCCTGAAGAAGTGCAGAAGATTGAAAAGGCTTACCATGAGTTCATTGAACGAGACCGAAAAGAAATCCTAACTGCGATAGAGACTGAGCGAGCGCTTAGTGATGAGCTGCAAGTAAAAATGAAGCAATCAATTACTGACTTTAAAGATAGTCACGGACATTTTTATCCCTCAGCAAGTTAGGTTAAAGTTTCTCCCGTAAGGAGAAAATAAATATTCCATATGGCACTTAAACAAATTAAAAACAAAATAATCTCTACCAAAAAAACTGGCAAAGTGACTAAGGCCATGGAGTCAGTTTCGGCGGTGAAGATGCGCAAAAGCCAAATGCGAGCTTTTGAAAGCCGTCCGTATGTACGGGCAGCGATGCGAGTTTTGTCACGTCTCTCGACTACGCGAGATATTGCTGAGCACTCGCTCTCTGAAATTCGTCCTCTAGGCAAAAAATTAGTGGTAGTGGTGACGAGCGATAAGGGATTAGCTGGGAGTGTTAATAGTGCCGTACTGCGTCAGGTAGAATTAATGCGCAAAAATGGAGAGCAATTCGATATGGTGGCTATTGGACGCAAGGCGTTTGAGTTTGCTGAGCGGGAGAAGATAGAAGTTAAAGCAAATTATTTGAACATTGGTGATGGTGTCACTATCGCTGATGTGACGGACATAGCATTGGTGGTCACGGAAGCTTTCTCAGCTAGCAAGACTTACAGCAGTGTAGAGATAATTTACCAGAATTTTATTTCTACCTTCGAACAATTACCCACTAAGCGACAAGTGCTACCACTAAAGCCAGAAGAGGTTAAAGCCATTATGCTAGGTATTCGTCCAAAGACTGGTAAATTTAGTGATGATGGGGTAGTAAAGGAGGTGGCGCTGCAGTATACCGTTGAACCAAACCCTACCGCAGTCTTAGACATTTTAATTCCGCAGCTAGTGCAAGTGCTTATCTTCCATTCTCTGCTTGAGAGTAAGGCCTCTGAGCACTCAGCTCGTATGGTGGCGATGAAGAATGCGACCGATAAGAGTAAGGAGGTAGCTAAGGCGTTGACTTTGGTTTATAACAAAGCACGACAAGCTGCTATCACCGCCGAAGTGGCTGAAATTACGGGCGGTATGGAAGCTATGAAAAAATAAACTTGCGATACGACCCCATAGGCTTTGTCGCTTCAATTTTTTTGAATTCAATGTACCACTAAGTACACCTCATCCAAAAAAATTATTGCTTCGTGCCTCTCGGGTCGTCTCACAAGTTTATAAAAACAATCAAATATTGAGACAATGAGAAAAATTTATCAACAACCAAGCACAATCATTAAACAAACATTATGAAAACAGGAACTATTACACAAATCGTCGGTCCAATTGTAGACGTGCACTTTGAAGGTGGTGTTCCAGCACTACTTAACGCCCTTAAGGTGTCTAAGTCTAAAGACGAGACAATTACCCTTGAAGTAGCGCAGCACATTGGCTTAGATCGAGTGCGAGCGATTGCGATGCAAGACACGCAAGGTTTGGAGCGGGGAATGACAGTGACTGACTTAGGTCAGGCTATTTCTGTTCCAGTGGGCGAAAAATCCCTCGGACGTTTGTTTAATGTGCTTGGGGAGACACTTGATGGAAAAGGTGAAATCACTGGCGCTCCAGTGCGAGGAATTCACCAGGAAGCCCCGGCTTTTGTTGAACAATCCACGACCACTGAAGTGTTTGAAACTGGTATTAAATCCGTTGACCTCCTGGCACCATTCGTCAAGGGAGGTAAGGTCGGGCTCTTTGGTGGAGCGGGAGTAGGGAAGACGGTGTTGATTCAAGAGTTGATTCACAACGTAGCTTCAGAACACGGCGGGTATTCTGTTTTTGCTGGAGTCGGTGAGCGTGTACGTGAAGGAAACGATCTTTATCATGAGATGAAAGAATCTGGCGTACTTGATAAAACGGCTCTAGTGTTTGGTCAGATGAATGAAGTGCCAGGAGCGCGAGCACGAGTGGGACTGACTGGTCTCACAATGGCTGAGGCGCTGCGAGATCAGGGTGGTAAGGATGTTCTTTTCTTTATGGACAATGTGTTTCGTTTTACTCAAGCTGGACAAGAAGTATCATCCCTCCTAGGACGTGTGTCTTCAGCGGTAGGTTATCAGCCAACTTTGGCTGAGGAGATGGGTAAGATGCAGGAACGTATTACCTCAACCAAGAAAGGCTCGATTACTTCTGTGCAGGCGGTATACGTGCCAGCTGACGACCTTACTGACCCGGCACCAGCTACGACATTCTCTCATCTCGACTCGACGGTAGTACTTTCTCGTCAACTAGCTTCACTTGGTATTTATCCGGCAATCGATCCGCTAGAAAGTAACTCTTCAGCTCTAGATCCAATGATTGTTGGTGAAGAGCATTACCGTGTCGCTCAAGGAGTAAAGATGGTATTACAACGTTACAAAGACTTGCAAGACATTATTGCTATCCTGGGTATCGAAGAACTGTCAGAAGATGACAAACAAACTGTATATCGAGCGCGAAAAATTCAACGCTTCATGAGTCAGCCTTTCTCAGTAGCTGAAGTCTTTACTGGTGCGCCTGGTAAGTATGTTACTTTGGCTGATACTGTACGAGGCTTTGGTGAGATTCTTGATGGAAAGCATGATGATAAGAATGAGCAGGCTTTCTACATGAAAGGCTCTATAGATGAAGTGACGAGCTAAAATAATAGCCAATCTGCTTTGTTGAACTTCGGAAAATAATGCTCGCTGTAGTCTTCTACACCTCACATTATTTTCCTCGTTCGCCGCGCATCTAAGCTATTCTTTTAACTCTCAAGGCAAGTAACATACGCTGAATTAAAATCTATGAGTAAAAATACTAAAATCGCAATCATAATCATAATTGGCCTTATTATTGGGCTAGGTTATTTCGCTTACTCAATATCTCTACAGCAAGACTTGGGTGATAAAAGTAATAATCCTCCTATTGAATCAGTACAAAGTAACGACCTTGAAAATGATCGAAGTATTCAGGCTACAGAATCTACAAATGTTTCGGCAGAGGAACCAGAACAAATTCATAATCAAAAACTAGGCTGGAAAGATGAACAAATAGTTATACCTCTTGGGGAAAATCAGTCTGTGCGTTTTACCTCTTCAATACCAGAAGAAAAAAAGTGGGAAGATGTGACAGCGTGGAATCCTACTCCAAGAAACTGGCACGGTTTGTTAATAGACATGGGGGATACATTAGATGTGCCCAGGGAGCCAGGAGATCGTCTTATTATTTATGTTGAACAACTTATTGATGATGAAACTGGTGAGAGTTTGCCTGTTTGCTACAGTTACTTCTGTGAAGTAGGAATTTTGCCAAACATGGAAATGCCTGAAGGTTGGGAGTATTTAGAGAGGACAGCACATGTTACTGCTGGTGCTAATTACGGTTACTACTATGCATATAAATTTTTAGCTAAAGATAAAAGTTTTGTAGTGTATGTGCAGTCAGCCGTAGATCTTATAAGTCTGGAGACAGGTTACCTGAGTGAAGTTTTCAAATCTTTGAAATTTATTGAAATGTAATTTAAAAAAACATTATGGCTACACAAAAACTATTAAAACTAACTATCTCTAAAGTAAACGGCCCTGTCTTTGACGACGAGGTAGTGTCTGTGACTGTGCCGGGTAGTGAAGGGGAGATGACGCTTTTAGCCGACCATGCCCCAATTGTTTCTGTTTTAAAGACAGGATTAATTACTGTCCGGTTAGTGGATGGCACTAAGCAAGAGTTTGGGGTAGTAGAGTCTGGTACTCTCGAGGTCAGTTATAATACAGTGACCATATTGCTCTAGTTGCTCTAAAAAAACCTTAGAAAAAACTTCCCCATTCCCGGAAGTTTTTTTCTTGTTCACTATAAGTGGTTACTTTAATAGCTAGTTTTTCAAGAGACGGTAGGTGATGGTCAGGGGTGGAAATTAATAGCGTGGTGGCCCAAGCATCAGCCACAGCTGCTGTTGGGGCTTTGATGAACACTCCTAAAGCATTGTTGTGACTTTCTCCCGTTTTAGGATCTATAATCTGAGAGTGAATTCTACTATCTGTCTCGCTTTGACGAGTAGATGTGCTACTGGCCGCAAACCCTTCGTTACAAAGTGTCGTCTCAGCAATCATAAGGTTTTGGACTGTGGGGTGCTCTAGATAAATTTTTACTGGTCGGCCCTTTTGAGTGGTGGCGTACATATCACCACCACCGTTAATAATAAATTCCTTAATTTGGTAGGTATCTTTTAATTCTTTCGCTACAAGATCGATCAGGTAACCTTTGCCATAACCACCAATATCAATCTGACCTTTGACTAACAGAATCTTTTCCTTCGAAATAGTTAAAACCTGGGTGGGATCGGGGATATTGACGGAATTGTCGATAGGACTACTCGAATAAATAGCATTGTAACCACCCATGCTTAAAGTGTTCTCACTGAGGAAATTGAATACCCCATTAGTTTGATGATAGAGATTAAGGCCGTATTCTAGTAGGTCGATAGTCATTTGATCAGGCTCAAGTAAAAATCCTGAATCGCTTAAATTATTTATAATTGATTTGTGTTTAAAATGAGAGTAACGATCATCAAATTTCTTTATAAAAAGTGCCAGACCTTCATAGGTTATTTGTGACTCTTCTTTACCTAAGTCATCAAAAATCTCTATTAACCACTTGGTACCTAAGGCCTCAAAGGTGGGTAATATAATCATAAAATGAGATTGAAACTTTGGGTCTCAACGGCGACTGCTTGATTCATGTATTGTGATTCATAAAGTGAGGTTTTTGGAATATTCATCTCGGACCTAGGAGATGGCTCAAGTACAAAAAATAATATTGCCATTATAACGATAATTACCGCTAAAACTATAACTAAAATTTTCATAGTCGTAATTAATTTTTTAGATAGATGTCTACATTCTCCTTATACTCCTTTTATGGAAGGGTAGTAGTGTCTTAATATTTGATTACCAATCGATCGGTTTCTGCCCTGTTTGTTGTAAATAATGGTTGGTTTTACTAAAGTGCTTGCAGCCAAAAAACCCGGTATAGGCTGAAAAAGGCGAAGGGTGAGGAGCAATCAAAATTTGATGTTTATTGGGGTCAATTAAACTTACTTTAGCGGCAGCATATTTTCCCCAAAGTAGAAATACGACCTGACTTTTTTCCGTAGAAATTTTATGAATTACCGCATCAGTGAAAGTCTCCCAACCCCAGCCCTGATGTGATCCGGGCAGGCTAACTTCGACTGTCAGGGTTGAATTGAGTAATAGCACTCCTTGTTTGGCCCAGTCACTTAGGTCACCATTAGTTTTTATTGTCCCACCTACATCTTCGGCTAATTCTTTATAAATGTTTTTTAAGGAAGGGGGGATTTTTATTCCTTTGGGTACGGAAAAGGAAAGTCCATGAGCTTGACCACTACCGTGGTAGGGATCTTGCCCTAAAATCACTACCTTCACTTTCTCAAAAGGACATAAAGAAAAAGCGGTAAATAATTCTTTAGCTGGAGGAAAAATCTTTTGGGATTTTAAGTAGGCAGCGTCCACTTTTGCTCTTAATTCAGCAAAATATGGTTGGGTAAATTCTGTGGCTAATTCTCTTTTCCAACTTTTATTAATATTTATTTCCATAGGCTATTTTTGACAATTTGGACAATAGTGAGTTCCTCGCCCAGCCACACGAATTTTTAGGATAGTGGTCTTACATCTAGAGCATGGGGTTTTATGTTTACCAAACACTTTTAGGTAGTCAGTATAGTTGCCATTTTTACCACCAGTATCTTTAAAATGTTGAAAAGTAGTGCCACCAACACTAATCGCTTTATTCATGACCGCCCCGCTCGCTTTTGCAATTGCAAAGGCTTCTTTTTGGGTGATGGTGTTTGCTTTGCGTTCCGGATTAATTTTGGCGACAAATAAAGCTTCATCTACATAAATATTGCCAAGTCCCGCGATGAAGGTTTGGTCTAAAAGTACTGCTTTAATACCACGATTTTTATTTTTAAGCTTAGTGGCAAAGGCTATATTGTCAAAACCCACCGTAATTGGCTCTGGGCCAAAACGTGCTTTTGTTTTTTTGACCCATTCAGTATTAGCTAATTCAATGTAACCAAACTTACGCATGTCATTGAAGAAAAGGGAAGAAGCATCAGTAAAATAAAAAGCTACTCGTGTGTGTTTGTTTGGTAGATCACTTTGGTCTGCGTCAGTCATGGAATGTCCACCACCACCACTGACATTCTGTTTTTTGTCGACAAAGAAAAACTGCCCAGTCATTTTAAGGTGCGCTAGCAGGAAAAGATCCGCTTCATTTTTGAATGAAAAAATCATTAATTTACCAACACGGTCAATATCAGCAAATATTTTACCCTTAAGTTTTTTAGAAAAATTATTGTTACTTCGAACAGTTTTTTCATTTAAAACTTGAACATTCTTAATCTGCTTGTTTTTTATTTTAGACAAGAGTTGCAGGCGCACGGTTTCGACTTCGGGGAGTTCTGGCATGGAGGTAATTGTATGTCGGTAAGTGGTAAACAGCAAATTTAGTACTAGCTCTAGCCAAAAGAGGATTATTTCACTATAGTAGGCAGCTATATGGCCCATCCATTTTTAAAAATCTTTGATCAGGCACTTAAGAAGAGCTCAACCGAGCATAACCAGGTTTTAATTGAAGCCGAAAAAATCATTAAAAAGGGCTACTCGGCCACGGAGATTTTTAGCGTCTTAACTAAGCTCCAGAAGTCGCTAATTGACCAAACTGAAGCAGAAATAGTAGGTGAAGCAGCGGAGGAGGTGAGTCGTTATTTATAAAAAGAAAACCGGCAGCTAGTGCTGCCGATTTCTGAAAGAACTGGCATTAATAGCCGAAGAGTATCCTCGATTCCAGTTTTGCTGAGTCCTCATCGCTAGACGCTCGGATCAGCGGCGATAGACTTGGATGGTCACCATTGATGGTCCCCCGCGGTGCATCGATCGGC
>DAOLBU010000036.1:0-7219 GCA_035324355.1 Minisyncoccota bacterium
GACATATGCTTTGATGTTTTCAGTAATATCTGATTGTACATGTGCTATTTGGTCTGGGCGTATAGGTTCCTCAGTATCACTGAAAATGACTAGCATATCTTCCTTGACATTACGATCTTTGCGGATTTTATCAATCAATGGTTCACGATCGTCAGTATCAAAACCTTTAATTGGTTCATTGAGTTCATAGAGGAAGACTAAGTCGTCTTTAGTAAACACTTCACCTTTAGTTTGTTTATCTTTCAGGTTAAGTAGGTGGCGGAGATGGACTGCTTCTGGACTTTTCACCTCCCTGCTTTCATTTTTATCATTGGTTGTCTCTCCTAGTCTTTCAATAGCTTCAATCAAGTCTGCAGAAAAGTCATCGCCTAGTGTCGGAATACGATCCTTGAATGCTTTGACTTGGAGTAAACGCTTTGAGCGACAGTCGTATTCGATCGTGACTATTGGTTCATGTGTGGTTTTATCACGGAAGGACAATATCTCTACGTCCCCGCGTTTCATTTTACTGATATAACTACTGCTGGTACCGACGCAATGATCCATGTAGGTACTTTCTTCCTCAAGGTGAGGCATGTTAAGTAAGCGAGCGAGGTAATACTTCCCACTAGCTGTTTCAAAAAGATTTTCGTAGGGATTAAAAGTTTCACCATTTGTTAGTTCAGCTTTCTGGCGTCGTAGTTCGGCAATCCGCTGTAAGGTCTTCATTTCATGTAGCTCAAATAGTTTAGCAATACTACCTTTATCGGATTGCAGAAATTTGGGTGACTCAAGCAAGGCATCGACGATTGTGGGAATGTCTATGGGAGCTGAGTCGCCATTATCCTCAAAGTGCCGCACTAGTTTTAGTTGCAGGGTACGGAGTTCGTTTTCAGATAGATTTTCTTTACCTTCATTACTAAGTTCAGCATTAACTTTATCAGCAATATCATTACTCATTCTCTCTACCTGTTCTGGAGAAATTGATTCCGGCAAACGATATAAAGCCTGGGTCAGTAAAGACCACACCGGGTGTGATGGTGGTATCCCAAATTTTCCTTGAAAACGTTTTGGTGGCATTATGTTTATGATTTTAGCAAAAATGAACCTGTTTCGCTATACAGCAAAAGGCCGCAAGCTTTGCTTGCGGCCTTTTGCAAGAAGGTTTAATTTTGGTTCTAGGCAGGTCTACTTCTTAAAAAAGATTAAACGAGATGAAGAGCGCGGAGATAGGAATTTTTCGAAGGAAACGTAGAAGACTACGTTGACTGAGAAAAATCCCGTATCAACAAAGCTATTCGCTCGTTTAAACTTTTTTAACTTGAAGGAAGTCGAGCTCAACCGGAGTCTCCCGCCCAAACATCGAGACCAACACCTTAACCTTACCACTCTTCTCATCCACCTCTGACACACGACCTTCCAGATCTTTGAAAGGACCGTCAACAATCGTAATGATATCGTCAGCTACCAGGTCAAGCTTATGCTTCACAGTGTTACTAGACATTTGTTTCATCAAGGCATTGTATTCCGCTTCAGTTAGAGGAACTGGCTGAGTACCACTACCAACGAAACCAGTAACCCGAGGCGTGTTTCGAACCACATACCAAGATTCGTCATCCACAATCATTTCTACCAAAACGTATCCGGGATACACTCTCTCCTCTTCCACGACTCGCTTACCACCCTTCACTCGAATCTTTTTCTCCGTTGGCACTACCACATTAAAAATCTTGTCATTCATTCCCAAAGAATCAATTCTTTGTTTTAAGTTTCGAGTAACCGCATTCTCATAACCAGAGTAAGTATGAATTGCGTACCAGTGTCTTTCACCTGTGCTTTGTTGTTTTGCCATATTACAAGATTAGAAAATTAGTAACGAGTAACGATATAGTTTATTGCTTCACCAAAGATGTAGTCAAACGCTCCTAAGAAAAGTGAAACTAATAAAGAAATACAAATTACTAAAATTGTATATAAGAAGGCTTGTTTTTGGGTCGGCCAAGTGACTTGCTTCATCTCAGCAACGGTGGCTTTGAAGTAATTACTTAAATTGCTCATAAAATATAGTTTACCAAAATAAAAACGCCTCTAAGGCGGATTACCCCAATTATACCGGACTTTGTCCTAATGTCAAAGGCGCGGAGGCGATGGGTAAGACTTACCTATAAGTCCTCTATCTAAAGCAAAAACAGGCGGGCTTTTAAGCCCGCCTGTTTTTATACTCAGTAACGGCAACCTTACTTGAGTTGGTAAGTTAAATTAACGCGACTAGTAGTAGTATTTTCACCTCTTGGTAACTCTGGAGCGTCAAAAGAGGCCATAGCGGACATCTCTTTCATATCACCGCCCATGCCATAAGGATACGGTTGGTAGCCATAATCTTCTTCGTAATAACTAATCATGTCCCCTAGAGTTACTCCAAGATCTTTGGCTAAAACGTTAGCTTTAGCTTTAGCATTCGCTATTGCTAAAGCTCGTGCTTCGGCTTTTAAGACCTCATCGTCATCAACTGTAAATGACAAACTACTAATGTTAGCTACTTCTTTAGTACCAACCAAAGAAATTAGTTCCCCAGCTTTATCTAAGTCACGTACCTTAACAACGATAGTTTGACTAACTTCAAACCCATCTTCCACCTGTTCTTGTGGGCAGTATGAACCACGAGGACATGGCTGAGATTCGTACTTATACTTTGGATAGAGATTATAGCTCTCAGTTTTGATATCTTTTTCCGCTACACCTGCTTCTTTTAAAGCAGCGATCACGTTGTTAATTTTAGTCGCTGAAGCTTCTAGTGCCAGAGAGGCATCTGTACCACTTTCACTAACTGAAAAACTAAAGCTCCCAACGTCAGGCACAGCTATTACTTCCCCTACTCCGGTAACCGAAACTGTTGCTGGACCAGTGTAGAAATAATCTACATTTTTCAAGGTCACGTAGGTATACGCCCCCAGAGCGGTAACCACACCGACCAATACTAAACTGACCAAAAATTGATTGTACCCTTTGCTAAAAATTGTTTCGTTCATAAATATTTAAAATAATTTTGCTAATGTCTTCCTAATCATCTGGCGCCCGGCTTGAGAGAAACTAGTACTATCACCGCAAGCTAAAATAAAAGCCTTCTTATCTTCAGCTGATAACTGTGATGGTCCTGACTGCTCTGTCATTAAATAGTACATTACTGAGCTTTCATCATCAACATGCCCGAGACCAAGGGCATGACCAAATTCATGAGCAATGACACGTGTCAGTTCGGTGGTGTCGCTAAATTTATAGATATTTATGCGATCACGTTGAAAATCTCCTTGAGTGTAAATATTCAAATTACCGTAAATTTCATTGTAGCGTACCACCTCTTCATTGTAACGCTCAATCAAGCGATTCCCTCTTTCTCCTTGCTCATTAATGGCATTAATGCGACTGTTTAATTCTTTTTCTTGATCAATGAGACCAGCTAATTCCTCAGCTAAAGCTTTTTGTTTACGCTGCAATTCGGCGTAAGCTTCAGGACTAGCTCCGCCTTGTTGATTTACTCTTTCAACTTCTTGGTTATAGTCCTTTAAGCGATTGTCATAACCAGCGCGCTCTTGCTCGTACGCTGCTTGAGCCGCTTCATATTGTCTAGCATTAACTTTTACTTGTTCCAGTATCTCCCGACTCTCCGCTTCCTTACGATCGAGGTCGATGCGCCACTCTTCTTCGGTACTAGCTAATTGTTGCCTTTCATCATAAATAAAATTCAGTGCAAAAGTCGCTTCCTCATCATAGACAAACAAATTCCGCCCGACCGCATCTTCCCACACCGCTTCCGCAGCAGCCAACACACTCTTTGCCTCTTCAGCGCTAATGGTAAAGCGAGGATCTGTATCCCCTAACCTGTAAGCAATCGGTATCGGGCAAATGTGAGAAGTACTCACATACCAATAACTGGTACTAAACATTAGAGTAAATATCAATATAAAAATAATTAATCCGCGCATGTACTGAAATGATAACAGATTATTTAATATATAAATAAAGGCAGAGGGCGGGGACTGCGTTGTCGCGAAACGTAGTCCCTGCTCTCTGCCTCATCCCTCTTCTGTTACTTCTATATCATACACTGCCTCCCTGACTGAAAAGTCTAGCTTTCAACAGCTCTGATAACTTAACGAAAAGCTAAGCTTCTGAAGTCAAAACATTAAAAAACATAAGAGGCGGCCAAGTTGACCGCCTCATCATCCTCTTCCTCACCTTACTTGAACCTGGAGCCGTGGGCCGCCATGATTCGCTGCAAAACCCTGGGTAGCTCCAGTTCGTACTGATCGCCAAGTTCAAGTGCATGCAAGCGAGAGATCACCACCTCGGACACCTTCTCTGCATCCGGGCCAATTTTCTTGATCGCTTCATGACACATCGTACGCAAACGCTCACTCACTTGGCGATTCTTCTTGCGGTGAAGAAACTCCCGGCCATTCTTCTGCACTTCTTTGCGTGCCGGAAGCGTCCTTCTGTGAATATGGTTAAAATGAACTGCTCTACTAACGGCTACCATGTTTCCTCCTCTCAATGGATAACCTAGCAACTTTATTTTAGATTTAAAGCGAGCCTCGTCTGGTGTTATAGACGAGGCCCTTGCCTTTCGGTGACTTCGTTTTCAGTCATTAAGCTGGATGGAGGCGGTCCTCGGAAGAAAAAGCGTGCCTCACGCCAACTAGACTAGGTAGGATTCCTTCCCCGCCTCAACAACAGTAGTTACGGAACTGTCCCTTCCCGCCCTGGATAGGACAAGTCGCTGTCGCTAGGGCCCGGGATAAAGATCGCGGGTCCCTGTCGTCATTGTCCTCGTAACCCGGATCATCACCAACTTGGGGCCTCTGCTGACCCCCGTTCCCTAATTGGGCAAGGTCCACCTCTTCTTTGTTATTCATCCTTAGACTCCAATGTACATGTCGTCCTCAAATCACCATGATCCGAGGCACAAATTTCATCGTACTACTCCAAAAACAAGTTGGCAAGTTTAGGTAGTGACAAACAAAAGACTCGCGGCCGAAGGCCGCGAGTCTTTTGTTTAAATTTATTTTACTTCTTTCCCGTTTGCCGCCAGCTTCTTCCGCACCATTTGCTGGGCCGCATTCATACTATGCTGATAATACAGCGCCTTCACCCCACTCTTCCAAGCCCTCATGTAGAGCGCATTAATTTCCTTGGCCGTTACATCTGGTGGCAACATTACATTCAATGATTGCCCTTGATCAATAAATTTCTGTCTAGCAGCCGCTTGGTCTATGATGGCACTTTGATCAATTTCCGCAAAAGTTCGGAACACCGCTTTTTCATCATCAGTCAAAAAATCGAGATGTTGGACCGAACCGTCGTTATCACGAATACTATCCCATACCTCCTTAGTATCTTTGCCTTTTTCCTCCAATAATCGAAGAACGTTGTGATTCTTAATAGTTACTTTAAGCTTAGCTACATCTTTCACATAACAGTTACTCCACACTGGCTCAATCCCTTGGGAAACCTGACCTAAAATAAAAGCGGATGAAGTATTCGGGGCCACGGCCATTGTGGTAGTGTTGCGACGACCATAACCCTTAAGTACCTCTGGCTCGCCATATAACTTACCCATCTCCACACTAGCATTTTTAGCTTTTTCGCTAATCAATTTAAAAACTTCCACGTTAAGTTTTGACGCTGCCTCACTTTCGAAAGGCAACATTTTAGACTGCAAAAGTGAGTGCCAGCCCAAAACTCCAAGACCTAGAGCCCGGTTTTCTAAAGCAAACTTATACGCTCTCTCCATGAAGTAGAAAGCTTGCTGTTTTTGAGGATCTTTAGAATCACGAAGTGCCTCAAGCTTAGTACAAAATTCACTCATGACAGCATCAAGGAAGAAGGTCACTGTTTCCACCAAGTCTGTATCTTTCCAGTCATCATAAAACAAAACATTGATGGAAGATAAACAGCAAACAAAAGACCAGTCCTCCTTACTTGGCAACATGATTTCACTACATAGATTACTGGCCACAATCTTTAAGCCCTTATCTTTGTAGACATCAACTGTATTGTTATTAGCGTTGTCCGTAAACAAGATATATGGAAAGCCCATCTCACCACGTCGCTGAATGACTCTTGCCCAGATAGCTCTTTTTTCCTCGTCTCCCGCCACCATTGATTCCAACCAAGCATCAGTCACAGTCACAGCGTGAGTCAAACCCTGAATCGGGTTCCCTTCTGTAGCGATATCCAAAAATTCCAGAATATCCATATGCTCAATTGGCATATAGGCCGCTAGATTGCCGCGACGCACTGAACCCTGACTCACGACGTTGACCATAGTATTAAAGAGCTGCATGAAGGTGACCGGACCATTGGAAGAACCGGTGTCACTAATAAGCGCTCCACGTGGACGTAATTCACCAAAGTAGGCTGAAGTACCTCCGCCATACTTACTCATCATTCCTACTTCCCCGGCGGTATACATAATATTGGCCATATCATCAGCAATGTATGAACCAAAACAACTAATCGGCAGGCCGCGACCGGCACCGAAGTTACTCCAGACAGGCGAGGAAAAAGAAATCCAACCGAGGCTAGTGTACTTTACAATCTTGTCTGCAAAGCCTGGTTTATTTAAAATTTTTTCGGCTGTTTCTCCGATTATTCGCACTCTTTCTTCGGCTGTCTGCCCAGGAGCAAGGTAGCCACGGGCTAAAAAAGCTCGACTATTCTCATTCAGCCAGTACCATGGTTCTTTAGTCATAAGGAAATTATTCAATTAATTAAAATAAATCGTCACTGGTCACACTGGCACTACGCTTATTGTAATTGATAGAGCGTTTCTGGAAAAAGTCGACATGTTTGGTAGCAATTACTTCATTATCAAACCAATCTGTCTCCTCAAGTAAAGCTTCACTAACTTCAAAGATACGCGGTAGTCCAATGGCGACGAGAGAGTTATTAAAGCGTTGTTTAATAAACTCTTTAACGTTCGCTGCAGGCATAAACTCTAGCTCGCCCGCTTCGTAAATCCAATCCACTACCTTACTTTCGGCTTCGTAAGCATCTTCGCAAGCCTTAATAATCATTTCTTTGCAAGCATCATCAAACCACTCAGGATGTTCCTTTTTAATAATATTGATGATATCAATCCCAAACATGCCGTGAATCTGTTCTTCTTTGGAAGTGGCCTCCACCGCGTTACTAATACCTTTAAATAAGTTTCGATGCTTATTGAAAGACATAATAATCA
>DAOLBU010000036.1:7229-7965 GCA_035324355.1 Minisyncoccota bacterium
ATCAAGAACTGAGAAAAGAGAGAAACGTGCTCAATAAATAGCGAGAAGAGCAAGACGGAGTGCATGTACTGACGATTTTCATCAGTCCGCGCTAGAGTAATAGTCTTTTCTAAATACTTAATCCGTTGCTGAATAATTGGCACTTCAGTAATTTTCTCAAACTCGGCATTAAGTCCGAGAATTTCGAGCAAGTGTGAGTAGGCATCAGCATGTCTCACTTCACTTTCAGCAAAAGTAAAACCAACTGCTCCGATCTCCGGCTTTGGCATTTTCTTGAAGATGTCACCCCAGAAAGTTTTAACTGCCACTTCAATCTGAGCAATAGCGAGCATAGCGTTTTTTAAAGCACTTCGCTCCACTGGATTCACGTTAACATGAAAGTCATTGATGTCGCTCGTGTAGTTGAATTCTGTATGAATCCAATAAGAATGACGAATCGAATCAGCATAATCATGAAGCTCAGGATATTCGTAAGGCTTAAGATTGGTTCGCTTTTTAAAGATATCCCGCTCGCGCAATTTTTTGCGAGCATTACGGTAGATGATGTATGCCTTAGCGGTTTCAAAGTAACCAAGCTCCATCAAAGCCTGTTCCACCAAGTCTTGAATTTCTTCTACCGCTGGGTAGCCGTCGACACATTTTTGCGCAATCGGATCATCACTCGGAGCCGTAGCTGCCTGGACACACATAGAGACAGTCTTTTGGTGCACTAGGTCAGCTACTTTTTTGGCATCTG
>DAOLBU010000037.1:0-7925 GCA_035324355.1 Minisyncoccota bacterium
TTGGTGCTTTAGCGAAGGGGGTACACCCGTTCTCATTCCGAACACGGAAGTTAAGTCCTTCATCGCCGATGGTACTCCTTTATTGGGGAAGAGTAGGTAGGCGCCAACATTAAGTTTTTAATACTCCTAAGAAAAAACCACACTAACGTGTGGTTTTTTCTTAGGAGTGCAAACTGGCGTTTGCGACTACCGTAATTGAGTAAGTAGGGCAACATTTGCAGCTCGCTACAGCTGACCACTCCTTTGGAGGTCGTGGCTCAGCTAAGCGCCTGCATAAATTCGAAATAATCGCTACGCTCATTTTCTCATTTAACTTTTTAATACTCATACAAAATGACCCTTAGCCATTTGGCTAAGGGTCATTTTGTATGAGTGCCAACCTGAGGGTTGGCAGCGGGGAGGCGCCTGCAGCTCGCTACAGTCGACCACTCCCTTTGGGGTCGCGGGCTCGACTCAGTGGCTGCATAAGTAAAATATAGTCGCCTGACGGCTCTTTATTTCTACTTGCGCAGCCCACATATATCATTTTCTCCCTTGTGGGTCGAAACTGATATTGTGTCTGTATAAGGAAAATATAGTCGCTTACAGCTCCTTATTTCTCCTTAACATTAAGTTTTAACCTCTACTTTCCGTGCGTGCTTGCCCCAGGTAGTTCATTTAAGAAAGCCAAGGATGCCCAACTTGCGTAAGTGATACACTAGTGATACACTTTTAGTATGGCTACAACAAAAAAAAGGTTAAATATTACCCTGTCACCTGAATCAGAAATTTTGATATCATTATTGGCTAAAAAAGATAAAGTGCCAGCTGCTACAAAGGTGCGTGAATTGGTAGAGCATTCCTTGTCTTTAGTTGAAGATGAGTTTCTTTCTCAGTTGGGAGCAAATAGAATCAAAAGTAATAAGAGCGAACTATCACATGATGCGGTGTGGGGTAATTAATCCATGTATTACTTAAGTTATCATAAAGATATAGTATCTGATTTAAAAAAAATCGGTAAAAGAGAGGCGCTAATTATAAAACAGGCGCTAGAAAAAAAGTTACTTGTAGACCCAATTTTATTTGGCAAGCCCTTAAGGTACTCACTTCAGGGACTACGCAGTCTTAGAGTAGGTAACTACAGAGTAGTTTATCTAATAAATGACGAAAAAATTTTTATTGCGGCAATAGTTCACCGATCGAAGGTGTATGACAAAAGTGAGAAGCGTTATGGTCAACTTTGATAACAGCAGCTTTTAAAGCAAAGAATTTAAAATAAAAAAGTATCGACCGGCAGCTATTGCTGCCGGTCGATACTTTTTTATTATCCCTAAAAACCTCCGGCTTCAGCCGGAGAGTACGTTTGAAGACAACGCCGTATCTCTTACGTCATCTACCAGTAAACTTTAAACACAAAATGGCTCTAAAACACTTGGTAGGTAAATAGTAACAGCAAAAGTATTACCACTTAGTATTAAATAACCACCAGCCGCCTGCATAGCAGGCAAATCGTTCACTCGACTAGAGTGAACCAAAGCCACCGGCCCTAAGGCCGGTGGTCGTTTACTTAGGAGAGCCAACCTTTTGGTTGGCGGTAAGAAAAAGGCGCCTCGCAGGCCACTTAGTCGACCACTCCCTTTGGGGTCGCGGGCTCGACTCAGTGGCTGCATAAGTAAAATATAGTCGCCTGACGGCTCTTTATTTCTACTTGCGCAGCCCACATATATCATTTTCTCCCTTGTGGGTCGAAACTGATATTGTGTCTGTATAAGGAAAATATAGTCGCTTACAGCTCCTTATTTCTCCTTAACATTAAGTTTCTTAATGCCAAACAAAGTTTGGCAGAAAAATGAGGCGCCAGTCCGACTGCATATTTTATTTCCTCCCTCTGGGGTCTACCACAAGAGTATTTCTACCCCAGGGCACCTTCTCTTACTGCGCAATTCACCTTGTTTTTATAGTCGTTTCACTCCTTAAAAATTAGGTCAGAAATAACATTGCGTCGACATAAGGAAAACATAGTCGTGCTACGCACTCCTTATTTCTTCCTTATCCCCTGCTATCGGTTTTAAAAAAAAATTCACAAAAGGCTAGTGATATAATTCAATGTATGAATATCAGTAATAAAAACATACTAATCATTCTTCTGATTGTTATCATCGGTTTATTTCTGTGTATCTGGGCAGCCTTGTACTTCACTTCTCAAGATAGAGAATCAGACCCAGTAGTGGAAACTAGTCCTGGTTATTTAGAAACACGGGGCGAAATATTGGGTGTTGATTTATTAAATAAGCAAGTGACCTTACTAAATGACGCGGGAGAAGTGAAGATTTTCACTGTCGAAAAGCAGACAGAAATCGTGGAGATTTTGCTACGAACTGATATAGAGATAGGTCCATCGAGTAACCTACATGTAGACAGAAACTTAAGCAATTTGCGTGTTGGTGGTTTGGTTAATCTTATTTACGATTCTGCCACTGAGAGTACTTTGTTAGGAGTTACAAAAATTGAATTTGTGACAAATATGACGGGGGAGTTTAATGCTTATTTAGGTGCAGATGCACAGATTGTCTTCTTTTCGGGTAAATGGGCAGGTTATGATGCTCAAGCTGGTACAGCCTTGATTCTAGATGAAGATGTTGGTACTGATGATGGTGAAGTGATTGATATTTCTCGTACTATTCAACTACCTGAAGCGGGAGTAATAGCATATATGGGTGATCCTGCCCATATGAACATCACCCATCGACACACCCCGATAAGTATTAGTGATATCAGTTTTGGAGCCCGGGTTTATTTTCCACTTAGACAAAACGTTGAGACACAGACCTACGAACCAGCTTTTATTCTGGTGGGCAATTAATCACTAAATTAATTTGATATGAACAAAAAAATATTTCCTTTTCGAAGTATACCAAACACCATTAAGTTAGTTTTTTTGATGATATTTATTATGGGGGCTTATTTTATAAGCATTAGTCAAGCTGAAGCAAGTGCTTCTGGCCGAATTGAGCATTTTTTTCAACCTCTTAGCGGTGTTCTGCAGCAGAATTTCACAGCCATCCTTTGGGCTACTAAGACAGAGTATTCCCCTAATGAAAATATGACACTTCGGGTAAGCTTTGTTGGGGACGATTATAGTGGTGGCTGCGTAACCCAGTTAGGAGTTACAAATATAAACGGTCAAAGCTACAGTTTTAATACTAGCTCCATTAATTCTCCATTTTGCAGAAATTTTGCCATGCCCTACATATATGAAGTAATGCTACCTAGTGCAGCACCATCAGCCCCGGGCTCGTTTACAGTTAGTGGTTTCTACGGCACTGTTGAAGGTTATCACGTTAAGGGTCCGATAGGCTCAATCCCACTAACAGTAGTAGCACCTCCTCCTGCTATACCAACAAACCTGTCTGCCACTCCTGGTGCTTGTGGTACTGGCCAAATCTCACTAAGTTGGAACCCTGTCTCTGGTGCTACGAGTTACACTGTTCGAGATGGTGCTACAGAGATAGCTACAAATATTACTGGCACTTCTTTTAATCACACTGGTCTTCAGCCGGGTTCATCTCATAGTTATTCAGTCCGTGCCAATAATTCTGCTGGTAGTTCAGCTTATTCAAATAGTGTCCAGGTCAATGCCCCTGCTACTTGTGTAAATACAATCTCTGCTACCGCTCCTATTTGTAATAGTAGTGGACAAAATAGTAAGTCAAATATTTCTTGGAATTCCAGCAGTAACTTTACTATCCGTATAGGCCACCCTACCACAGGTTCTCCCTTTGCTAGTGGTAATGGTCAAGGATCGCAGTGGACTACAGACACAGGATCTCAATCCGGTGTTGGTTGGCTACAGCCAGGGGACACTCTTATTTTCTATTTGGTACCGACAGACGGATCACCTAATCAATCCGTATCAGTCACTGGTCTGTCAAACTGTAATCAGTCCGCTATCTACACCTGTACCGGTACTAACCCAGGCAATGCCACAATGTGTCCTCTTGACGATACTAATCTAACCGCAAATACACCTAAGTCACTAGTGGCTTCTTGTTCTGTACCAGATGGCTCCGCACCAAAGTGTCAATTTGTTTGTAATAGCGGCTATGTTTTAAGTGGGGGTATTTGTACGAGTAGCGGGACTCCTCCGCCATCTACTGCCCAATTACTAATTTGTCCTAGTAGTGCCACAATAGGGGTGGGTGCTACGACTAACTTAGAAGCACGCTACTGGTCTAGTATTGCCAATCCGACTTGTGCTACCGGTGGTTATACCACTGTGACCAATGCTTCAAGTTGGAGTAGTGGAAACTCGGGAGTAGCGACTGTCAGCAATAGTGGTACGAGAGGAATTGTGACAGGCATAGCTATCGGTAGTACTAACGTGACAACTAATTACAGCGGTTTATCCGCCAATAGTGCGATTACTGTGACAGCTGGTACACCTCCTTCACCGTCGGCTAGTATCAATGCGCCAAACTGCACAATCATATCTGGTCAAAGTAGCTGCAACACTTCTGTTAGCTGGAATACTACTGGTATCCCTACACCAAGTATTAGACAAAACAACATCCAATTTTCTACTACTCCTTCGCATCTAGGTTTCTCGCGAACCTTAACTAGAGGCACTCATATTTTTACTGTGTACGATGGTGCGACCTTAATGGCCAATGACTCTGCTGTCGCTGAGTGTGCTAATGGAGTTACTTGGAATGGTTCAATTTGTCCAGGGACACCGCCTCCAGCGCCTGCTGTGACTCTATCTGCTAGTCCAACCTCTATCCCTGCTGGTAATTCCTCAACTTTGACTTGGACAGTTACTGGTACTGCTGATTCGTGCTTTGCTTCAAATAGTAATGGGTATACAGATTGGTCTGGTTGGAAGTCGTATCTTGACACCAACCAACAAGTGGTTAATCCGTTAGTAACTACCACCTATAGTATTACGTGTTATCATCAAGGAGTTTCTTCGCCAGTAGCTGCGGCTACTGTCACAGTCTCAGCTACCCCTCCGAGTCCAGCTCAGTTAATCATCTGTCCAGCTACTAGCCCAATACCACTTGCAGTTAACGGCACGACGCCATTAAGTGCGCGCTATGCAACTAGCGGTAATCCCCCACTGACATGTGGATCCAACTCCTTTGATTTTTTAGTTGTCACTACAGCAGCCGTATGGAGTACCCCTAAAGACACTATCGCTACTGTAGATAACAACCCTTCCTGGGGCCGTGTAACGGGTATAGCAACCGGCACTGAAACTGTCACAGCGAGATATGATGGGTTATCTGCTACCAAGCAGATACAGGTGGGTGGAAGTGGTGGTCCCTATACGCCACTTATTACTATCGTTTCTAACCCTAGTATTGTTCGTAGTGGACAGACGGCACCCGTGAGAGTTACCATTACCGCTAACTACGACTTGCATTGCACCCTTCAAGGTGCAGTATCTGGCAGCTTTAGCCATACCCCTTCACCTAATCCACAGATATATAATTATACTAGTGTCGCCCTAACCGCGGCTCGGGTCGCACAGGTAACTTGCACGGATCCCGACGGCGGTTCCCATTTGGCCTCAACTACTATCAGTGTTATTCCAACCTTTCAGGAGATTTAACAGCACAGGAGGTTGGTAAACTCAAACACAAAGGCCACGAGCGTAGTTCGTGGCTTTGGTGTTGTGCATAAGTCTTCAATTTTGTAGGACATTTTATTAAATACACACTTTGGAGTGATATAATGTCTATATGGTATCTTTGCGACCTTGGGCTTTTTGGCGACGTTTTCAATATAGTGTTGGTTTTTTTGCTTTTCTCTCCTTAATTTTTACTGGGGTGTATTTTCTTTATTTTTATGTTCCTGGCAACTGTTTTGATAATCTTAAAAATGGTGACGAACTAGACGTCGACTGCGGTGGCGAATGCGTGCGTATTTGTGCTATTAGCGTCACTCCGCCTCAAGTACAATGGGCGAAAAGTTTTCGAATTGTGGATGGTCAATACAATGCTGTCGCGTATGTCGAAAATAAAAACTTAACTGCTGCAACAGCTAACTTGGTGTATACCTTTAAACTGCTGCGTGATGGAGAGGTGATAGCTGAACGAACTGGCACTACTATTTTGCCACCCAACAGTATATATCCTATTTTTGAAGGGCGAATCATTACCAAAAATAATTTAGAACCCACTGAAACCATTATTGAAATTGAGCCGGAGGCACTCTGGCAGCCGGCATCACTGGGACGAGGGCAGTTTAGAACTCTTGATATTGAACTTTTAAGCACTGACACGAAACCTCGACTAAATGTACAACTTGAAAACACTGAGCTAACTGAGGCTCGTAATGTTGAGGTGGTGGCAACTATCTTTAATCGAGAGGGTGAACCGCTGACGGCTTCTCAAACTTTTATTGATGTCGCTCTGCCTCGTAGCCGACAAAATTTAGTTTTTACTTGGCCAAATTCTATTGCAAAAACGATTCGTAGCTGTGAGGTGCCGTCGGATATTATGATGGTGATTGATCGCTCTGGCTCAATGGCGGCTGACGGCGGTGATCCGCCAGAGCCACTCTCGAGCGCTAAGGAAGCGGCAAAATCTTTTGTGCGTTTGGTTGATCGAAATAATTATCTGGGCTATTTTTCTTACTCTACTTTTCCTTCAAATCCCTTGGAACAGACCTTAACTCAAGATTTTGACCAAGTGGAAGCAGCTATTGATAGAACAGAGATGGGAAAGGATGGGGTGCAGTATACTAATATGGGTGATGCTATCGGCACTGCTTTATTTGAACTTATCAGTGCAAGGCACCGTGATGATGCGCGCAAAGTAATCATCTTTTTGACTGACGGTGATGTGACTCGTCCAGTCAATCCAGAAACTGGAGCACCTGACCGTGAATATGCTGCTTACTATGCGCGTCAAGCAGCGGCAGCGGCTAGATCTAGAGACGTAACGGTCTATACTATTGGATTTGGAGAATTTTTTACCGATAACCCAACGGAAATCAGTCGTGATGTGGACTTAATTCGTGATCTAGCTTCCGATCCATCTCTGTATTACACGGCTCCAACTATAGCTGAATTAGAAAGAGTTTATCAAGAAATCGCTGTGTCGCTTTGTGAGGAAGGGCCAACTAAGATTGAAGTAATCACCAAAACTAAGACAAATTTTATACCACTAAGATAAAGCTGGAATAGAGTTTTGACACTGGCTTAAGTTTGTATATGCTGTATGGATGCAGCGATTTATCAGCGGGTTATTTTCGGGATTTGATGCTGTTTTGTTCTTGGCTTTAATGAGTTTAACTCTGCTTGGACTGGCGACCATGCACTCCCATGTGGGGGATAATCTCTACTTCAATCGGCAAGTAATCTGGATTTCTTTTTCGGTGGTGGTATTTTTCTTACTCCTGATTCCTGATTACCGCTTCTTAAGATCGAGTAACGCCGCTTTTTATTCTTTTGTCGCTATTATTATTCTTCTTATTGGCGTGGCGATTTTTGGTGAAGATGTAATGGGGGCCAGACAGCGTTTTGACCTAGGGTTTTTCTCCCTTCAAGTTTCCGATCCAGCAAAACTAGTGTTAATTATGGTGCTGGCTAAGTACTTTGCTAAGCGACATGAAATGATTGGGGATTTTAAACATGTCATTGTGTCTGGGTTATACACCTTTAGTATATTCTTGTTGGTGGCCTTGCAGCCAGATTTTGGTTCGGCGATGATTCTTTTCTTTATTTGGTTTGGCTTAGTGTTGGTGGCCGGGATTCGCCTGACTCATGTGGTACTTGTCTTTATGACTTGCGTGGTTGCTTTTGCTGCCTTATGGAACTTTGCTTTTTATGATTACCAAAAAACGCGCATTGCCACGTTCCTTGACCCGCTCTCCGACATCCGAGGAGCGGGCTACAATGCTTATCAGTCTACTGTAGCTGTCGGCAGTGGGGAGCTTTTTGG
>DAOLBU010000038.1:0-7347 GCA_035324355.1 Minisyncoccota bacterium
CAAATTATTGTCTATCTAGATGTGAAAGTTTAACCGTTACTTATTGTCTATAACGCTTTTAAAGTTTTAACCCCCGAGAATCTTGATTTCGTTTGCTAATCGAGCTTTTCGGTCCATCACTTGATTACCATAAAAAGCATTAGCTGGATTGGTAGCTCCTCCCCATCCCGCATAGTATCGCAGGGCGGCCTGACGATCACCAGCATAAGTACCGTTAGCACCATTGTCCCGCAGCAAAAGAGCGGTGGCCAAAAAGGCATCTTGGTTATTAAAAGGATTAGCAGGCAAACTACCACCATTAATTCGTCTAATAGCGTCATCTGCTTGACTATAGACCCAACCATTACCGCGATTTACGATACCACCATAAATCGCCCATGTTGAAGGAATAAATTGTGAAGGTCCCATCGCACCGCCCTGATAAATCGGACAGGAAACTGTACGAGTATACGGATCAAAACCTAAAATACCTGCAATAGCTAGGAAAAGGGGCTCGTCCCGATCAGGATGCATAATCGGTCGGTCACTCCGACTATCAGTAAAGAGACAGCTACCAAGGTGTGAACCAAGATTGGTTTCTTGTTCCAAGATAGCCAAGATGAGCGCAGCATCTACACCAGTTTTTCCTGAGGCGTATTTAGCTAGACGAATGGCCTCTGGCAGAGGAATTCCTCCCCCACCACCGAGGAGCTGGAAAAGAGCATTTCGAAGTTCTGCAGCCGTTCGTTGTTGTGACGCTAGTAATTCTTGGTAGGCCTTTTCTTCTCCTTTAGTGACAGTCAATATTTTCTCTTTCTCTTTCTCTTTTCTTTCGATTTCTTGTTTTTGTAATTCTTGGATTCTCCTCATTTCAGCCTCTCTCTCTTGTTTAGTAAAAAGGTCTTCTTTTTGGGATACTGTATCATTCTGGATCAAATTTAGAGTAGCGACCGAGGCATTGAGTGAATCTTTTAGAGAATTAAAAGTGGCTACGTCAGTAAAAAACTCGGAGAAATTTTTCTTACTCAACATCACCTCAACTAAAGAGTAGTCTTTAATAAGAGCCGATTTACGCACCAAGTCAGCCAAAGCTTCTTTTTGCTTCTTTAATTTATCTGACAGAATAGAGAGAACCACTTCTTTTTCACCAATCTGATCCGTTAACTGCATGATTGATAAGCTACGCGCTTGGATACCTAGCTGGGCCTGTTTTACTTGACCTTCAATAATTGAAATGTCTCTCTCTAAAGATTGACGCTCCATTTGCTTATCTTCTACCAATCGACTTTGCGTGAGAATTTGGCGCTCCACAATTTGCAGTTCAGTTTCAAGCCGCAATCGCCTTTCAGCCTCTGTCTCAGCACTAACAATTAACGGCGAAAAACCGAAGATTAATAAAAGCCCAACTACGTATAAAACTTTTTGCATTCCATTTATTATAACATAAGGAGAAACAACGAGGCTTTAGCCGAGTATGTTTTCCTTATGCAGACGCTTAGCTGAGCCGCGACCCACAAGGGAGCGGGCAGCTGTAGCGGCCTGCAAAAGAATAAAGGAACCGTAGGTGACTATTATGAATTTATACAGGCGCTTAGCCACGATTCGACCCCCAAAGGGAGAATCTGGCTGTAGCGAGCTGTGAAAGGAGAAATCAGACTATGTGACCTGCAAAAGAATAAAGGAGCCGCTAGGCGACTATATTTTCCTTATGCAGACGCTTAGCTGAGCCGCGACCCCAAAGGGAGCGGACAGCTGTAGCGGCCTGCAAAAGAATAAAGGAACCGTAGGTGACTATTATGAATTTATACAGGCGCTTAGCCACGATCTGACCTAATTTTTAATGACCGAAGGGAATATATAAATGCAAGGTGAATTGCGAAGCAAGAGAAGGTGCACTGGGGTAGGAATACTCTTGTGGTGGACCCCAAAAGGGAGAATCTGGCTGTAGCGAGCTGTGAAAGGAGAAATCAGACTATGTGGCCTGCAACGGTAGAATCAAACTGTAGCGATGCACATTTCTCATAAAAAGAGCCCATTGACCATTGGTCAATGGGCTCTTTTATCCGCAAAAATGGACTATGCTGCTGCTTCTGGCTCTTCAGCCTTACCCTTCTTCTCTACTGGCACATCGGCTGCTGCAATAACTGGCTCGTCAACCACAACTTCTTCCTTCACTGCTTCTGCTAGTACTACTACGTCTTCAGGATCTTCCTCAATTTTTACTCCAGCTGGAGCCACAATGTCAGAAATATGGATTTGATCTTCCATGTTAACCAACAGACTTAAATCGACATCTAAGTGTGCTGGCAGGTTTGCCGGCTTACACACTACCGTCACTTCGTGCAGTACCTTATTTAGAACCGCCCCCAATTTGGAAGCTGGTGCTTCATTAATAAAGTGAAGTGGAATATGAGTAGTAATTTCATTCAACATGTCTAGCGCGTAAAAATCAACATGTTGGATTCCGCCCTTAGTTGGTGAAAAAGCAACGTCTTTTACTAAAACCTCTACTGGTTTATCGAGACCTTGAAGTTCAATAACTACTGATTCTCCTGCCTCCTTAAATGTTTTATCAAAAGCCTTCTTGTTTACAAAGATTGAAGTGGAAGGAAATTTTGGACCATACACTACAGCCGTTATAAACTCAGCTCTATTTTCTGGGACTTTTGTCCGTGGTTGAATTGCTAATTTTACTGTCATATGCGCCCTAAGATATCATAGATATTGCAACTACGCACTACTTAGTGCCTTTCCAAGTTAATTTTTACTATCATACAATGCCCCAATTTTCGTGAGGAAAATGAACATAATTTAACATTTCAATATCAAAGGATTTAACATGTAACGGTATAAATCTCCCCACTATTAAAAAAATAAGCTTTCCTTAAGTGGTACAATCTTTCTATATGTCAGAAAAATATGATTTTGTAGCCATCGGTGATATTGTCATCGATGCTTTTATTGAGCTAAACAAAGACGCCGCCGATGTTAGCCAAGATATGGATACTGGAAGACAAACTCTCCATATGCCTTTCGGTAATAAATTACCTTATGATGATGTGGTAGTAGTAAATGCAGTAGGTAACTCTCCCAATGCCGCCGTATCGGCTCATCGCTTAGGTTTAAAAACTGCTTTAGTCACCAACCTAGGTCAAGACCGAAATGGTAAAGACTGCCTAGAAACTTTAAGACAAGAAGGTGTCCATACCGACTATGTAAAACTACACGAAGGTAAGGCGACCAATTACCACTATGTGCTGCGTTATGGACCAGAAAGAAGTATCCTAATCAAACACGAAAAATTCCCTTATTCACTACCAGATTTTGAAAACCCACCGCGTTATTTATACTTCTCATCTATAGGTGAGCATGGACTTCCCTTCCACTTTGACATTGCAAAGTACATTAAAGAGACTGATACTAAGCTCGTTTTCCAACCAGGTACTTTCCAAATTAAATTAGGTTATGAAGCTTTAAAAGAACTGTATCAAGTGACTGAAATATTCTTCTGTAATAAAGAAGAAGCTCAAGAAATCTTAAAAACTGAAGAACGACATATTCCAACTCTACTACGAAAGTTTAAAGAATTAGGCCCTAAGTTACCAGTGATTACCGACGGACCCCACGGAGCATATGTCGTTGATGAGAACGATCAAGCCTGGCACATGCCTATGTACCCAGACCCAGCGCCACCAGTAGACCGTACTGGCGCCGGAGATGCTTTTGCCTCTACCTTCACAGCCGCCATTGCTCTAGGCAAGACTCCAGCTGAAGCCCTGACTTGGGGACCAGTAAATTCCATGTCTGTTGTCCAACACATTGGGGCTCAGAAGGGACTACTAAAGCTCGAAGACCTAATCAAATATATCGAAGAAGGACCTGCTGAATACCAAGCCAAGAAGATTAATTAATAAGTAACCTTACACAAACAAAAAACGGTCGCCTAACGGCGACCGTTTTTTGTTTTCTTTAACTTTAAATCTTCTTAACCGCCTCCTTAATAGACCCTACTCCCATACCGTAATGCTCGATAAGTTCATCTGGTTCACCTGACTGTCCAAAGAGATCATCTACTCCAATTCGAATAATTTTAGTCGGTTTCACTTCACTTAAAAATTCACTGACCGCTCCACCTAAACCACCGATTTTTTGATGCTCTTCCACTGTCACTATTCCAGCGTGACTAGTTGCCAAACTTAGCAAGGCTTCTTTATCAATTGGCTTAATGGTCGGTAAATGCAAGACCGTGACTTCAATTCCTTCCTCACGTAAATCCTTAGCCGCTTTTAAAGCATTGAACAATAAAGTGCCAGTCACCACTATCCCAATTTTCTTTTCCGCTCCTACTTCAGCCGCAAACATAATTTCCGCCTTCCCTATTTCAAACGGAGATTCTTCCGTCGTTACAACAGGCGTATTACTGCGCCCTACTCTGATATAAACCGGGCCGTTGTGTTTGGCGGCTGCTAAAGTAGCTTTTCTAGCCTCATGAACATCCGCCGGAGCAATCACAATCATATTTGGTATCACCCGCATGAGTGCAATGTCTTCAATCGCTTGATGAGTCGCTCCATCAGGACCCACCGACACCCCCGCATGTGCACCAATAATTTTTACATTACTATCATTGTAGGCAATGGTGGTGCGAATCTGCTCCCAATTTCTCCCTGGAGAAAACATGGCGTAAGAAGCAATAAAAGGCACTTTACCCATCGCCGCCATACCAGAAGCAACCGAAGCCATGTTTTGTTCAGTAATCCCTACTTGGACAAAGCGTTTTGGAAAAGCTTCAGCAAACGGCAAGGTTCTGGTCGACTCAGTCAGGTCTGCAGCCAAGGCCACTACCCTTTCATCTCTTTTAGCCGCTTCTAGTAAACCTTCCCCATAGCCATTACGACTAGGAACACTCTGCATTTCTTTAGTGTCAAAATTTTTATCTAAGTGTGAGGCAAGCATAAGGAATATATTAATGAAATATAACTAGCTGTTGTCTTTACTAATAAGTCCCGCTAAAGTCCTCAGTTTTTCTAAAGCCACGGCCGCCTGCTTACCTTTTGGCACGCGATCTTCTGGACCCTTACCTGGAGGATTACCGTGCCACCGAAAATCGCGCTCAAAAACATCAACCCCTTTAGAGGCAATAGTGTGCGCGATAATTAATGATGGTTGACTATAGACTGCCTGGGCTTTACGAATTGCATCATTGAGAGCTCGCATATTGTGTCCATCAACTTCTTGCACATCAAAATTAAACGCTTCAAATTTTTCAGCCAGTGGTTCAAGCGGCATCACATCTTTAGTATAGCCATCAATCTGGATTCCGTTACGGTCGACAATAACAATTAGATTATGGAGTTTTTCTTTACCAGCTAACAGCGCCGCCTCCCAAATTTGACCTTCATTAAGTTCACCGTCGCCGGTCAAACAATAAACATATTTTGCTGAGTAGGGATTATCGATCCGCTCGGCTAGCGCCATCCCCACGGCTTGAGATAAGCCAGAACCGAGAGGACCAGAACTAGTCTCAAGACCCGGTAGAGAGATGCGGTGTGGATGCCCCTGTAATCTAGAGCCAAACTTGCGTAATGTTGTTAGTTCCTCAAGTGGGAAATATCCAGCGTGAGCCAAAGTAGCGTAAAGCACTGGACAGACATGACCATGAGATAGCACCAACCGATCACGTTCTGACCACTCCGGGTTTTTAGGATCGTGTTGTAAGACCTTAAAATAGAGGAGTGTCAGAATATCAGCCATCCCCAAAGGACCGGCAGTGTGTCCGCTTCCAGCCGCCACCAGCATTTCAATAATACTTTGACGAATTTGGTTGGCTTTTAGTTCTAGGTTATTAACTTCCTCTGAGGTTAAATATTGCATAGTAATAATGTCAGTATAACAGTTGTGGTTCTAAGGCGATATACTTTTCCTGTTGGTTAGTGAGGTAAATTAGAATTTTACCTCGTTTAATTTAAAAATAATTTATTAATTTAGTAGAGCTCGTAGTTCAAGGTAAGCGGCCTCTGGATTAGCAACACCCACAATTGCTGAACCACAAATAAATCTGTCAGCACCGGCTTGTTTTAATCTAGCAATAGTTTTCAAATTTACACTCCCATCAATACTGAGAGTCAAAGCAGGATAACGTTTTTTCAACTCAACTATTCTTGTCAGTACTCTTTCATCAAATGGTTGTCCTTGAGCCCCAACTTTAGCAATACCCATCAACTGCACATAATCAACCGCTTCCAGATAAGTTTCTAGTACCGGTAACGGAGTATCATTAATGACAGCGATACCAATCGAAACTTTAGTTGATTCAGAAAATCGTTTTAATGCTGTCGGACTAATATTCTCGGTATGAAAAACCAACATGTCAGCCCCGGCAGCTATCCAGTCCTCCCCAGCAGCTAATGGGTCTTCTACCATCAAATCCACCTCTAGGGTAAATTTATCAGTTTCTTCCCGCGCCTCATCTGGTACTCCAGAGGGTGAATATGGCCAAGAGGTATATGGCACAAACTTTCCATCAACCACATCAATATGTACTTCAGCTGCAAAGCCCAGCTTTGGCAATACGGTCAAAATTTCTGCGGCTGATTTAGGAATTAAGGCTGGAACTATAGGAATCATAGCGAACGCATTTCTTTAGTTATCTTCTCAATCTTTTGGTTGCGTCTTTGATATTTTTCATCCTGACCAACTTCGGTCTTAAGCCATAACTCAATTGCCTCTTTGGCCAAAGCCTCAGTGACAAAACGGGCTCCAATGCTGAGTACATTAGAATCATTGTGTTGCCTTCCGAGTTTAATTATTTCTAAATCCCCACCATAAAAGACTGTGGCTCTAACATTACTAAAACGGTTTGCTAACATCGCTTCACCTTGACCCGAACCACCAAAGATAATTCCTACGCAACCCTCCAGTCCCAAACTCACCGCAGCTGAGGCCAATCTAATGAAGTCCGGAAAATCATCCGTCTCATCAAAACTATCGGCCCCATGATCCACTACAATATAACCCTGCTCCAGAAGCCAAGTTTTAGTTTCTTGCTTCAACTCAAAACCAGCATGGTCAGACGCAAGATGAATTTTTTTCTTTTGGACTATCACTGACATAAAGATACAGTTTCTAGCCTAAAGAGTTTTCGCTACACCAGCTACATGCTCGACTAACGTCTGAGTGTAAGAAGTTTCGTTATCATACCAAGCAAGTACCTTTACCAGATTTCCTCCGACCACTTTAGTAAATGAAAGATCAGCAATTGATCCAACTCGTGAACCGATGATGTCACTCGAAACAATTTCTTCATTAGTGACCGCAAATAAATTTTTCCAACGTGGATCAGCGGCCGCTGTAGTCAAAGCTTCATTT
>DAOLBU010000039.1:0-6743 GCA_035324355.1 Minisyncoccota bacterium
TTAAACCAAATATGGTACAGTGATTTCAGTATCATTTACGGGTTGGAAAATACTGGGTACCGTAATGGTGTACCGTAATGGTGGAGTAGCTTGGAAAAATTTAAAGGTGAGAAGCAGGTTTATATGAGACTAAAAATGTTAGAATTATAGGCTATCCATGAAGCCACAAACTCCGGAGGTGAAAGACGAAGAACTTGTTTTGCTGACTCTCAAAGAGTCGAGTGCTTTTGGTCAGATTATTGAACGATACGAAGCAAAACTCCGTCGTTATATCTCACGTTTAGGTGTGAGAAATCCTGATGATGCTACTGACGTGCTTCAGGAAATTTTTATTAAAGCCTACGTGAATCTAAATAGTTTTGATACTTCCTTATCATTTTCTTCTTGGATTTATCGCATCGCTCATAATGAAGCCATTAGTTGGTACCGTAAGCAAAATGTTAGACCAGAGGGGCATTTGATTATTGAAAGTGATGAAGTGCTTAATTTACTCTCGAGCAAACAGGATGGTCCGGAATTACTTTTTGATCGGCAAATTAATGCCGCTGAATTAAATAAAGCCTTGAGTAAACTTGAGCCAAAGTATCTTCAAGTTTTGTTACTCCGGTATTTTGAAGAAAAAGAATACAGCGAAATCTCAGACATTCTGCGCCTCCCAATAGGTTCGGTCGGGACGTTGATAGCCAGAGGCAAAAAACAACTGCAAACTGTATTAAATCGTGATAATTTACGTATATAAACATATGGATATTCAGCCATCAACAAATAGTGATTTAAAGACAAAAGTTCTCAGTCGCATTGAGGGTGATGCTCTGTGTCCTAGGTCAAGCTATCTTTTTAAAGGTCGTGAATGTGTACTTTGGTGCCTGTGGGCGCTTACGGTGCTCATTGGCGCTCTGGCTATTGCTGTCACCTTGTTTGTTTTATCCTTGCAGGTTTACTCACCATATGAAGTGACACATGGTTCATTTTGGTCGTTTTTTATTGAGACACTACCTTTCTTGTGGTTTTTAGTTTTCTTTGCCATGGTGGGATTTGCTGTTTATAACTTGCGGCACACTAAAAATGGTTATCGCTATCCCTTGTGGCTAATTCTTGGTAGTAGTTTGGTACTTAGTTTGGCTGGTGGTGCGCTTCTACATCTTGTGGGGATTGGTTTTATTATGGATAAGCAGCTGGCACAGTTTACTAAGTACTATGAATCACAAGAAAAGAGAGAACAAAAGATTTGGCAACAGCCAGAGCGTGGTCGTTTGCATGGCCGCCAGAATATTGCTGATACACAAAACAATCGACAAACTATCACTTTTACTGATTCTCAGTCAGTGCTGTGGTCGACAGATATTACCGAACTAGATAATGATGAGATCTTATTACTTGAGACTGGAGAGAGAGTTAGACTGTGGGGCGAGGTGATAAACATTTCTCCACCACGATTCCATGCTTGCGCGGCTCTACCTTGGCTTCATGAGGCTGTTTTTAGTCGCGCTGAATTAAATAATCTGAAACAAAGGATTGCTACTAAGAGTAGGCGAAACATCAGTCTCATTAACAGTCCTTGCTCTCGTAAACTTGAGCAACTGACAGTTAAAACTAGTTTTTAAATTTTACTCGATATCGGTTTACTAAACTATAAATTTATTGCCTAGTCTTGCATTTTCTGAAAGTAGGTATAATATAAGCGACATTAAAGCTTTTTGGTTGATTATGTGTGGTTACTGTGCAACTAAAGGGCAGGTTTAAAATATAAATATAATTATGAATAGTATTATTTCAACTAATTCAGTAAAAGTAGGAGTTATTGCCGTGGCGATAATATTCACTTTTGTCTCGGTCTTTGTTACTCAAGCAGCTGTAACAAGTATTACCGCTACAGTTAACGGATCTTCGTCAGCAAGTGTAGCTACTGGTGACTTAGTGGAAGTGTTTGTGTCTGCTGATAAAGGGAATGTTGGTGGTTGCGAAAATAACTGGCGCTCTACCGTTGTTAAGGTTGATGGGATTGAAGTGCATGAAGTGCATGAAGAGTTTCTAGGGTCAATTACAGGTACTGGTATGATGTCCGACACATTCTCATTTACAGCACCAGCTGCGCCTGGTGAATACACAGTGACTGTAGACGTAATGGGTGGAGGCGAGAGCTTTGGCAACACAGTTTGTCCTGATGACCAAGTTTGGGGCTCAGTAGAGCTTTCTCTTAGTGTTTATAAACCAGTAGCTCCCTATATTAATGTACTAAGCATTTCACCAGAAAATGTAGTACGAACTGTTGGTGACAATAATGGTCTAATGTACGAAGCTGAAATCGAGGTAGGAGGTGTACCAACATCAGCTCACTTACAGTGTGTAATGTTTGACATCCTTTTCCTTAATGATGGTTGGAATCCGGTTTCTGTAAACTTTCCTGTGGCTGGTACTTATGATGTGAGTGACGGAATTTCATTTCTGTATGACGTTTCGGGATATGCAACTGGTACGTACTATGTAGTAGCAGTAGGACTTGATATGCCTTGTGATAATTTGCCAAACGGCTTCAACACCGCCGATTATATTGACAGTGACGTTCCATTTGCGGCCGCAACCACACTGACAATTGTGGATGAGTTAGTCGATACACTAGTTATTACAAATCCAGCAGTAGACGGAGACATTGTTTCTGGAGAAGTTGATTTTACTGCTGAATACGTTGATCATGACGAGGTAGTAGATCAAATTTTGTGGGCTATTAGATTTGAGACTTGTGCAGCAAGTACTGGCACAGTAGCTGGTAACGTTGATACTTTCAGTGATAGTTCAACTTTTGTTGGTACAATCTTTACGGCGACCGTAGATGTTAGTGGTTGGGCTCCAGGCGAATATTGTTTTGTGGTTAACCCACAGGAACAAGATGGTGAGCCAGATCTACGGGAGGTCCGTTGGTTTGTCATTGAGGAAACCGAGTCTGGCGAAGAAGAGGGTGAAACTCCAGTAATCGAGGAGTCAGAGACAAGTAGTAATCAAACTGGTACTCGTCTCGGTTCTCGAAGCTCACTAGGATCAGCTCCATCAGGACAGGTCTTGGGCGCGGCTACTTCAGCAGCACAATGTGGAGTGCTCATTTTCGATTATCTCCGACTTGGGCAAGCGGCAAATAACTGGGAAGTAATGAAGCTACAAATGTTCTTAACTGGTCAAGGCTTCTTTACTCCAGCGACAGGAATCTTCGACACCACTACCGATGCCAATGTCCGTCTTTTCCAAGCTAAGTATCCAGCTGAGATTCTAGCTCCATGGGGTATTACCGAGCCAACTGGTTATGTCTACAAAACTACGCTTTGGAAGCTAAACAATATTGTTTGTCCTGGAAGTCAGGCAATGCCAACTCTGTAGTTAAAATATTCTAATTATTAGATTATTAGAACTAAAAATACCTGCCTTTATTGGTGGGTTTTTAGTGTTTGGGGCTATTGATTTTTGGGAGCAAAAGTATAATATTAGACGAAATTCAGCCGATTATTAAGGAAGTTTACAAATTTTATTGTTAAGGTAATAAATTATATGATTATAAATATGACAGGCGTGATAGGGAAGATGACTTTTCTCATTTTGTTTATGAGTTGCTTTTGGCTTGGAGTGTACGGGATGGCGGCGGCTGCTAACACTGACGCTGATGGAACCATTACTGTCACAGTATTACCTGCTCCTGGTACCACACCAGGAAATGAAAGTGAGTACTTCATAGTTAGTTTTGCTGGTACAGGGATGCTAAATCTACAAGGCTGGACTGTTTCCGATACTTTGGCGAGTGTGGTACTGCGACATGCCTTTGGGTCCGTGACTTTGACAAATGGACAAAGCTATAAGGTTTGCGGCAATACTGCTTTGGGTACTGATTGTGACGCCACAGTTAATAGTGGCGGAAATACAATCTGGAACAACACTGGTGATACTTTACAACTAAAGGATGAACTAAACGAAACGGTTTTAAATGTGACTTGGGGTGCTGCTACCTCTGATACTGAGTACTCTAACTTTGTGGCGGTTGATTATGCACCATCTCCTGTGCCAACTTTACTTATTACCGCCCCAGCCTATGATAATGATTACATCAGTGGAGACAGTCAAGGTAATTACGTATTTACTGCTGAATATGCTAATATCACTTTGATAGATGAATTCTATCAATGGAAGATTTATGAAGGAATTTGTGATAGTAGCAATGCAGCTATTTTTGGTAATGTCGATACGCGAAATGATTCCTCAAATTTTTCTAACAATATCTTTACTGCCTCAGTTAACATCTCTAGTCTAGCACCAGGCAATTACTGCTTTTATGTTGACCCAACTGACGATGATGATCCTGATCTGCGAAAAGGCAGGGAGTTTAGTATTTATGGCTACAATCTACCAAGCGACTATATTGAAGGTTATAAGTGGAATGATAGGAATGGAAATGGAATGTGGGATAAAGATGAGGAAGGATTAGCTGGCTGGACTATCGTTTTGACTCATGGAGAAGATACCTTTAGTACTGTAACTAATGAAAACGGACATTATTCATATGATGTCACTCCTGGAACCTGGATAGTGTCTGAGGTAGCTCAAACAGGTTGGCAACAAACAGGGCTTATTGATAGTAGTGCTCAAGATCAAGCTTTTAATCCAAGCAAAACCACTTGTGAGTTTAATGTTGGTCTAGTGACACTTCCTGACGTTGAAGTAACTTTCTCGGCCTTTGCTATTGATAATTACCAGGTTTTTGATGAACAGTATGACTTTCAGCCAAGTGAAGTTACTACTCCATATATTTGTGACTTTGGAAATCAGCAAGTTGAAAGTGAAGAAGAAATTACAGTGGAAAGATCGAGCGGCAAAACTAGTGGCACTAGATTAGGTGAGAGACCAGCACCAGCAGGACAAGTTTTGGGGGCTACTACCAGTGGTAAAGTAGCTCCAACTTGCGGGCGCTACCTCTTTGATTATATGCGAGCCGGTATGGTGACTTACGCTAAAGAAGTAATCAAGCTCCAGACTTTCCTCAGCGGACAAGGCTTATACACTCCAACCACAGGAATTTTTGATGACACCACTACGGCTAATGTGCGTCTCTTCCAAGCTAAGCATATGAGTGAAATTCTCACACCATGGGGTATCAACGAACCAACTGGTTACGTATACAAGACTACTAGATGGAAGATCAATAATATTATTTGTCCTGGAAGTGAAGACTTCCCCAATCTAGAAGAGACATTTTAGGAAGTGAGGGGAGAATCAAAGGTTAAATTCTGATACATTAGCAAAAACTGTCAATATTGATTGTGCAAAAAATGAGCGTAAAATAAAGCAATCCATGAATACTTACCTAACAGCAAACGTTTTGTTGTAACAAGAGCACCCGACACATTTTGTGTTGGGTGTTTTTGTTTGGGTAAAGTAGTCTCTGGAGTTTTACAAAAATAAATTAAAGTTAAATAAAAATTATTTATGACAGCAATTCTTAATAAAAGAGTTCTTCTGGCAGCTGGAGTGATTGTCGCTATGTCGGCAGCAGCTCTTGGAGCAACTTATGCAGCTTGGACAGCGTCATCAACTATTACTGGAAACACTGTTGGTACTGCTAACGTATCGCTAACATCAGCTGGTACAGCAAATGGTACTAGTGTTGCAGCTCCTGTTGTAGTAGACAATATCCTTCCTGGTTATGTTGGTCGTCAAGAAGATGGAGAGTTCCGTACACTTGTTACTAACAATGGTACAGTTCCACTAAATGTATTTATGTATGTGACTGGGGCAGATCCAATAACTTGTGCGTCAACAAAGATTGCTTATCAAGCCAGTCTTCCAAACAGTGCAACAATTTACAATGGTTACTTCCCATACAGTCAGCTTGTAAATCCAGAAGTACCACAATTCCACTTCTTATCTGCTGTTACACAAGGAACTCCGCTTCCAATTGTTAATAATCTTGCACCAGGAGCTACAGTAGCAGTACGTACAGTAGCTGCTTTGGCTACTAATGCAGATAACAGTCTACAGAATACAACTTGTGGATGGTCACAAGTTTACTACGGAGAAACTATCTAGTCCTTTCTCTAAAGCCCTCTTTGAGGGCTTTAGGATAAGGCTTGGATTATCCATGCCACGCCGAGTGTCGCGCAATGAAAAAGTTATTTTACATTCTTACTACTATTATCCTCGGGCTATTTATTTTGGCTGCTGGACTATTGCTAATTTCAAGTTTTTCGATTCCAGGAGTGCCATTTGATACCAAGTCAGTTTTGACCGGATCAATGGCACCGGCGATTCCGACTGGGAGTATTGTCTTTATTGTCCCAAAGGACACATATATAGAAGGCGATATCATCACCTTTAAGCGCAAGCAAAGTCAGATGGAAATTCCTGTCACTCACCGGATTATGGGTGCAGAAATGGTGGATGGACAGCTTGTTTTTGTCACTCAAGGTGACGCGAACGAATACGCTGACACCGCTGCCGTCTATCAAGATGAGGTTTTGGGTAAAGTAGTTGGACACGTGCCATTTCTCGGGAAGCTTCTCGATGTCGCTCGAACCCCATTTGGTTTTGTGGCTTTGATTGTGATACCAGCGCTACTCGTCATCGTAGATGAAGTGAGAAAAATAATCCGAATAGTAAAAGAGGGAAAAAATAAAGAAGCACAAGAGTTGGCGAGTAAGGACTCTGAACAAAAGAAGGATGAAGAGGGTAGTATGGACTCACCCGGAAACACATAAACTTATGACTAC
>DAOLBU010000040.1:0-6319 GCA_035324355.1 Minisyncoccota bacterium
GCTCCAATAAAAGCATGGTGCGCGACTGTCAATGGCGAACCCCAGTATGGACGCGGAATAACCAAATTAGCCGCTTCCTTGATTAAGGCGTTCTTGTCAGCCTCTTCTAAACGGACAGCACAACCTTCATTGATAGCCACTACCTTAGAGCTAATTAACACCACGTCCTTTTCCTGCAGCTCTGGTAGTGACTCACCCAAAACAGCCAAGAGATCGTCTTTAGGTGGAATTAACACTCTAGTTTTAATGGGAATTAATTGCATCTGGCTATCTTAGCAAGCAAGTGAGACAAAAACAAAGACTGGCGCCCAAGGTGCGGCGTGCGGTTCAAAATCAAAATCTCTAAAATAAGCTAAGTAACTAAAACCAAAAGACTACTTGCGGACAAACAGAAAGCGACTCCTGTCACCACAGACGTCCGACACGTCATTGGCATCCAGCAGGCGCCTCGAGCCATCCCAATAGAGGCACGGCGCATGACGAATGCCATCCAGAACATGGATATCATAGGTATTGAGTATTTCTACACGCTTATTAAGGTCAGGACGCATGATACCGAGCGCCATGAGTTCAGAGAGTGTGAGTGGGCGGTAGCCGAGTGTGTCCATGTGAGTAACCATCTGATCACGTTCTGTGGGGGTGGTCTGTCCATGATTCAGTACCAGCACATTAAGGTTATTTGAGGTTAGTTGTTTCCAGGGCATGCCACGGAGATCACTGACTATGAATGTCGGAATACCATCTGCCTTATTGTATGCCTCTTTCGCGGTTGAATATGATTGGAGAGCCTTCTGTACTTCAGGAGTGATGGTGAAGGAAATCAGACCGCCTTCAATAGTAGTATCCACTTCAGCCCTTGAACCCAGAGTCTTGAGCCTTTCTTGAATAGAGTCTGGAGACTCAGCGATAGTGACAGTCTCAATAGGTTTAACAGTTTTCAAAAGTGAGTCAATCGTTGTTGCTTCCTTGTGTCCGCGTATTTTGAAGGGGTCCAGGTCAGCCACTTCCCTTAGAGTATAGTGTTTAACTTCACTTGACTTGGCAGTAAGTGCTTCTTTAGTTGATGCGTTGAAAGAAAAGGTATTAGCGGCCAAGCCTAAGTCTTCAGCCTTAAGAGTGGACAATAATCCATGACGTGCCAAAATTTTGGCGGCTAAAGTGCGATCATTTTCAGAGTACTCTTTGAAGGTCAGGGGGATTTTTAGTTGAGTATCGAGAAATGAACAAAAATCCTTTTGTTCCTCTTTGAGACCCTCAGTGCGCCAACGTGACAAGATGTTTTCTATGGTACGTTGATTAAAAACCAGCTTTTTAAGAGCTACACCCTCACCTAAGTCTCCACTGACTTTGGTAGTGTAGGCTTGCTGTATCTCCGTAAGTGCCTCCGCTAGTTTTGGTAGTGTCACCTCCAGATCATAAGACGAGAGGTCGATAGTACCATCAGCATTGGCCAATCTAGCGAGCATGATATCGTAGGCTTCGCTTTTACTTTGATACAGTACTTCAATATTATTTTGGGCAAATTCATTTGCCATTTCTGGAGGGATATCTTGCCGTTCTTGGTTTTTTTCTGATTTGAGATTGGCGGTAAAGATAATCTGGAATCCTGGAGCAATCGTCACTTCACCGTCTCCAGTGACGCTGCGAACATCTCCGGGTTTAGCATTTAGGATACCTTTAAGCATCACCATCAGGTCTTTTTGGAGAGCAGTAAATTCATCCAGAATGACGACCTTGCCTTCGGTCATTGCTCTCACTAGTGGACCAAAATTAAACTGTGTCACTTGCTTACCACTCTCTTTTTCAACACCAATCCCCATGCTACCAAAAATGTTACTCTCTTTAGTCTGTGGATTACAGTAGATGATTTCAGGGTTATGACCGGTCAACTTCTTAGCACTACGAATAGCAAGCGAAGTCTTGCCCGTACCAGTTGGTCCATGCAGAAACATCGACTTACCTTCAATCATCGCCGCTTCAATTCTGGCTAAGTACTCTTTGACTGAAGGGACTTCAGCAATATGACCCTCGGTGAATAAGCCTTCCCGATAAGTGAGCAAGTCTTTAATGCGCATTAATTCAGGATACTCTTCTTCTAAATCTTGTAGTTCAGCACTTTTTAATTTGAGGTCATCATTTACCACCTTAAACAGAGCTTGATATAGTTCTGTCTGCTTTGGGTTGCCCGATATCTCACGCAGTTTTTTTGATCTAGCGGCAATGGTTCGTTCTAGAGCTGCGGTTTTAGTTTTCAGTGTTTCCAAAAGTTCGGCGTCAGACTCTCCGAGTTCCGCTCTAATGGCTTCATGGTCAATGACTTGATCATTATTCCGGTATATTTCACGTTGACGTCTGAGCTCTACCTTTGCTGCGGACAAGCTGCCATGATCGCTAATCTTAAAGTCATTGTGCGCTCTCGCTACTTTACTATTAGCAATCTGTTCACTAGTCAGACCAAATTCTTCACCTTCACGCCTGAGGAGATTGCGTTGTTCGTGAATTTTATGAAAATTAGGCTTCTCGCTCATGAAAAAAGTATAACATGGGTTAAACGCCCTCTAAAATTTCAGTTAGGGTTTCCCGCAGTACCGTTGGCAGATCTTCAGCTTTTTTAGCCATAGTCGCTTTTGGAGCATAGGTAGTGAGAACATTTTTGCCAGATTCGGTAATTCCAACACCAATAACGATAACTTCGCCCTGCCTTAAAGTCGCTAGCACTCTTTGTACCCGACGAGGGTCATCTGAGTCACCGTCAGTAAAAACAATCACGACTTTCTTCAGTTCCCCGTCTTTGATTTTTTCTCTGACTTCGGTAGTTAATGACCTTTCTATTGATTCTAGGGGCACAAAGTCTGTAGTAGAGTTTCCTGACACAGTTTGAACCCTAGTACAACTCTGAATTCGTTCTTTTTCGGACAGCGCTTTCCCCATCTTCTTTAGCGGCAGCGCATCATTCGCGTCAGCTTGAAAGGTATAAACTTCCGATTTGATTAATAAAGGTTTTTCTAGCACCTCTTCCTCATCATCCAGAATATCGTTGAAGCGTTTTAGTGCTTCCATAAATAAAACCAGGGCTTTTTGTTGTTCTCTTTGTTTTTCACCCGCCATTGAACTAGAACGGTCACAAACAAGAGTGATTTCTACTTCACCAAATAATTTATCTTTTTTGAGTTTAATTTCGGTATCTTCCCAGACCTTGGGCTCAAAATTGCCCGACCTAACTTCCGCCAGCCATGAGGCCGGATCAACTAACTCATCCCCTTCTTCGACTGGATACTTAGGCATCTGCTTGGCTTTCAAGCGGCGACTGATAATATCCCGGATAACTCGCTCTAAAGCATCGATCACACTTTCTTTCATTTCTGGATTTTTGGCATGGAGCCCTTTGGCAATATCTTTGTAGGCTTTCACTTCAGCCTCTTTGACACCCAATTTTTCCGCTAGTTTCTTGTTAGCTTGTTTTTCTGGGTCGCTATTTTCTTCAATCCAATCTTTTAAAGCCTGTCTTTGTACCTCAATTGGTTGGGCATTTGGCACTCGTTTCTTGGCGGCATCATAAGCCTCTTTAAAAAGGTCATTTGGCTTTTGGTTTGTGGCTACCCCTCCCGATTCTGGCTCACCTTTTTTAGTAGCGGCATTATTACTAGCAGCTGGTTTAGTTTCTCCTTTTTCCCCTTGATCACTAGGCTTTGAGTTGTCTTTACTCTGACCAGCTTTTTCTTTTCCTTCTCCTGCTCCGTCTTTCTCTTTAGGAGTATTAGGGTCCAAATCGCCTTCTTTACCTCCCTCTCCCTGCGGTTGAGATTTTTGCTTTTCTGCTTCCCTTTTATCTTCCTCTAAGAGTTCTAGTATTTTTGGCCAAACAAAGGCGTCTTGCAAAGCTAAGCGTTTAGACATTGGAGCAATGCGGGGATTGGGGTTGGTCATCAATTCCAAGATATCTAGCGTCCCGCCAGATGGATTCGGGGTCTGCTGTAATTCAGTTAAAATCTGACGTACTCTCGGATCGACGGTGCATTCTCTGCCTGAGCGATATTCATTTAAAATAGCATATGGTAATTGAATATGGAGGGGCTCTTTAGTGAAGTCTGTTTCGGGAAACTGGACGTCCTGGTAAAGATTTTTCTCTACCTCAGCAAAACCAGCGTGGGTCCGCGAGACAACCGCAGAGTTTTGACGGACATCACTAATGCAGTTATCCATCAGGGAGTACGCTTCACCGGTAGTGCTGACGTTGGGGTCAAGGTTGTTGAGGTAAGTACTAAAAACTCTTGCTCCATTTTCTTCTGTGAGCAAAGCGAGCTTCTCCCTAAAATGCTCTATTTCATGAAAAGTCGCAAAGGCAGTTCCGGCCTCTGGGTAACCTAAGCTGTCATAAAATTTACTATTGAGGTAGATAGTGTTGGTTTCTAAATTAAACGCAAAAGTATCAAAACCGGGTGGTGCTGGCTCTACTTCAATACTATGACCCGCGTATTGCTCAAAAAGCTTACGGTGGATTTCAAAAAAATCCAAAGCTTTTTCGTGCCCTAATTCATCTCCTCCTTTGGTCTTTTTTTGAATGGTGTTAATTGAAAGCGGCGATTCCATAGATATAGTCTAGCATGGGGATTAACGTTGACTTAAACTTAATTAGTTTCCTGACACTTACCGATACACTTCCCGTCGGTGTTGGACGCGCAAAATAAGCATGGTATGACCTTCTATATCAAAAAGCACTCGATATGACCCCACTCGCAGCCGATACGTGCCAATGGCACTATTTGTGAGCTGCTTCGCGACCGAAGAAAGATCAGAAAGTGATGCAGCGTGTAATAGCTTTTTTCCCAGCCGTTTCCGTTCAACTCGCTCTAGAGCTTCAATGTCTCGCTTAGCAATTTTAGTGATGACAATGGTATATGCCATGAATTATATATCTCCAAAGACATCAGAGAAAGAAAAAGTGTCTTTGCGTGCGCCTTCAGCGCGCGCCTGTCGCACTGAAGCAGCCAGCTTCTTATCATGAGATGAAATATAATCTTCATATTCATCAATGTCTACCAATACCGATGTCGGAATGCCTCGTTCTGTGATCACTAGCGGTTGCTTCGTTTTCTTTACATGTCCGAGAGCTGATTTAAAATCACTACGGAGGACTGATGCTTGGATTGTCTTTATCATATTAGAGACATTATATACATAATACTTGTACAAATCAAGTGTACAAGTTGATTGTTAATCCTCCGCAGTATTATTACATTTTGTAAAACGAAGACCGGCGCCCTTGGGCGCCGGTCTTCGTTTTTGAATAGTAGACTTATCTAGCCTTCCACTTCAACCCCCATTGACCTTGCAGTACCAGCGACAATCTTCATCGCTGCTTCAAGTGAAGCGGCATTCAGGTCGGGCATTTTCACTTCAGCAATTTCTTTAATTTGTGCTTGAGTAAGTTTCCCTACCTTTGTAGCAGTATTCTTACTTGAACCTTTGTCTTTACCAATCTTCTTCAAGATCAAACGTGACATTGGTGACACTTTCGTGATGAAAGTAAAAGTACGGTCATCGTAAACTGAAAGTTCTACCGGCACAATCTCACCCATCTTGTCTCGAGTTTGTTCGTTAAACTGGTTAACGAATTCACCGATATTGATACCCGCCTGTCCAAGTACTGGACCAAGTGGCGGAGCTGGTGTTGCCTTACCTCCAACAGCGTGAACTTTGATCTTTTTTACTAGTTTTTTAGCCATGATTTTTATATGGATTAATGTTGAAAGCGAACTTGTTCCATAACCAAGCCAGCTTTTGAAGCCTGCGTATCGTACAAGAAAAACACCGGTTTTGCAAGGAAAAAATCTAAACTCTCTTTGTAAGTGAGGTAAAAATCAAAGGGTCAAAGAAATTAAAATGTGGCCCAGGCTACCTTCGCTGTCTTCGACATTCACCTTGAGACAAAGGACCTAAGCCTCAACCTTGCGGAAACGGAACACAAACCCGCGGCCAGGATCCCACGTGCCGGAAGGCGTAGCCCAACAGGCGGCGAGCCACAAACCGTCGCCACGCCGACGCAGGCTGAAGACGCTCGGGCGGCCATCGGAGTCCGTAATTTGCTTCATGCCGATGCGGACATATTCTCCTAAGGGTTGGTCCTTGTACTTGAGGCGGTAGTTGGGTCCCGTGTCAGGAGGACAGAGTTCTAGCCCGAGTGCTTGTGCTCGCTCAAAAACTTGATCTGTAGTAGCACTTGTTTTGAAGCCAAGATCTGCAACCGTCAGCCTGACGAGCTTAGCTTCTTCCTTGTTTGTGCCGACGATGAAATCGGGATTATTCATCATTGATTTTG
>DAOLBU010000041.1:0-5524 GCA_035324355.1 Minisyncoccota bacterium
TTATTCCACAAATTCAATTACTGCTTCATCACGACCAGAAGGCATTCTGCCCATCTTAATCACTCGAGTGTAACCACCATTTCGTGTTGCAAACTTAGGTGCAATTGTAGTGAACAGTTGTTTAATAATCGCGTCACTTGGCTCACCAAGTCTACTAGCTACTATTCGTCTAGCAGTTACAGTATTAGCTTTTGCAAAAGTGACTAATCTTTCGATTCGTGGTTGTAGCTCCTTAGCCTTAGCTAAAGTAGTAGTAATCTTACCGTCTCGAATAAGCGAAACTGAGAGACCACGAAGTAGAGCTGAGCGTTGCCCTTTTGGTCTACTTAGTGTTCGGTTTTTATTTGAATGTTTCATACTTTTCTTATTCGGCGAGATTTAGGTTCATCTTGTCTAACAAAGCGACAATTTCGTCTAGTCCTTTAGGACCAATTCCATCAAGCGCTAGGATATCATCTTTTTTCTTTCGCACAAGTCCACCAACAGTTCGTATACTTGCTTCCTCTAAAGATTGTAGTGTTCGTGATGATAAAGAAAGAGTTTCAATTCGAGTTTTGAGCACATCCGTGTTTGGTCCACTGGCAGCTTCATCCACTACTTCAACCTTTTCAGTGGCAATAGCTGATGCAGAATAGTCTTCCTGGAAGCCAATTACTGATTTAAGTTGGTGAATCATTATTTCAATTGACTTTTCAAGAGCCACTTTAGGTGTGAAAGTACCATCAGTCTCGATTACAATTCGTAGACGATTGTAATCAGTTCGGTCTCCGACACGCATATTTTCTACTTCGTAGTTAGCGCGACGAATTGGTGTGAAAACTGCATCAAGAGCTATAGTTCCAATCTCTACCTTATCTCGTTGGTGAATTTCACGAGGTACGTAACCAAGGCCTTTTTCAACTAAGATTTCCATTTCCAAGTTAGTACCCTTAGCGGTAATTTCAGCGATGTGTTGCTCTGGGTTGAGGATTTCAACTTGAGATGGAGTAATAAAATCAGCAGCTGTAACCATTCCTGGACCAGACTTTTTTAGAGTGATAGTCATTGGCTCGTCACCATGTAGAGTGAGGCGAACCCGGCGAAGATTTAGAAGAATAGTGATGACATCTTCTCTAACTCCAGCTAGTGTGCTGAATTCATGAGCTGCGCCTTCAATCTTTACTTGCGTAATAGCAGCACCTGGAAGTGAAGAAAGAATAATTCGACGAAGAGAATTACCAAGAGTGTGACCGTAGCCAGGATATAGATTATCAATTTCAAATACTCCACGCAGACCGTCTTCTGAGACGATTCGTGGCTTTGAAGGAAGAGTGACGTTTGTTTCTAACATAGTTTTACAATTACACTTAATAACAGCTATATCCTATCGACTGTAGTATTCCATCACTTGTTCAGGATCGAACAATGTTTCAGCAGGATTGTATACCGGCAGACCAGTTACTGTGGCTGATAATTTTTTGATATCGAGTGACAACCATGTAGGAACAGCTGCTGCTTCATGTGTATCAGCAATTTGGATAAAAAGTCCTGTTTGCTTACTCCCTTCTCGTACAGCAATTACATCATTTACTTTAACCTTATGAGATGGAATTGAAATTCTTTTTCCATTTACCCAGATGTGGCCGTGTGAGACAATTTGACGTGCAAGACGACGGGTTTTAGCTAGACCAAGACGATATACAGTGTTGTCGAGTCGTGATTCCAAGCGCTCCATTAGTAAAGCAATTGGTTGGTTACTTTTTTCGGTGGCTTCATCAACATAACGTCGAAGTTGCTTCTCAGTGATTCCGTAAGTAAAGCGCATCTTTTGCTTCTCAGTAAGTTGACGCTTGTAGTCACTTGCTTGACCAGGACGCTTAAGCTTGCGACCTCCACGCGCTTGTGAGAGGGCAAACTTTTGAGTTTGAGTTTTTTCAAAGATTGGAGCTCCGAGTCGCTTTGCAATCTTGTATTTTGGACCAATTTTCATAAATAGCTATAAATTAAACACGACGAGGCTTTGGTGGCCGAGTCCCATTAAAAGGAACTGGAGTCATGTCAGTCACCCGAACAATGCTAATTCCTTTGCCAGTAAAAGCGCGCAGAGCTGATTCGCGACCAGCACCAACTCCACGAACGACGACTTCAGCATCCTTCATTCCCATTTGTTGAGCTTTATCGCCGATGATTTCTCCTACCTTAGCCGCTGCAAAAGGTGTGCTTTTGCGAGAACCCTTAAACCCTAGAGCTCCACTTGAAGCACTAATGATGGCATTACCTTTGTTGTCACAAAGTGTCAGAAGAGTGTTATTAAAAGTAGCTAGAATATTAAGCTTACCAGACGCATATTTGCGCTTCGGGATGCGGTTTAAGGCTCGTGATGTCCCTGCGACATCAGAACCACCTCCCTTCTTGATGATACGTTTCTTACCCATATGTCATTACGTAAATTAAGTTGATAATTTTAAGTCTTTTCGAGCTTACGTCGTCCACTTCCCATCGTCTTCTTTGCCCCCTTGAGCGTGCGGGCGTTGGTTTTAGTTCTTTGTCCCCGAGCTGGTAATCGTTTAGCGTGTCGTGAACCACGATACGAATGGATGTCCTTTAAACGCTTAATATTAGAAGCAACTTCACGCTTTAGGTCTCCTTCAATTTTAAATGACTCAACTTTATCGCGAATAGCGTTTTCCTGTTCAGTTGAGAGTTTTGTTGGTTTAGTGGTTGGATCAATGTTAAGTTCCAGTAGAATTGCTTTAGACCGAGATAGTCCAACACCAAATACAGCTGTTAAGCCGTAGGCGATTTGTTTCTCATCTGGAATTGTTATACCTGAAATTCTCATATTTTATCCTTGACGTTGCTTATGACGGGGCTTCTTCTTATTGATGACAAAAACTGTTCCTCTTCGCTTAACAATTATGTCATCAGGGCTCATTTTTTTGACTGATGATCTTACTTTCATACTATGAACTTAGAGTCTCTTGGTAATTCTCGCTTTACCTCCGTATGGATCAAGTACCATACCAACTTTGTCACCAACGAGTACTCTAATTCTATACTTGCGCATTTTACCGGCAAGGTAAGCAATTACAGACACTTTGGTGTCGTCAAGAATGACACGAAAAAAAGCATTTGGTAGAGCTTCCTCCACGATGCCATATGCCAAATCATCTTTTGTGACTAATTCTTGCTGATCCATTAAACGTGGGTGAGTGTAACAAAGTTATAATAAAGCGTCAATAGCAGCTGTGCAAAAACAAGCTTAATTCCCTTCTCCAATCACCTCAACAATGATAATGGCTGTCGGTTCTTCTGGGAAAGAATTTCGCCAGAAAGGTTTAGCAGAGACTCGAGCACTTTTAATGCCTGGGTGTCCAGTTAATACTGTACTAATAGAAGTTTTAGCTTTACCTGCAAGGTCTTTTTGTAATTGCTTGGCATCGAATTCGGAAACAATTAAGGGTTTGCCAGAAAGTGTAAAGTCAATAGCAGTTAGATTTGCTAAATTACTAGAGTTAGTAGCTAAATCTTTGTAGCTAAATGAAAGTGTTGACGTGTCAACAATTCGGACTGGTTCTCGGTTGTAGGTGGAGATAGTTTCACGAGCTATATAACTTGCAAATTCGTCTTGTTTAAATAAAGGTAATTGTAGTACTGCTTGTTCACGAATCGTGACTAGGTTTTCGCCATATGAGACTGTGGGTAAAGCTTCGTAGTTAATAGCAATTGATCCGCCGAAGGTGGTGAACCCTGCTGGTTTTTCAGTATTAACTTTCTCGAGCAGCTTGGTACGTAATTCAAGCTGTAACTCTTGTCTGGCTTTACTTAACTCAGCATCATTAATTAAGAATTTTTGACCTTTGTAACCCCCAGCTATCGCTTCTCGATTGACCGCATATATCGATGCATATAGTTCATTTAAATTACTTTCTTTAAAGCCAGGGACATCAAAACGAGTGTTAGCAGCTAAATTGTATTCTTGTCCAACAGTATCAGCAAAGACTTCGGCTTGAATAGTGCCAGGAACTAGGGCGCCAGTAGTGTCTTTAAGGGCGCCTGGTACCACTACTGATTCTTGGATTCTAAAAATAAGTCCATCAGGAGAGCGGAATCTAGTATTTTTAATCAGCCGTTCAGAACCTGGGGTTGTTTTTATGATTTCAATTACTCCTTTGGCTTGGGATTCGACATATTCCTCACCAGAGGCTTGAACCTGTTTTTCTCCTACGTCATCAATGGTAAGAATTTCATAGCTCAGAGAATTGTCTCGGCGATTTGGGTAAGCAATAAAATCAGCATTAACCACTGGCTCTCTAAATTCTGGAAAGACAGTCAGGGTAGTTTTGGATAAGAGTGCGCTAAGTCCAAAGATAGAACCAATAAGAATAACTACTATTGTACTAAGAATTAAGTACTTTTTTTTCTTAGATTTATTACCGTCATGAATAGCGATGGGTTCTGATCCGTCATCAACATTATCATCGTTGGGAACTGTCGGGCGTTGCGAAACATTCAGCGGTCTTGTCGCTGGCTGTCTCCTCCTTGATTCAGCGGGACGTATGTCCTGCAAGTTCCATTTTTGTGTCATATACTTACTATACAGTATAACTTTTTATAATTGATCAAATTTGGTTTCGTACTCTACGGTGTGGAAAAACTGTGCTGATATAAGTAGTCCGGTGTCCCTTTCTCCCTTAGTTAATTTAGCCACATATTCTTTGGGGTACATTTTGGTTAATAATTCACTGGTAACGTTATATGTAGCATGAGCTAGTTTGGTTGATTGATTGGCAGCTTTAGTAATTTGCTCATTAAAAAAAGACTCAGTATTTAAATTACTATGAAGGTATATTTTTTTAGGTACTGTCAAACTATCGCCTGTCTCCTTAAAAAGAGTTGTTAATTGGTCTTGGTATTTAGCAAAAATTTCATTTACTTTATCTTGTTGATTAGCAGAGCAATTTTTTAGGTAGTCGTCTAATCCTTCGCTCTTTAGGTACCCAAATGTTTCTTGAATTGGGACACTAAGAATTTCGGCTATTTCACGGGCTAAAGACATGGTGCCAACAGCTATGTGGCTACAATAAGTTAATACTCCCTCTCTCACAATGCCAATTTCAGTAGCTTCGTAAGTAATATCCACCAAACAATAACTACTGTTGGCTGGATTTAAACTATTTATGACATAGTAGTAAGGCAAGGTAAACGAGTATTTTTTTAAGGAAGCTTCCGGTAATACTTTATTTTTTATTTCTTTAACTGCTTCAATTAAACGCTTTTGGGCAACGGCACTGGCTTCAATAATTTTTAAATCATTGGCCCGTTGCTTATCGGTCAAATTTATAGCGTAACCATTAGCAACTATTTTCATAATGCTTTTGACGAGGATTTCCAGTCCCAAATCATTAATTTTAGCCTTTTCCTGTAGTTCTTCTTCTACTTTTAAATGAGCCGTTCGAAGTAGTTCGTCAACTAATGATTTGCTCACCATGAACTCTTCTTCGTTTTGATAAGCAATAGTCTTGGTGACTGTATATGACCAAGG
>DAOLBU010000042.1:0-5340 GCA_035324355.1 Minisyncoccota bacterium
AGAGCATTTCCCTGAAGAGGAAGGGGTCGGCGGTTCGAGCCCGCCCCCAAGCACCAGATACAGAAACCCCGAAAGGGGCTTTTTCTGTATCTGGTGCTTGGGGAGTGACTGATAAAAATCAGTCACGTGCGGACTCGAAGCTCCGGACGATATTTTGTAAGCTTACTAGCGAACAAAATGAGGAGGAGCCGACCAAGAAAGCGAGCCTGCTGTACGATACGAAGTGTCGTACAGCAGCCGCTATTCTGGGTCGAGCCCGCCCCCAAGCACAGAAAAAGCCGCGTGAGCGGCTTTTGTCGTGCTTGGGGGAGTAAAGTCACTCTACTTCACCTGTCCTACGTTTGAACGAACCTTTAGTTGTGTGCTGCGATGTTTGTCTAGTTTAGGTAAACGAATTTCTAGCAGACCGTGTTTTTCTTGTGCTTCTGCTTCATCAATAACTACTTCTTCAGGCAAGACTAGAGTTCGCGTAAAACTGCCCCAGAATAATTCTCGATGGAAGTAGTTGTCGTCATTAGTTTCTTGGTACTCTTCGCGGATACCTCGAATGGTAACCATGTCTCTAGTGATAGCAATGTCCAAGTCAGATGGACTAACGCCGGCTACTAAAGCTTTGATAATAATAGCGTCATTGGTTTGATACATATCAACTGGAAGCTCACCTTCCTGTGGAGCTGATTCTGAGGTGCCGTCATGGCTCCACTCTTCTTCGTTTTGAAAAGTTGAAGCGTCTTCACTTTCCTCGTCCTCACCAAAAGTATGTTCTTCATCAAGAATACGGTCGTAGTCTTTAGCTGGAACTGAGCCAGTGAGTCTTTCGAGAAATGATGGTTTTTTCATAATATTTTATTTACGTAAGAGCGGAAAGTTCGATGCTTCTAATAATTTAACTTTTTCGAATAATAGGAATAAGACAATTATGCCCATCCAGACAAAGAGGAAGATGATTAGGATTCCTCCTCCACTTGCATCCATTATAAAAAAGTTAAACAAGGCATGCAATAAAACAGCCATGAACAACCCAAGGGTGCCAAAGAGGAGTTTGATGGTATCTGAGCGATAAAAGGCAAAAGCGAGGAAGACGCCTACTGTGGCGGAGGCCAAGACATGGAGTAGGGTAGCGCCCAAGAAGCGGAAAGAACCAGTAATAGTGGCAGTTAAATAGTCGCCGGAAGTCAAGGGGTTTAACATAAATAAAGCGTTTTCCAGAGCCGCAAAACCGAGGGCTATAGTGATCATGTAAATAATATAATCAATTGGTTCATCAACAGCCTTGTGCCACAAAATTACTATAAGAGCCGCTGCATATTTCAAAAATTCCTCGACAATCACCCATACGAGCATGACATTTGTTCCGTTATAAATATCAATAGCCATCTTTTGTAGTGGAAGCGCAAGAGGAACAACCGCCATGCCGGCAATAAAAGTAATAATTATGAGAATGATTGGTTCAGGATTTTTACGATCCTCACGCAACCAAAACCAGAGCCAAAAAAGCATTGGGATTAAACCCGCTAAAAAGGCAATAGCAAAATACAGCGAATCCATATTGCTATTGTAGCAGGCTAAGTTTTTAATTTTGCCCGGGTATTTGATGCTTGGTGGATTAAGAATTAGGCCACTTGGCTACCATCAGCAATTTTGGTTCGTTGATCTTCAATTTTTCAGGAATATTTTGCCAGACTGCTTCAGTCACAAAGGGCATAAAAGGGTGTAGCATTTTAAGAGAAGTTAGGAGGTAGTGTACTAACATTCTTTGTCGGGAAGCTCTTTCTTCAACAGAAGCAGATAGAAGTGGTTTAGAATCCTCGATGACTTGGCTGGCAAAATGATCCCAAATAAAATGATAAATTTTTTCGGCAGCGAGGTCGAAGCGATCCTTTTCCATATCGACATTAATTTCAGCGACTAAGGGGTGTAGGAATTCATTTTCAAAAGCGGTGTCAGAAGCCGTGTGGGCCACGGGTGGGTTGTAGTCGTTAGTGTTATCAAGTACGAAGCGGGTGATGTTCCAGAGTTTATTGGCAAATTTTTTGTAGGCATTTACTTTGTCTGGATCAAGATTCATGTCCGTGCCCGGTGCGTTATTGACCATAAGAGCCATACGCAAGGCATCAGTCCCGTATTTTTCTTGAATTTCATTAGGGTTGATTACGTTACCTTTACTCTTGCTCATTTTCTTTCCATGTTTGTCTCGCACCATGCCGTGAAGGTAGATTTTCTTGAAAGGAACTTTGCCGGTCCGGTATAGGCCTAACATCACCATTCGCGCTACCCAGAAGAAGAGAATATCTTTACCGGTTTCCATGACTGACGTAGGGTAAAAGTTTTTGAAGTCATCACTTTTACCATTAAAGTCAGTGGTCGCTAGTGGCCACTGACCTGAAGAGAACCAAGTGTCAAAAGTATCCTGTTCCTGTTCGACTTTGCCGCTGCACTTAGGACAAATAGAAATAGTGTTATCAAGATCTACCATGCCATGGTGACAGTCCACACAGACTTTAGCGGGAATTGGAATGCCCCAAGCTATTTGACGAGCAATGGGCCAGTCTTCGATGTTGGTCAACCAATGACGGAAAATTCTTTCATCTCTTTCAGTGACAAAAGTAAATTCACCAGCATCCAAAGCAATTAAAGCTTTTTCCGCGAGAGGCTTCATGTGTACAAACCACTGTTCTTTGATTTGCGGTTCAATTTCGCGACTACATTTGTAACAGCAAGGTACTGCATGCTCATATTTTTCATCAACCCGCACCAAGAGGCCTTTGGCGTCTAACTTTTCTACAATTTTCTTGCGCGCTTCACGAATATCGAGACCAGTAAATTCACCAGCTATGGGTAATAATTTGCCACGCCAATCAATTATCTGTTCATAATCAAGATTATGTTTTTTAGCAATTTCAAAGTCGACTCCCGAGTGCCAAGGGGTGATAGTCATCACTCCAGTACCCATTTCTGGATCACTAGCCTCATCTTTAATAACCGTCGCCGTCATTGGGCCATTAATCCACTCCAGTTCAATTTGTTGCCCGTGAGTATATTCCTGATAACGTGCGTCATCAGGATGCATCACCACATACTTGTCGCCAAATTTTGTTTCTGGACGCGCAGTACCAATCACAAATGGACCGTATTGAAAATAGTAAAATGGTTCAATTCGATTTTCATGCTCTACTTCAAGATTTGAAAAAGAGGTTTGATGTTTTGGACACCAGTTACTTGAGCGTGCACCACGATAAAGTAATCCATCAGTCCCAAGTTGCTTAAAGGTGTCGTACACAATTAATTTTACACGGTCATCCAAGGTAAAGAGGGAACGGGACCAATCACAGGAGGCACCCAGTGAACGAATCTGTCCCTCCATAAAAGATTTATTAGAGAGAGTGAAGTCCAGAATCTCAGCATAGAGCTCTTCTCTGGTCATGTTGAAACGAGAACGTCCTTCTTTTTCAAGCTTCTTTTCATAGACTACCTGTGTTTCAAAGCCGGCATGATCAGCTCCTGGAATCCACAAAGTCTTTTTACCCTTCATTCGTTCATAACGAATCATGATGTCTTCAACCGTCACAAACAAGGCATGACCCGCATGTAGTGATCCATTGGCGTTTGGTGGTGGCATAACGATGGTAAAAGTCTCAGTTCGTTCGCCAGGTAAGTTGTCTGGATTAAAAAAACCAGACTCTTCCCAAAGACTGTAAAGGTCTTTTTCATGAGCCACTGGGTCGTAGGGCTTGAGAAAAATCTCTGGAATCTCCGGCTTATTTTGTGGGTCATTTATCATATAAAAATGCGCTTAGGTTAGCGCATAGTAACATTTAACAGCCTTAATTTAAAGTTGTAGACTTAAAGTGATTGGTTACCGTTGGCACGTATATTATTAGCAAAATCTGTGGGAGACAAAGCATTTTTTAGTTGAGCATGTCCGGCCAAAGCAATCATGACACTGTTGTCGGTTGATAAGCTGGGTTCAGGTAAATAAACTTGAAGTCCATTAAAAGCTGGATAATTAGCCAAGCCACTGATTGCTTGTCGTAGGTGCTTATTAGCGGAAACGCCACCACCAAGAATAAAACTTTTAGCTGAGTATTTTTGTATGGATTTAATAGATTTTTGGAGCAATACTGTGACTGCAGCATCTTCAAAATCACGAGCTAGGGCTTTTTTGTCATCATCTGATAATGGCTGATTATTGATAGCATACAAGACTGCTGTTTTTAAACCAGAAAAAGAAAAGTCTAGATCAGGGGATAGAAGCATTGGGTGTGGCAGTTTGGCGTAGGGCGGTAGGTTGGCGATTCGGGCTTCCTCAGCTAATTTGCCGATAGCTGGACCACCCGGGTAAGGAAGACCGAGTAAGCGAGCGACTTTATCAAAAGCTTCACCGACTGCGTCATCTCTCGTTTGTCCGACCTTTTCGTATGTACCCCAATCCCTCATTAGAATAATTTCGGTATGTCCTCCCGAAACCAATAGCGCTAGGGCAGGGAAAGAAAGTTTTGCTAACTGGTTTTCGGAAAAAATTGAAGCTAAAATATGACCTTCCATATGATCTACTGGCACCACGGGTACGTTCCAGAGTTGAGCTAGAGCTTTAGCAAAGTTAACCCCGACCCAGAGAGCTGGTTCTAAACCGGGACCGCAAGTGACAGCGATAGCATCTATCTCTGGTTTACCTACGGTAGTGTGGAAATTTATTAGTTCATCCGCGAGACCAGGTTCTCGGTTTAGCAGCGTTTGAATATTGGTCACTTCTCCCTCGCTCAGGGAAGTTACTTGCGTCGACAGGCCACTTTCTGTTAAAGCTTGCTTGAGCATTGGTAGAATGGTGACGATGTGTTCGCGTTTCGCGATTGACGGAAAGACACCCCCAAACTCCTTATGAATATCAATTTGGGAAAATAGGGCGTTACCCAGAACTTCATAGTGAGCCTCAGGAAAATTCCCAGTGATTTTAACAATACTGATGGCTGTTTCATCACAGCTAGTTTCTATCGAAAGTAAATGCATAGGAAAGTTATAGCATAAAAAACCCACCACAGTCCGAAGAAAGGGTGGGTGGGGGAAGGCAGCGGGAGCAGATTAACGGTCTAGCAAACTTGTGCCTAGTGAGAGTGTCGTTAGGAATATGGGAATGCCCAGTACCACCCTAGCTCTTTCAGCACGTCCTGAGAAGTGTGCACGCACGTTTCGCGATAGTTGTGCCAACGCCCACGTTTACATGACCTCGTTCTCTTGCTCCCGCCGCCGAACCTGAATATTAGCAAGTCAGTATTTGTTGTCAAGTTTTAGTCTTGTCCAACGCAAGATGATACCCAAATCACCATCGATTCCAACGTAAAA
>DAOLBU010000043.1:0-5238 GCA_035324355.1 Minisyncoccota bacterium
ATAAAATATGAAATTTTTTCAAAATAAACAAACTGGATTTACCCCGTTAGAGGGCAAAGTAAAAAAGTCCTCTCTAACGGGGTTTACCCTTATCGAATTATTAGTCGTGATTGGGATTATTGCAATACTTTCGTCTATTCTCTATGCCAACTTCAACGAAGCCCGGATGATAGCTCGAGATAAGGCACGAATGACGAGTCTTAAGGAGGTGCAGTTAGCACTGGAGCTTTATAAGGCGCAGTATGGAGTGTATCCGTCAGCCGGTGTGGGTACATGTGCGAATGCTGGTGATAAGTTTGTGGGACCAGGACTAGGCAATGGAGATTTTGTTGGATGTGCTGGTATTAATAAATCAAGGTATATTGATGGCTTAGTACCAGAATTTATTGGCGCCTTACCGATGGATCCGACGTTTGAAGATCAGGAGAACAGAGGTTACTACTACCGTTCCAATGGTACTAGCTATAAGTTTATGAGTTATGACACGGTTGAAGTAAATACAGTCAGTAGTCCGGGACATGAATTTGCTCGTTGTCCGGCTACATCCGGGGCTTGTTCAGGTGGGGTTCCGGCCACCACCTACGCTGTCTATAGTGCTGGCGCAGAAGATTGGTAAAAAACTAATTAAACCATGTACCTCAAAGAGCTAACCATTTCGGGATTCAAATCATTTGCTAAAAAAGGCGAATTAGAATTTTCTGCACCCATTACAGCTATTGTTGGTCCAAATGGCTCAGGTAAAAGTAACGTGGCGGAATCGTTTCGCTTTGTTCTTGGGGAGCAGTCGGTGAAGTCGATGCGGGGTAAGCGGGGAGAAGACTTGATCTGGGGCGGTTCAACACAAGTAGCACGGGGTAACCGAGCGGCAGTCTCTATCTTACTCGATAATACTAATCGGGTTTTTCCGCTGGATTTTTCCGAAATAAAAATTGAACGTGTTGTGCATCGTGATGGACAAAACGAATATATTCTAAATGGTTCATCAGTACGATTAAAAGATATTCAGGAGCTCTTGGCGTCAGCGAATATTGGTTCAACGGGACATCATATTATTTCTCAAGGCGAAGCTGATCGTATTTTAACTGCTAATGCCAAAGAAAGACGGGAAATGATTGAAGATGCCCTTGGTCTAAAAATCTATCAATACAAACGATTAGAAGCCGAAAGAAAACTCACCAAAACTACAGAGAATGTGGCTCAGGTAGAGTCGTTACGTCGTGAAGTTGCGCCTCATCTTAAGTATCTCGAAAAGCAGGTGCAAAAAATCGAAAAGTCGTTAGCCCTACAAGAACAGCTAAAGTCAGTCTATGCTGAATACTTGTGTCGTGAGGACAGATATATTGCTTCGCATCACGACCGACTGTTAGCAGAGCGACATGGTCCTGAAATCGCTCTAAAAAAAGCGCAGCATGACTTAGCTGCGGCTAAAAAAACTCTTCAAGATTCAGAGGCGGAAAATGATTCCAAACCTTTGATTAGTGCCCAAGAAGCTGTCCAAACTGCTCTAGCTGAGAGACAGATGGCTGAAAGGGAATTAAGCAAGTGTGAAGGCCAAATTGCGCTCTTAGAGCGACGCTTAGTAGAATTAGAGAGGAGACGAGCGACGCCGGCTGGGAGAACTATTCACTATGCGGAAATGACGGCATTAGTGAGCGACATTGAACAGCAGGTGAGTAAAGCGCTACAAAAGAAAGAAACGTCTTTTTTAGAAAGGGCTCTGTCGGATATTGTTCACCGATTAAAATTATTTGTCGAGCGTGCTACTGAGAAGACAGATGACAGTTCGGATTTTGATAAAAAAGAATTAGAGCGGCTCCAGACAGAAGTAGCTAAACTGAGTAAGCGAGTGACAGTGACAAAAGAAGTTGAAGATCAAGCTCGGGAAACTTACGCAGCTATTGAGCAAAGGCGCGTACAAGAAGCCACTGATGGCCGTGAAGCCGAGCGTGCGGTCTTTCGTCTGGTAGGTGAACAACGTGACTTAGAGGCTAAGCTCGAAAGAATTGATAGAGAGTTATCTGTTTTGGATCGTGATCGTAATGAATTTAAACGCGAACTACAAGAAGCCGTGGCGCTTTTGGGTCGAGCAGCATCAGATTATTTTAATCACATTATTAAGGATGAGGAGGGTAATGAAGTGAGTCAGGAAGCCTTAATAACTGAAGATCGGGAAAAACAACGAGCCAGACGCCATGAGCTAGAAAAATTAAAAATACGTCTCGAGGAGCTTGGTATTGGTGCCACTGACGATATTATAAAAGAATATAATGATACAAAAGAGCGAGATGCTTTTTTAGCGCACGAGATAGCTGATTTAGAAACTTCTATTGCGCAACTACGAGAACTTATTACCGAACTTCAAGGGAAACTCGAGGAGCAGTTTGTTGTTGGGATTAAAAAAATCTCAATTGAGTTTAATCGTTTCTTTACTCTCATGTTTGGCGGCGGGGAAGCGGAGTTGGTGACAGTCACTACTAAAACTAAAGCTAGTGACGATGAGGCTGATGTTGAAATGGAAGAGGATGAAAAACCAAAAGAAGACGGCATTGAGTTGTCGGTTAAGTTACCAAACAAACGGGTGAAAGGCCTTGAGATGCTTTCTGGTGGCGAGAGAGCTTTAACTTCCATCGCTCTTATTTTTGCTATGTCTCAGGTCAATCCACCACCATTTATTATTCTAGATGAGACAGATGCAGCACTAGATGAGGCTAATAGTCGTCGTTATGGCGATATGATTGAAGCCTTAGCTAAGAAATCCCAACTCATTTTGATTACCCACAATCGCGAGACGATGAGTCGCGCCGGAGTGCTATATGGAGTGACAATGGGAGGAGACGGAATCTCTAAATTACTCTCAGTGAAGTTTGACGAAGCGCTGGCAGTGGCAAAATGATATAATTATCCACATGAATAAATTCCTCTCTTTTGTTGCATTTTTAATAGTTCTCATGGCGATATTGTTTTATTGGTATGAGTGGAGACCTTCTCAGATAGTAAAGGAATGTGCTCAAATCGCCTACTACACAGGGGGAGTTGGGACTCAGGACAGGGCAGATGAAGTGTACAGAAATTGCATGGTTGGAAGAGGGCTTGATACGTCAATATAAAAAATTTCTGAAACTAATGAGATTTAAAAACCGCACGCCCATGGCGTGCGGTTTTGCTTTTACAATTAGGTTGTAACCAACTCAAAATCCAACTGCCTTGCTTCTTTGTCTGCATTGATTAGTTTGACTGTTACTCGGTCGCCTAATTGGTAAACTTTTCCAGTCTTCTGACCTTTAATCCGGTACTTACTCGCTTCATGCTCAAAGTAGTCACTCTTGATAGTAGCTAAGCGTACCATACCATCAGCTAGACAGGATTCTTCTTGAACATATATGCCCCAGTCAGTGACACCAGAGATAACGCCAGTGAAAGTTTCGCCAATTTTGTTCATTAGGTATTCCACTTGTTTAAACTTAATTGAATCTCGCTCAGCGGTCACTGCTTCCATTTCACGCTGCGATGATTTAACTGACATCTGTTCGTACTTAGCAACTTCTTTTGGTCCGATCATTTCATTATCTAGATGCTTTCGGAGCATACGATGTGCCATGAGGTCAGGGTAGCGACGAATTGGGGAAGTGAAGTGAGTGTAAAATTTAAAAGCCAAACCAAAGTGACCGATGTTTTTGGTGGAGTAAATAGCTTTGGCCATCGTGCGGATACTGGCAGTTTTGATGAGGTTTTCTTCAGGCTTACCTTCCACTTCTTTTAATAGTTTGTTAATGGCAGTGGCTTTCACAACACCCTTGTGGGTTTCAAACTCATATCCAATAGCTTTGAGGAATATTGCTAATTCTTCCACTTTATCTGGATTAGGAACATCGTGAATTCGATACACAAAGGCTAGGTCCTTATTTTTATCTTTGGAAAGATTATAGATGTATGTAGCTACTTCACGGTTAGCCAAAAGCATAAAGTCTTCAATCATTAACATAGTTTCGACGCGCTCTTTTTTGTACGCCCGGATAGGTGCGCCTCTTTCATCAAGATCAAACTTCACCTCAGATGATTCAAACGCAATCGCACCGGAGGCGAAACGTTTCTGGCGTAGTTTTCGTCCAAGGGTCATTAGGGTATTTAAATCTTCCAAGTGTGGTCCCGATTGTTTATCGAGAACTTCTTGAGCTTCTTCGTAGCTAAAACGTTTGTCTGAATGGATGACTGTCTGACCATACCAAGCACTGACAATTTCAGCGTTAGTGTTTAACTCAAAAATAGCCGAGAAAGCTAGACGGTCTTCATTTGGGCGTAGAGAACAAAGATCGTTGCTCAGAATTTCTGGTAACATCGGAATTACGCGGTCTACTAGGTAGACGGAAGTAGCACGTTCTTTGGCTTCAACATCAATACCGTCATTGTCTCGTACGTAATGAGAGACGTCGGCAATGTGAATCCCAACTTCAATGTTGCCGGAAGGAAGTTTTTGGCAAGACAAAGCATCGTCAAAGTCTTTGGCATCAGCAGGGTCAATAGTCATCGTCATTATGTGACGAATGTCTCGGCGCTTTGGGTCTTTAAGTGCGTCAGCAAAAATTTGTTCTTTGGTAGCAAATAATTCTTGAGCGGCCTGCTGAACTGATTCAGGGAAGGCTTTTGAAAATCCGCCACTGCGAATGATGGCCTGCATCTCAGTTTCGTGATCTCCCGCATGACCGAGGGTTTCGGTTATTTTCGCTATAGGATCAAGGAGTGGCTCCGTCCACTTAGTAATTTCCACTACCACTTTCATGCCTAAGTCATTAGTAGTAGCTGTAGGGACGAGAGGTCGCACGTGTATACGGCCATTGTCAGGCATAAAGAAAAACACTGGCTTACCCTCCACTTTTTTTTCTTTGATTACCCCAATCAGCTCGCGAAAGGCTGCCTTTACCACCTTTATAACTTCACCTTCTTGGCGCTTACCAGGTATTTTTTTCTTTAGCTTTAGCTCTACAATATCGCCATCTAGGGCAAAACTGAGAGCTTCACGCTCAATAACAATATCTTCAGTGAAATCAGGATGATTAACAAAACCCGTCCCTTTGCCTCGGATCATGATTACTCCCTCGTAAGTATTAGCATTATTCATATGCGCGCAGTATAGCATCAGACCTTTAATTTACCAGGCCATTTGTTTACTTACCGGGGTTGTGCCTATGTCATTCACGAGTTAAAATGACACCCCTAACTAAGTTAAAATGACACCCCCAC
>DAOLBU010000044.1:0-4843 GCA_035324355.1 Minisyncoccota bacterium
TGGAATACAAAACCCCGGCGCTTACACAGTGAAACAATTTTGTCCATACTATCTTTTGTCATAATCTAGGTAAATACTTAATGTCTATATATCTATTCCGCTCTTTGTACATTACCATTACCTTCAAAAAAACCAAATTCCGTCGATAACTCGTTCCTTAATACAGGAGCTTGGGCACGTAAAGTAGCATTAGTGAAGCGATCTTTGGCGCGCAGGTCTTGCTTACTAACCAACTCTACACTGCGACCTACTTGATTTTGATATGGGTTAAGCCTTAGCTGAACTTGCAACTGGGTACTTGTTTTAGCTGTTAAATTACCAATATTCCAACGAATTTCTTTATTTGTTGGGTTAAATTCTACCTGCCCTTCTCCTGCATAATTGTCTAGCCAATCAACGTATTGGGGCAAACTCATAGTCAATACAGCCTCATTCACATCATTTACTCCAGACGAAACCTCAAAGGTAGCCGTGTATGTAGTAGCCCTATTTACTACTGGAGGAATCGGGCCGCTATCAGAAAAATTGCCATTTCCGTGCCCAATCTGAGACCGAGTCATAACTGTAGAAGAATATTTGGCTTCAGCTACAGCTGTTCCCACTACTTCTTGGGACGCCCCTGGCTCATTTACTCTTCTAGCAAAGACTTTAGTCGAGATGTCAAAAGCAGCGGTGGTTTGGTTGGTATCAGGTTTAATTCTAAAAGTGAACTGTCTTTCACTGTTCGGTGCAATTTCAGCTAAGTTAGAGGCGCCAGAAACTTCCCAACGAATTGTACCACTTTGAGAATCATAAAGACCACCTGACACACTAACTAAATTATCACGGATCAAATTACCTTTTGGAGTTACCTCTACTCTCATATCATAAATGGCTTCGTTTAGAGTATTTTTAACACTAACCACTACCTCAGCTTCTTCGCCGGGACCTAAAACAGCACTACCATCACTATCTTTATTGATAGCCACTCCTACATCAATAAATGGACGCTCAATAATGTAGTTAGTTTTAGCCTTACTCAAAACTGACCCCATCATGAATTGGTTATCGGAACGAGGAGTACCCACAGCCAGCTGTAGCTCTGCTTGTTCTCCAGCCACGCCACTAACCCGACCTCGAATGGTAATTTCTTGGGAGGAGTCAGGAGCAATTTCTTTAATTACCCATTCATTTTTTTGGTAAACTGGAGCTGGGTCAGATGATATAAATGAAAAACTATTTGGATATGCAGCACTAACGAGTAAATTACGTTGAATGGTAGAAGCGTTAGATTGGACAGTGATTTTTATCTCAATTTCTTGTCCAGATGAAACTTTACTCAAAGACGTAGCCCGAATCACCAGAGGCGAAGAATTTATCCTCACAATAATAGGCTCAGCTTCTTTAAAGAAAGTACTGTTTGATCCACTGACCCGATACTCAATAGCGGCCTTAATTTCTTTTTCTTGGTTCTCTTCACCAAACAAAACTATACTGACCGGTAAGTTAATCGCCTCTCCTGGGGGGATATTACTTAACGGAATCCTCTCTTCAAATAAATCGCGACCTTGTTCATCATTAGTCTTAGTCCCTACAGGGTAATTTAAAATTAAGTTGGCGGACTCCATAGCAACGGAATTTTGGTTGGAGATACTTACCTGTAGCGGGACCACATCACCAGCCGCCACTGCAACCGGTGCATTTAGGGCAATACTAATATTCCGCCCAGAAATTTGATTAGCACCAAAAAATAAATAAAAGCTCGAAAAGATAGCAACGACTAAAAAGATACCAACACTGGCTAATAAAATAATCCAACGATAAGAACGTTTTGGCTGATTAGCTGGCGGTATAGTGAGTGGTGTCGCTTCAGGCGGCGAAGTCACTACTTCTGGTTCGGGTTTTGGTGGAGATACTACTTTTTCATTAATACCATCCCAACCACGCGCCACATTGATAGGGTCGTTGGCCAATTTAGTCTTTTCACTGTTTATTTCTGAGAAGTTACGCTCATATAACCTTTGTCTTAAGGCCTCAATATTCTTTTGATCTTTTATACCAGCCATAAAATGTAATTGTAGTATAACATCTATTTGCCTTACAAATGACTACTTTCTGTGGCTTTAGCCACCAATTTTTCGAGCTTATTTTGTAATTTTTCATCTATTTTTTTAACCACAAAGTCAATGTCAACATCGATCAATTCTGGTGGCACTTGCTGACGATCGACGTACCCCAGCAGCCACAAAACTCTACAATGTATATAGGTATCTAATAACGGGCGATTTACTGATTCATCACTAATTTTTGCCAAAGCAGTCACCACAAAATCATATAGTTCTACTGCCGCTTCTTCCCCACGAATAAAGCGTCGCAATAACTTATAGAGACGGATGATGCTAGCACGTGCTTCTCGACTAGCGACCGCCGCAAAATCATTTCTGACAGCCTCCACACTTCCCACTCGCCATCCTTGCTTGCCTTTAATTAAGGAGACTCTAATCTGCGAAAATTCCTGTAGCGCATAGCGTTGTTTTGATCCTTCTGTCCTGACACTGCGGGCAGTTGCAAAAAGCATCCCCGCTTCCCGGGTAAAAAGCAAAAAAGATTTGTCAGCGATATTTTGCTCATAGCTACCGCAGACCAAAGCCTCAGTTGTATAGGTAACGTAACTCAATTAAATTTTAATTAGAGAGACCACAAAGTCTGTCTCGCCGGCTTTGATCGACTCACCTGTAGTGTCAGCGTAAGTAAGTTCATTGGCGCCAACGGTTTTTTTGATCATCTCTTGAAAGCTCTCTAGAATTTGCTGACCTTCGGTTGTGGTCTTTATAATGAGTTCTATACGGTCTTGAGGCTCCAACCCTTCAGTTTTACGCCTTTCCTGCACCGCCCGCATAAATTCGCGAACATCTCCTTCAGCTTTGAGTTCTGGGGTAATAGTTAGATCAAGGAGCACCCTCTCACTTTGGGAAGCGTCAAAAACAACCTTTTTGACATTAATTTCATCGGCAATAATAGCAGCGTATTCTGGGGCCAATTCCCGATTAAGACTAAGTTTCGCTAATGGCTGTCTCACTTTCATATTGGCTTTAGTCCGAGCTTCAAGGGCAGTTGTAACAAACTCACGTACTAGACTCATCTCTTCTTGGACAACCAAATCAACCTCACTCCCTTGAGACCAGACAGATAAATGTACACTTTCCGCATCCCCTTCTGCTTTAACAGCAAGGTACAAATATTCAGCGTAAAAAGGCATAACTGGCGCCATTACCCCAGCCAGTTTGATCAGGAGATAGCGTAAGGTACCAAGCGCTAATTTTTTATCAGACTCATCTTCACCCTTCAAGCGTTCACGCGAGCGACGAAGATACCAGACTGAGAGATCTTCAATGAAGTCTGTGATCGGACGGGTGGCTTTATCGAGTTCGTAGTTTTTGTATCCGTTAGTGGATTCACTAATTAATTGGTTAAGGCGAGAGATAATCCAACGATCTAAAACATTAGGTGAATCAGCTTGTGAGCTTGTCCCATCAGCAAAAATTTCATACATCGCCAGAACATTATGGAGTCGACCGATATTTTTGCGCTGCAATTCCAAAACTTCTTTTTCAGAAAAATTTAAATCTTCCCCTCTTACAATCGCTGCGGAAAGTAAGTAGTAGCGCATAGCGTCAATGCCAACCCGGTCAGCTAACTCCATAGGATCAGGGTAATTATTGAGACTCTTACTCATCTTTTTACCATCTTCAGCTAAGGCCAAACCATTAACAATAACGTTCTCAAACGGCGACTTGCCAAACAAAGCTACCCCTAAAACCAGCATGGAGTAAAACCAACCTCTAGTCTGGTCTAAACCTTCAGCAATAAACTGGGCCGGAAAACATTCCTTAGTAAATTTTTCCTGATTGGCAAATGGATAATGATGTTGTCCGTACGGCATTGAACCACTTTCAAACCAACAATCAAAAACATCTGGTACCCGCTCCAATTTCACACCGTCTTCAAATAATTCAATATCATCAATGTATGGTCGGTGATAATCGAGAGCATAATTATCATTATGTGGCACCGGAGTAAATGGCAGTTCTCGCACTTCCGCATTTTTGAAGTAACCAGCTTTTTTTAGCTCAATCACTCGCTCATGATTAGCTCCCTCAGCTACACACTGCAGCGCAAAGGTAGAACTCGCATGACTAACTATCAGCACTCGTTCATTCTCATGAGTCGCATCAAAATCATATAAGAATTCTCCTACTCGTTTGATCAGATCATAACGATTCTCCACTCCGGGAATATTTTTTAGAAACTTTTCTTCTTCTGAGGCATAGTTACGATTGTATTCATCCCAAGTCTTACCTTCGTATTCTGAACCAGTCTGCAGTTCAATAATGCGCCGATCAGTTACTACCGCTTCAGCAGGTAAACCAAGCTCCGCAGCAATAATTTCAGCAGTCTCCCTAGTCCGCTGCATGCCGGAATGAACTATCTTGGTGATTTCTTTATCTTGTAGCTCTTTTGCCACCAGAGCACACTGTGCTCTACCTGCTTCAGTTACCGAATTGTTATTATCAGCAATTGCGTCAATGATTCCAGTCAGATTACTCTCAGCCTCGGCGTGGCGCATCACTAAATATTCATTACCTCGTTTTGGCAACAGCGCCTGAAGCTCGGCTAATGAACCGATGACTTTCACTTTCTTAGTCACCGGATTCTTCCAGATTGGTAGTGGTGCTCCCCAATAGCGCTGGCGCGATACGGCCCAATCACGAGCGCCTTCCAGCCACTTACCGAAACGATTTTGACCAACATGATCGGGCACCCAATGGACTTTATTATTTTCGGCCACTAATTGATCTTTAAT
>DAOLBU010000045.1:0-4759 GCA_035324355.1 Minisyncoccota bacterium
CAGTGACTGGTACCACAATCCCATTTTTAAGCTACGACGGCTCACACCTAGTAGTGGAATTTGCAGCTGTCAGTATGGTTTTGGCTATGCGCCGTTATACTCCCATTAAATCAGATTTCGCGGATCATTTAATTGCTGACTATAAAGTATAAAGAGCTTCGGTAGCACGAATCATTTTTTCAAGTGATCGTGCGACCATTTTTTCTTTCAGATTTGTCGCTAGAATTTGTTGCTGATCCTGGTTTTCAATCATTTGTATTAAAGCCGCTTTAAACTTTTGTACATCATCCGGTGAGACTAAAAGACCTGATACATTATGTTCAATAATCTCTGGAATACCACCGACATTAGTCGCGATCACTGGTAGTCCTGCTAAGCCGGCTTCATGTAGGACGTAACCGTAAGCTTCGGATTTGGAAGATAAGAGGAAAATACAAAAAGCTTTAAGTAGACGCGCGGCTTCGCTCACATTTCCGGGTAAGAAAACTTTGTCGGTTAAACCTCTGTCGACAATTAATTTTTCCAATCTTATTCGCTCACTCCCTTCGCCAAGAATAAATAATCTAAGTAAGGGATATTCTTCGTGAATTAGAGCTAGAGACTCTATCAGTAGATCTTGGCGTTTAATAGGATGTAGTTCACCAATAGTGCCCAGCCAGATTAAGTTTTTAGTCTCAAGTAGACTTTTGTCAGGAATTAATTCTTGTATTTTTATGCGAGCTTCGTCGGTTTCGTACATAACACCAATATTTCTCCCTGGATGTAATACTTTAGTTTTTCGTTCCACCCCTGGCCAATTCAGTTGCTTTAAAATAGCACTAGAGACAGCAATGGTCCGATGCGAAAGGAGGATTGTAATCCAGTGTAAAAATTTAATTATTATTTTCTGCCACTTTGGACGGTCTTCATTAAAGGCCCAGCCATGTGCAGTGAAAATGACTCGCGGTACAAAAAGTAAACGACCTAATAATGTACCTATACCACCAGCTTTAGAACTATTGACGTGAAGTATGTCTGGCTTTTCGGTTTTAATAATACTAGCTAATTCTTTAATGAATTGCCATTCTTGTTTGATTGAAATATCCCGTTGTAATGAATCAATGACAATCACGCGTATACCAGCATCATTCAGTCTGCTGACAAGTTCACCTTTTCCACCTAGGGCCACTACAGGTTCAAATAAGTTTTTATCTAGGTTGGTAGCAAGGTCGTAGACATAACGTTGGGCGCCGCCCCAGTTACTCTTGGTAATCAAAAACAATACTTTTTTCTTAGGGAGACTATTCATATAGATAGGTTGCTGGTGCTGTGGGGCGGCTTAGCGCCGTCTTAACAGACGCTGTCCACTTGCTCGCTATTTTGTTCCAAGTATTCACAAAATTGCTGGGCAAGTCTTGCGAAATGTGCCCCACACATTTCTCACCCCAGTTGGATTTGGTAATTAGAAACAAGACCTTTTTCTTAGCTATAGTATTCATATAAATAAAGAGTGAGATGTGGGGCGGCTAGACATTCCTCTAGCATAGCGCACTTTCAGGACTGACCCAAATACTCTCTTTTAGGAGACAAAATCACTTGTTTGGTTACCACCTTGCCATTTTCTGGGACTTAGGTACCATATTGATAATAAAACATATATGGGTGAAAGAGCGCGCGAACTAACAGTTTTGATTCTAGGTGATATCAGCGTTTTTATCCTCTCGCTTTGGGTTACTCTTTTGGTCCGCTATTTGTCGTTGCCAAGCTGGGAAAGTTTTTCTGATCACCTGGGTCCTTTTCTAATCCTCTCTACGGTTTGGATTTTTATTTTTTACATTGCTGGGTTGTATGACAAGCATACAGTTTTTCTCAAGTCATTGTTATTTAGCCGCATTCTCAACACTCAAGTGGCTAACGGTTTGATAGCGACCATGATCTTCCTTATTGTTCCTTTTGGCATCGCCCCGAAGACTAACTTAGTGATTTACTTTTTCCTTAGCGTCATCTTCATGACTTGGTGGCGCATGTCTCTGTATAATCTAATTGAGACTAAAACTAAACACCGCGCTCTGCTTTTGGCTGATGGCCCGGAGGCCATTGAGTTGGTAGATGAAATCAATAACAATGATCGTTACAATTATTATTTCGTCCGCATTATCGATGAGAAGACGGCTGCTGCTACTGAAGATTTTCAACAAAAGCTTTTGGCTTTAATTGAAAAAGAAGGTATTAAAATTATTGTAGCTAATCCAAATGGGCAATATATTACGGCGGTGCTGCCAAAAATTTTTGATTTGGCCTTTTTGAAATTCAAGTTCACTTTTTTGGATTTTTATAAAGTGTACGAAGATACTTTTGACCGGGTGCCACTGTCTGCTCTTCGCTATGAGTGGTTTATTGCGCACGTGTCGCAGTCTAAGAGTATTGTTTATGACTTTACCAAACGCATTATTGACATTGTTGGTTCGATTATTCTCGGACTTATCTTGATATTGATGTTACCATTTATCTACTTAGCCTTACGGCTGGAAGGGAAGGGAGAATTGTTCATCTCGCAAGAGCGTATTGGACAGTTCAATAAACCGGTAACCGTTTACAAGATTAGAACCATGACAGAAAACCGCAGCGCTAGCGCTACCTGGACTACAGAGGATGCTAAAGAGGGTAACGTTGTCACCAAAGTGGGAGCGGTGTTGCGTAAGCTTAGTATTGATGAATTACCACAAGTCTGGACTATTTTGAAAGGAGAGATGTCACTCATCGGTCCGCGTAACGACATTAAGGGTTTGGGCGAGCGACTGGCTGCTGAAATACCATACTATAATATTCGTAATTTTGTGAAGCCAGGTGTCACTGGTTGGGCGCAGACCCACCAGCATTATATTGGTAATAATATTAGTCCTCAGTCACTAGATGAGTCAAAAATTCGTTTAGCTTATGACCTTTATTATGTCAAAAATCGATCACTTTTAATTGATGTGGACGTGGCCTTGCGCACCTTTAAAACTCTGCTGTCCCGTTTTGGTGTAACTATTCGGCTACCACGGTAGTTGTCCTTAGAGAAGAGTGAATGTGGTTTGGGTACTGTGCCTGACAGTAATGTGGCTTAGCCTGCCGATTTAAGGTAAGATTATTTTTAAATTATGAATTCAGATAAACGGATTATTTTTATTACTGGTGGGGCTGGTTATGTGGGCGAAATGTTATGCGACCAGTTTTCTAAGCGGGATGATGTTGAGGTAATTGTCACTCTCGATAAAGAACCGCAATCAGAGTATTCCAAGAAAATACCAAAAATAGTTTACATTCAGGCCAACTTAGCCGATAAAGACTGGCAGGAAAAGGTTGCTGCCTATGGACCAGACACTATTGTTCATACTGCTTGGCAGATTCGAGCGATGTATGGTCAAGCTAAAGAACAGTGGCGTTGGAATGTCGATGGTTCGCAAAATGTTTTTGACTTTGCCTTTGGTCAGACAACAGTAAAGAAATTGATTTATTTTTCGACTGCTTCTTCCTATAGTGCCCGGGCTGACAATCGTCTCGATCATTACTTCACCGAAGCTGAAGGTTTTCGGCCGGATGATTATATTTATGCCCACGAAAAAAAGGTGGTGGAAGAAAACCTCCGCCGCACTCACGACACCGCCCTGGCTAGTGAATCACACGCTCCGCAGGTAACGGTCCTGCGTCCCGCCGCCATTACTGGGCCACGCGGTCGCTATATGCGCATGCGTTTTGGCCTTCAGTCAGCCTTGCAGGGTAATCTTAAAGGCAGCTTTGTTTATCGAGTAGTGACCGCAATGACCGCTTTTGTACCAGCGACCAAGGGTTGGGTGCGACAGTTTATTCATGAAGATGATGTCACTGATATTGTGGCACAGTGTACTTTTGCCTCCACTGCGTGGCAGTATGAAGTGTTTAATATTACTCCGACCGGAGAGCCAGTCTTAGCTAAAGACATGGCGGCGGCAGTGGGAAAGAAAATTTTACCAATCTTCCCTTGGATGGCCCGCTTTGCCTTCTTTTTCTTTTGGCATATTACACAAGGCAAGGTTCCAACTTGTCCTGGTAGTTGGCGTTTTTATTCTTATCCAATTCTCATGAGTGGACAAAAACTCAAAGCTATTTATCAGTGTCGTTATTCTGCTAAAGAGGCTTTCCGCTACACTGCTGGACGTTATGAAGAATTTGTTCCAGTTGAAAGTCGATTAAAGCCAGAAACAAACTAAGTTATGACTTTGGTTGCAGGTAAGAAAATTGCTCAAGATATTTCGCTGGCGGTGACGCGAGCGGTTGTAGAACTTGGTGTACCGTTACGTTTGGCGGTAATTACTTGTAACCCAAATTTTGAAACCAAAAAATATTTAGCCCTAAAACAAGCCAAGGCCCAGGATTTAGGTATTAATTTGGAAGTAATTGAGCTCAGTGCTAGTGCCACCACTAATGAGGTTTTAGAATCAATTAGCGCAGCCGCTACAGTGTACTCTGGAATAATTGTACAACTGCCACTACCAAAAAATATTGATACGACGGCAGTCTTGGCGGCTATACCGCCTACTCATGATGTTGATGCTTTTGGCTATGAGGCTGGAAGGTCTAAGATCTTACCACCGGTCGTGGGGGCGATTGCTGAGATAGCAAAATACTATCAGTTAGATTGGAAGGGGAAGCAGGTCGTTATTTTTGGTTCAGGTCGCTTAGTGGGGGCTCCGGCAGCCTACTATGCTGAAGCAAAAGGTGCGACGGTAACTGTGGTGACGGAGAAGGCTCCAAATGC
>DAOLBU010000046.1:0-4455 GCA_035324355.1 Minisyncoccota bacterium
GCCTTCGTCACGAGGAACCTCAAAGCTGAACGGCACGAGAGCGACATCAGTTGCCTCACTGACGTGATGCGTAAACTCGTCGTAAATCAGCTCAGGACTCGGGTTAGGCTTGTCAGGATTGACCCACAATCGAACCCAACGATCCACATAGATCTCGTTCTGCACGATTTCACCGCGTTGGTTACGAATTGTCGGATGACCGACGGATTCCTCGCAGACGGTACCGCATTTCTTTGTCCATGCCCAGTCGAGCATCGACCGACCAGGACGCACGTAGTGCGGATTACCATGAAGATCATCAAGACCACTGATAGAGGCTGTCATGGCGGTTTGACGCACGCGGCCGGTGTTGAACCGTTCTGACCAATCGGCACAGTCGGCAATTACTTCTGGACGAAAACCTTTTGGCAGTTCGAGGCCGGCCATATTGGTCAGGGCCGTGAGGCCATATTGCCACTCGATCTGCACAGAACGTGCTCCTCCAATTGTGTAGTTCATTTGCTTGTCTCCCAAGAATGTGAGCGTAAAATTCCAGAAATATATTAGCACGTCTTCTTAGATGTGTCAATACTCCGCTCCGCGGGTGGGAGTTTCGAAACTTACAGTTTCAGTACACCTTGTCGATATTTTTTCTCCTTTCAGTCGCAAAATATCAGGCAAGGTCTTCGGCTATAGAACCCCTGTGCATAAACAATTTAATTAGTTTTTCTTGGTAGAATTAATAAGTTGGGTATACCCCACACACAGCACGAAATCATGAAACACGCTTGCTCTTAAGTAGCAAAGTCGTATACCCATTCGGCTATCCGTTCTTAGTTGAACAGGGCGTCAAACGCGTAGCGGGTGTCTCAGTCGAATCCACGGTGTCTTAGCACCAGAAGAGCGGACGAGTTCACCCTATCTCATGGTTTCGTGGTGTGTACGGAGTATTGTTTTTGGCCATGTACCACATAATTGAAAGCAGTTTGCGAGCTAAAGCAATCCGCGCTTTCATTGGTGAAGACACAGTCTTCACTTGTTCGTACCAGGTGAATAGTCTTGGATCATGACAGCTACGTAAGCGCATCGCACACTCCACCATAGTATGCCGTAAATACTTAGATCCCACTTTAGTTATTTTTCCATACCTTAATCGTTCACCACTAGAACGTTGTCCTGGTACTAGGCCAGCATAATTAGTTAATTTCTTAGCGGTGGCAAACCGACTAAAGTCCCCGACTTCAGCTACCAACGTTGCCACTGATACTGGACCAACAACAGGTACGGTACGCAAAAGCTTGGCCAGTTGATTGTGCTCCAAAGCAATAGCTAATTGTTTATCCAATCGTTTGATGTACGTCGTCAACTCACTAATCAGCTCATGCAGATCACGTAACTCTAAAAGATTATGCGACTCAATGTATTGTCTACCTTTTTGAGTTAAACAATCTTCTAAAATATCATTGACTCCACGAGCAGTCACAATCCCTTTGAGTCTATTTTTGAAACTAGTCCGCACTGATACTAGATAGTGTCTCTCTCTGACTAAGTTTCTTAAGCCCTCAGTCTCTTCGGGTGCACGATAGGCTTCTGGAAGATAACCAGAGGCTAATAGTTCTGCCAGCATGCGAGCGTCGTTAGTATCTGTCTTGTGTTTAGAAGCAGCGATCAATCTCACCTTAGTGGGATTAGCTAGTACGGTATTGATTCCCGAGTCAATTAATTGTTGTTGTACCCAACGCCAGCCACAAACTGGCTCTAGGGTGGCTTTAATAGTGTTAATTGGTACTGGGAGTGATGTGATACCGTACACTAAAGCCTCTTTTGTGACTGGCAGTACTTGTTTATGAATAACTGATCGTTCACTATTCACTAGTATCCAAGTACTAGAGCGTTTATGAAGATCAATGCCTAAGTAGTTCATACATAGTTAATGCTTATTGATTAACCCACCACTAATGGTGGTATGTATAGGGTACCAGGGTTCTATGAAGTCGAATCCTAACGCAATAGTCTCCCAGACTATTGCTCCCGCGGAGCTAAAAAATCAAAACCACACCCGAAGGTGTGGTTAAGATTTTAAAGCTCGCTTGGTGGTCACTCTTCAGAACTGATAATTCAAAGGGATTGGTGGCTTATTCTACGCACAACCTAAAGGTCGCTCAGGCATTACTAGCTTAGGAGATAAGGGGACGGGGTGCGCCTGGCAATGTACTAAAGTTCTGCTACCATGTCTCTATGGACGAACAAGAATTATTTGATATTGTTGCCAGTCAGATTGAAGAATCAGTCGCTCTAATTGCGGACCGTATACAGAAACTAGACGAATTAGGAAGGGGATATGTTAAACCTGAGGACATAGGAAAGGCATCTATTACATTATTTTTGGTACGCTCTCTGGGACTATGGGTGAGGGTACTTAGATTCACAGCAAACAAAATAAGGCTTACAGACAACGATGAACATTATTTTGCTTTGTCGAACATGAGAACTCTTACTGATGTTTTTGGAAGAATTATCGGTCTTCTTGAAAAAGATGACGATGACGTACGAGCTATCATGTGCATATTGTATATACTCTATACCGCGTCCAAGCTCGATGATGTGGCGTATCAAGAGTGGTTGAAAATGTATGTTGATTATCCTGCATTACAAGAAGTGAAAGTTCCCGCAACTGCCAAAGAATGTGATTGGAGATGGTATAAAAACAGCGGCTATTTATTTGCGGGAAACAACAGTGTTCTTACTGAGGAAATTCTAAAGAAGTATACTGTAGAAACGAGTAAAGTGTTTAGTAACAAAAGTACTTACGAAATTTTTACCCACTTGTCAGAAGCCTTGCATGGCAATCCAATGTACCATAGGCAAGCACATAACGAGCGCTTTTGGCTGGCCTCAATGTCAATAAGTCTTACCGCTAACTTAATCGAAGTTATCGACCAAAAATTCTTAGATAGGGTCAGACCAAGAGACTTCCGAGTTTGGTTACAAGGAGTCGATAGATTTAAAAAGGAACTATTACAAGCCTGGACTGGAAATAATTAGAGAATCAAGGCAATTTGTAATATTCAAATGTGTACAAGTGCAATTTTTTGGCCGCTGTAGCGTCTATACTAATAGTAGTTATATATTATGTCTATAATTAGAAATACAATCGATTTTGAAGAAGAGATGAAACCGATTGTTATGGAGAATATGTCCGCTATTGTGCGGTCTACTTTCAATATACCCCGCGCCACTTCTTATAGTTGTTTTGATGAAATTAATGGTGGCTTCGGTGTGGTTGATGTTTTTTTCTATAAATTGAAGAAGGGTTATATGAATCAGCGTGCCGATACAGGCATTGTGGGTCGCAAAGAGGCTGTTGAAACTCTAATGATGTTTAATAATGAAGGCACGACGTCGTTTACGTACCTGAGAGAGAATTTACCGTACTCAGGTGAGAGGCTCCGAAGTATACTTCGCGAAAACATGAAGGTGGGAGCTATACGACAAGTTGATAATGACTCATATGAAAAAGTGTACGAAGTAGGATATGAAAGCAGTCTCTCGATTGAGCTTAAATTGAGGGATTGGAAGAAAGGCCTCTATCAAGCTTATCGATATAAGTGGTTTAGTGACGCTTCCTACCTTGGCCTTTATAGTCCATACGCAGAACAGGCCAAACGAAACATACGTATGTTTGAGACGTACAATGTTGGTCTTATGGAGATATTCGATAATGGCAAGATTGAGCTAATTCATAAGCCGACGGTTGAGAAACCACTCTCTGAAAAAATGCGCATCACAACCAATGAATCGCTTGTACAAAGACTTTGGTCAGTTGACTAGAACACCTCGTTCCATACGTCTAAAAATTCTCCAGATGATTTTTTATCTAACTTAATGTTGAGCTTTTCTGCAATAAGTTCATACATTTTTTTGGCATTTGATAAATGCGCCTTTACTTGGCTTTGTGCTTCATCTGAAGCCAGCTCTTTCAACCTGCGTGCCTCAGTTACAACATGGTAAACGTAATGATTATCACTGTCAGAGATAGACCATGATTCAAAGCTAATGCTAACAGATAGAGCATTGTTGTCTCCAAACTTTTCCCTGCGGCTACAAAATGGACATAAACAGTTAAACAATGATAGTAATTCATTAGCTTGATTTTTAGTCAACGCAGTCTCTTTATTTTTCTGAACCGTTTGTACTTGGTTGATGATAGCCTGAGCCTCTGTCACTTTAATGAAGTTCATTAAAGCTGGCACATAAAAGTACTGATTTGCTCTCTGTCCACCTCCTCCACTCTCAACAACATCGGTCAGGTTATCCGTGCTGAAATTGCACTTGTACATGTTTGCTACACACCCAGATAATCCTTGCGCAAATAGTGGGAAAAGTTCCGTACCAGCGCCAGCAAGCAGTACTGGGAATTTATCGCTAAGCTTCTCCACCACTTCTTTCAGTCCAAGTAAGTGTTCTTTATCGGTC
>DAOLBU010000047.1:0-4061 GCA_035324355.1 Minisyncoccota bacterium
AAATGTTTCATTGTTTTCTATTTTAGAGTGTTCGGTTTCAAAGGTGAACTCGGGAAAACCTTTTCAATATTCTACTGACAGGCATAGTGGTACTTCTTATTTCTATTTTTGGTTATATAACTATTTTTGCTGGGTGGAGCATCGTTACGCAAGAATTGAATCTAGTTTCAGTTGTAGTTTTCGTTGTTTCTACTACTCTATTGATTATACTACTTTCGTTGATTGCTCGATCAAAGGATGGCTGGAAGCACTTCTTCGATCATTTTCCTTGGCCTCTTTAAGCTTTACCTTTTCTTAGATTTCTGTTATATTCTCCGGACCAGGCTCATGACAGTTGGTCGCACAAAAGTGCGCTAATGACTAGCAATAGTCGCCGACCGAGGTCCAATCTATCTTTTGATATTTGGGGTCGAAGCCTATCGGTAGGGATAATTCTTATCTTTTACCCATAGCCTGTGTATTTATTCATTATCATCTAAAGTGATTCATGGCAATTACAAAAGCAAAAAAGCAAGATATTCTTGCTAAGCTTGAAAACGTTCGAGATAACTCAGAATCAATCGTCTTCGTACACTACAAAGGTTTGACAGTAGCCAATACCACCGCAATGCGTCGAGATCTACGTGAAAAGGGAGTCGGGTATTTTGTTGCAAAAAAGACTTTGATGAAGAAGGCTTTTGGAGAGAAATTCGAAGGAGAGATGCCAAATCTAGATGGAGAAATTGCAGTAGCCTACAGTGCTGATGCGATTGCTCCGGCTCAGAACATCAAAGAGTTTGCTACTAAGTTTAAAGACAATCTAGCAATCGTCGGTGGTGTCTTCCAAGGAGTTTTCAAGAGTCAGGATGAAATGGTTGCGATTGCTTCAATCCCACCACTTCAAACACTACGTGGTATGTTTGCTCAACTTCTCAACTCACCACGACAGCGGTTTGCAGTTGTGCTAAGTGCAGTAGCGGAAACAAAAGCCTAAACATTCGCTATTACCCAATCTGCTATGTTGCACTGCAAAAAATAATTCGGAGCGTACTCTTGTACACCTCAAATTATTTTTTTGGTGCGCCTCGCACCTTAGGCAATATCAAATGTTTTATCTTATTTAGAATTAAATTTATTTATGACACACGAACAAATTATCGAGGCCGTTGAAAAGATGACAGTACTCGAACTTAACGACTTAGTAAAAACAATTGAAGAGAAGTGGGGTGTTTCTGCAACTGCAGTAGCAGTCGCTGGACCAGCAGCAGCCGGCGGTGCTGCTGAAGAACAAAGTGAGTTTACAGTTGAACTAACTGATGGTGGCGCACAGAAAATTGCTGTTATCAAGGTAGTTAAGGAAGTACTTGGTCTTGGACTTAAGGAAGCTAAGGATCTAGTAGACGCTGCACCATCTAAGGTAAAGGAAGGAATGAAGAAGGAAGACGCTGAAGCCCTCAAGGCAAAGCTCGAAGAAGCTGGAGCAAAGGTAACTCTTAAATAGTTTTAAGAGTTACTAGGCTCCAGGGGCGGAGCGACGTTTTGGCTATTACTAATGCCAAAACCGCGAGCCGTGTCGACAAGTACTTGGATGTTTATGAGCGTAGCGAAATAAACAGCCTAGTAACTTGCGAGGAGCAAAAGTAACTTTGAAATAATAAGTGAAGAAAGGAGCGCAAGCGACTATTCTGAACTTATGTCCGAATTTGTTTTTTACTAGAGCAAATTCCTGGACGCTTTCTTAGTACATAATAAAAACGAACAAAAAACTGGCATTCGCCGGTTTTTTGTAACCCGGTAATTCATTTTTGCCCAAAAAATGCTATAATAAAAGAGATTTATAAGCTAAGCTAGATAAACATAAATATATGCAAAGAAATCTAACAGATGCATTACAGTACTCTTTTTACGATCTGTGGGGTAAAGTTATTAGCTTTCTGCCAGAACTTATTATTGCGATTTTAGTAGTAGTTGTAGGTTGGATCATCGGAGGTGTTCTTAAAAGTGTAACTAAAAAATTATTTAAAACTTTCCATTTGTCATATGCGCTTGACAAGGCCGGAATGGACACTCTTAGTGAACGTGCTGGCTATCGGTTTCAACCAGATGAATTTGTCGGTACGCTAATCAAATGGTTTGTTATTGCGGTTTTCGTTGTGGTCGCACTTGATGTATTGAACTTAAATCAAGTCACTTCATTCTTTACGACTGAAATCCTAACTTATATTCCAAGAGTAATTGTGGCGTCCTTTATTCTGCTAGGATCAATATTGTTGGCACAATTTGTTGGGGCTAGTATTGCTGGAGCTGCACGAGCAGCTGGTTTTAAAACCGCTGACATGATTGCTTCATTTGCAAGGTACGCCATTCTGGTATTTGCGGTATTAGCAGCACTAAATCAGTTACAGATTGCCACTGAGTTGGTCCAACTACTCTTTGGAGGATTTGTCTTGGCTGCAGCGCTAGCCTTTGGTTTAGCCTTTGGACTGGGCGGGAAAGATGTGGCTGCGCGATATCTAGAAAAGATGACTCGAAATTAAAACCTCTATACTTAAAGAAACAAAAGCCGGGCGCCCTTCGGGCGCCCGGCTTTTGTCGCACCACCCATCTAACCCACAACATTACTGGCTTTTTTGTCCAGATGGCGAAAGCCTGCTTCGTGTTATAATGGCTTTAATTCCGTATGGCAGATCCACTTTCTATCTTATTTGGCAGTACTGCAAGAGTTAAGCTTCTTCGTTTTTTCTTATTTAATCCGTCTCGCGAATTTACTTTTGATGATATTTCTAGGCGTGCCCGCCTCGTGCGCCGTACGGCCCGAACTGAAATTACTGCATTAGAAAAAGCGGGAGTGATTTCTAAGCGCACCCTCTATGTACCGATTGATGGTAAGACCAAGAAAATGAAAGTACAGGGTTATGCGCTAAATAAAAATTTTCAAGAGTTACAAGCGCTACAAACCTTTTTGTTTGAGACGGCGCCAATTGATGGCAAAAATCTACTGACTCATTTACGTAAAGCTGGCACCATTGATTTCTTAGTAGTAGCTGGGGTTTTCGTGCGCGAGTTTGAGCAGCAGTTAGATGTCTTGCTCACTATGAAGAAATTAACTCCAGCTAAGATTGAGACTGCGATTCGTGCACTTGAAGCAGAAATTGGTCTGGAGATTCGGTTTGCCATGATGACTAATGCCGATCTTTTATATCGAGTGGGGATGAATGATAAATTAACGCGTGATTTGTTTGACTACAAGCACCAAATTTTAGTTGATAAAATCGGAATCCGAAATGAACTACATCGTGGTTCTTTCCCTGGGTAGTTAGCCTCCACGTCGTCGTCATTTAGCTTGGATTTATATGAGTCGATAGGGGAAATTTTATTTGACATTCATCTTTAGTAAATGCTAACTTTATAAAGTCCAATTCGGACGAGTTAAGGGGAAATTCAATTCATGGCCAGCTCAAAAAATCACCTGTGTGACTGTGTAAGGGCTGTCGCCCTTCGGGAGTTTAACATCCTGAAGACGGAAACAGTGCCACGGCGGCGCTCAGGGGAAACAGAAATCGACAGGTTTCTGCGAATCTTCCGCGCCTTAGTGGCCCAGACACTGCGGCGAATTCAGAAAATGAAACGCTGCGTCGAGGAGCACCTGGTAAGAAGCATTGCTTACCAGATTGTCCGAGAGAGAGTCTGGGAGTAAGTTCTTTAGGGGAAAAGATGAAGGCCTCCTCACAAAGGAGGCCTGTGTTCTTTCAATCAGCTGTGTCGCTGACAGAAGATGAGGTTGAACAGCTCCTGAGTTCGTATTTCCGGACGCGTTTTGGTCGCAGACCTTGCGCCTTGGCCGGAATTCCGGGTGACTATCCGGGGCGATAATCAAAAATATTTGCAAAGACCTAAGCCTCCAACATAATGGGGGCTTCGTTTTTTAAATAGTTATAAAATAAGACCATTATTAAACACTGATTTTGGTGTGTATAAAACTGGGGACAGAACTGTAGATAAGACTGGTCTTTTGGCCACAGGAAACGCAGTATTTTCCAACCCGTAAATGATACTGAAATCACTGTACCATATTTGGTTTA
>DAOLBU010000048.1:0-3111 GCA_035324355.1 Minisyncoccota bacterium
TTTACGTTGGAATCGATGGTGATTTGGGTATCATCTTGCGTTGGACAAGACTAACAGTTGCTTTTTTATAAGGATTTGTTATAGTTCTGCCACTATGGTAATTCGAATGCGACATACGCGGTCTCATACCGCCAACCGACGCTCTCACCACGCTTTAAAAGCGCCGGCAGTAGCTGTCTGTAAGAACTGCGGTGCTAGTCACCGTCCACATCACATGTGTTTAAATTGTGGCTTTTATAATGGCCGAGTGGTGATTGATTTGCTAGCTAAGAAAAAAGCGCGAACAGAGCGTATGGCAGCCAAAAGAGCAGCGGTCCGTGGTGAAGACACGGAACCAACTCCAGAAGTAGCTGAAAAGAAATAATCAAAAAAGCCCCCTTCGGGGGCTTTGTGGATTTAAAGACTTGTGCTTTAAATTTTGTGTTATAGTAATCTCAGTAGAAGTTTAAGTACATTTTTTATGGCTAATCGGCACCTTTCACGCAGTATAGTTCTTCAAGCCCTCTTTGAGTGGGATTTAAATGCAGTTGATAAAAAAGACGTAATTTCAATTTTAGATCGAAATATTGAGGAGTTCGCCCAGAATAAGACTGACCGCCCGTTTATGGAAAAACTCCTGTCGGGTATTTTACGGAAGCAGACTGAGCTTGATTTAGTGCTTACCAAAGCTGGTCCAGAATGGCCGATTGATCGTATTTCTCCTGTTGATCGGAATATCTTACGCCTTGGTCTCTTTGAATTACTTTTTTCTGAACGGTCTGAAGTACCAGCAAAAGTGGCTATTAATGAAGCAATCGAATTAGCTAAGCAATTTGGTGGTGACAACAGCAGTCGTTTTGTTAACGGTGTGCTTGGAGCTGTTTATAAAGAAATTGGTGAACCAGGGAAAGAGGAAGTTAGCAAACATCGGAAAAAAGATGTTCCATTTGATCAGATGCCAATTGAACGTCTTTCGGGTGCTGTGGTTTATGCTGAGGAAGATGGGCAGATGTACTTTGCTTTGGTGCATGATATTTTTGGTCATTGGACTTTATCTAAGAGTAAAGTAGCGGAAACGGAGACAGTTGAGCAAGGAGCGGTCCGTGCACTTAAAGATGAGATTGGTTTACCGGTGGAGATTGAAGCCGAACTCGGGAATAATGAATATATCGCTACTCAGCCGGAAAAGGGGAAGGTCCGAAAACAAGTGCACTACTTCTTAGCTAAAGCACCATATCAAGATTTACATTTAGCTAAAAAAGGAGGACTCGATGACGCTAAGTGGTTTAGAGTGGCGGACATTTTGGACCTAAACTTCTATGAAGACATTCTGCCGATAGTGACGAAGGCCATCACGATGTTGGTTGGCAGAAGGAGTAAATAATGCTAATCTCAGCCAATAAGTGACTACAATTACACCTATGACTGAAAGAAATCTAGAGGCTGAACTGACAAAACTCCAAGATATCCTTGGGGTTAAGTTTAATAATACCCGGGTACTATTATCCGCCATTACGCACCGGTCTTATCTAAATGAACACCGAGAAGCTGATTGGGAACATAATGAACGCTTGGAGTTCTTGGGGGATGCGGTTTTGGAGCTAGCTGTGACGACCTATTTATTTGCTAAGTTTCCGGAAAAGCCTGAGGGAGAATTGACTGCTATTCGAGCGGCGATTGTTAATACTAATTCACTTGCTGTTGCTTCTGAGCAGCTGGGAGTAAATCAGTATTTATTGATGTCTAAGGGAGAGGCTAAAGATGAGGGTCGAGCGAGACAGTATATTTTGGCCAACGTCTTTGAGGCTTGTATCGGAGCAATATATCTCGATCAAGGCTATGAAGCGGCGCGAGAATTTATCGCTAGTCGGCTATTTGCTAACACCGATGAGATAGTGCGTAAGCGTTTGTGGCAAGACGCTAAAAGTCGTTTTCAAGAGTTGGCTCAAGAGCGTGCTTCAATTACTCCGACTTACGAGACTATTTCGCAAGATGGTCCTGACCATGACCGAGTATTTACGGTCGGAGTATTCTTACGGCACGAACAAGTAGGGGAAGGAAAAGGTCGGTCTAAACAAGAAGCTGAACAACAAGCAGCCCAAGCAGCGATTGCTAATAAGGAATGGGATGTTTAGTCCAGATTGTTATCATTTTTGTGTTACTCTAGATTTGAAAACCCGAAGCTATTTTTAAAACCCAGACCTACCCCTACCTTTTTAAAAATAGCTTCGGGTTTTCTCTGTAGTGATATTTGGGCTAGTAGGTTTTCGAAGACCAAAAAGAAAAATTCCCTGATGAGGGGAATTTTTCTTTTTCTCCACGCACGTGTCATTTCTAATAAACCTGCATGTTATACTTTTGATAATGAAGTTTAATCGACCTCTTAACACTTTGCGTGGCCTAACTCTGATTGAGGTATTAGTGGTGATTGCTATTATCGGTATTTTAGCAGCGGTGATTTCCGTTAATGCAGTGAAGTCTGGACAGATATCTCGCGACGCTAAGCGGCAGGCTGATTTGCGTATGCTTCAGAGTGCGGTGGAGCTTTATAAAAGTAAGAATGGACGTTATCCGTATGCTTGTAATGCTCCGGAAGGAGCCTGGGCAGACGTTTGGTCTGGACAGTCTAATTCAGGTTATCCTTGCCAAAATGGCAGCACACAATACATTATGGGTTTAGCGCCTGAATTTATACCCGTCTTGCCGTATGATGAGAAAATTAATGCAAATGAAACTTATTCGGGTTATGTCTACAGGACTAATGCGGAAGGTTCTGTATATAAAATCATGGCGATGCGTACAGTGGAATCGGAGCTAGTTGGTTATAATCATGAGTTTGAAAGTTGTCATATTATCCCTGCACCCAGTGGCGATCGATGGGGAGGTCCAGAGGCACAAAACATAGATATTGCTGGGTGGTGTCATTATGGTCCTCGAGAACTAAATGAACCCCCAGAGTCTAGTTATGGCACAATACATCACTGTATAAGATCGATTCATAATGGTTCATTGACTAATAGGTTTGACACTTCCTATGGTGTCTGGGGAGGATTTGGAGAAGAGATTCCCAATAACAATTTAACCAACCTCGAGAAGGCGCAGAGAGTGAGAAACACCACTATGGTAATTTGT
>DAOLBU010000049.1:0-2042 GCA_035324355.1 Minisyncoccota bacterium
ATATAGTCGCTATTGGTGTGTATGATCTGGAGCGTCAAAGTGGAGCGGTATATTACTCTGGCCTCGGCACTGAGGCTGATGAAAGGGTGGGCGAATACGTTTATAAACAAAGAAATGAAGCTACGATGTTAGCTGAGTTTTGGGAAGGGGCAAGACACTATGATACGTTTGTGACTTTTAATGGTAGGGGATTTGATGTTCCTTTTTTACTTCATCGTTCAATAGCCAACTCGGTTAAACCAACTAAGAATTTACTCGAGGGTCGTTATCCCTATCAGCAAAAAAGTTGTCGTCATGTTGATTTACAAGACGAATTGACATTTTTTGGAGCCATGCAGCGCAGGCCCAGCCTACATTTATTTTGCAGGGCTTTTGGAATAGAAAGTCCAAAAGGCGAGGTGAGTGGCGACGATGTCGCGGAACTTTTTGCGAACAAAAAGTTCCGCGACATCGCTCACTATAATGCTAAAGATGTAATTGCTACCACCGCTTTGTATAAAAAATGGCAAGATTATCTTAGCTATCAAAATAACCCCAACAGCGACGATGATGATTGGGCAATACAATACTAAATAGAAGAAGATAGCTCTGCTTATTTTGGTTTACTAGTTCATAGAGAATACCACGTCCGCTCTGCGACGTGGCTGAATGGACAAATATATAGGTAACGACGGAGCGTAAAATATGACATTAAGTCATGTTTTACCTTCTGCTAGAAAAAACACCCAGATTCCATCCGCGAAATGACCCATCGGCTTGCCGTGGGGTGAGCTCTGTGGATGCTTTTACATATCATTCATGATATGTAAAAGCATCAGGTTATAGATTTCAAATAATCAGGAGCATTGTAGGTTGTCCAAACATATTCTTATAGAAATATAATTCCAAAAGAATATAGATTATGTTGGATTAAATTAAACTTAAAACGAAGTCACCAAAAGTCTACATATCATACATGATATGCGAACTAGTGAGAGGTTGCTCCTTCGTATGACTTATATAGTTATACAAATAAAAATATCAAACCGAAGAAGCAAATATAATATTGAGGATAGGTAAAAATATATAAATTTATCTATAACCTTCAGAATTTGGATAACAAAGTAAAAAACAAGAATCAATTAAGTTTGGCGGTAAGTATTTTTAGCTATTAATAATTTCTTCTGGAGAACCGGCATTTTCAATTAAAACGCGGTCAATTACTGCCGGACTAGAATAAATAAAGAAAAACCAATAAATAATCAAAAGAAGGACAAAAAACAGAAGGATTTGTATGGCCTGGGCATCTTTTTCATTATTAACCACTTTGTTTTTTATGAGCCAGCTCGATAGACTGTTATTTTTTTGATTATTTATCATAAGCTAATCAATTTTAATATAATAATTCATACCGTAGGATGAGTCACAGGTCGGACAACAGGTATTGTCAGTAGCTGTACTGGTTGTATCAGTGGCTGCTAACTTAGCGTAGACATAGGTTGTCTTTCGTCCGCTTTCGGTACAAGTATATTTCATATAGGCATTATTACTGACAACGTCAGATACTGTATTTTTTGATGGGTCGATAATGGTGGCTGGAATAAAGCCTTCCTCAAGGAGGCAAGTTGAAATAGATTTAGGATAGTTTGTTCCTTCATAATTAAACCAACCATTGCCGTCACCGTTGTGGCCACAACCACTACCTGCCTCTATCCAATTACCTTTGCTTAAGTTGTAAGCAAACAGGGCTTTGGCGATACTAGAAGTATCGGCTTTTCTGACTGAATCTTGAGCTAAGATACGAGCTTCATTGGTACTGGTGATAAGTGTGGTAGCTAAGACACCTATAGTGGCGATCACAACTAATAATTCAAGCAGAGTAAAGCCAGCAGTATCTAGTTTCATCTTATGATTATAACCCCAGATTTAATTGTGAAAAACACGTGAATGTCAGTAACTTTAGCAGAAACATTTGTTATACTGCTTTTATCTATGACAGAAAAAAAGTTTCCGGACGGTTTTTATTGGGGTGCTGCGACGTCAGCTTTTCAAGTAGAGGGCGG
>DAOLBU010000049.1:2052-2674 GCA_035324355.1 Minisyncoccota bacterium
AGGAAGCGGCAGTAAAAGGTTTAGTGCCGGCTTTAGGCAGGTCAGCAGATCATTACAACTTGTATGAGGAAGATTTTGACTTGATTAAGGCCCTCGGACACAATGCGCACCGATTTTCCATTGAGTGGGCAAGAATAGAGCCGGAGGAAGGAAAGTTTGATTTACAAGAAATAGAACATTATCGACAAGTACTTTTAGCACTACGAGCAAGAGGGATTGAGCCCTTTATTACTCTCTGGCACTTTACCTTACCGTTGTGGTTTAGTAAAAAAGGCGGTTTTGAACAGGATGGGTCCGGAGAAATATTCGCTCGCTACTGTTCTTTTGTAGTGAGTCGATTGGCTGACTTGTGTCATAATTTTTCAACAATAAATGAACCCAACGTCTATGCTAGTCATGGTTGGTTATATGGAGCTTGGCCACCATTTAAACGGGGTAAGTTTTTATGGATTAAATTCGGTAAGGCAGACGGAACATGGAAATCAGCACAAACTTTATCTTTTAAGAATATTCTGAGGTATTTTAAAGTGACTAATAACTTAGTTAAGGCTCATAATGCCGCTTATGTTTCCATTAAGAAGGTGGCAGCACCAGTGGATGTTAGTATTGTTAAGCACGTGAG
>DAOLBU010000050.1:0-2508 GCA_035324355.1 Minisyncoccota bacterium
TACCGGATGAGCTAAGGGCCCAGGAGCAGCACTATTATACTCACTCTTCATAAAAAACAAAGCTGGCAATTGTTTGCCAGCTTTGTTTTTATATTCTTTGTTATTTCTTTTTCTTGAAAACCTTCTTGACTGCTTTCTTGGCTACCTTTTTTGGTTTGGAACTTTTAGTTTCCGCAACGGCAGTTTCTTTAACTGGAGCTGTCTTCTCTTTAACTTCAGGCTTCGGTTGCTTAAGAATAGTTAGAATTTCATTGAGCTTACTCTCAAGTGCAGCCACTTTCTTAGTCAATTCTGAGTGATCTCTATCACTATGATGTTGGGCTACTGGTGGACGAAATGAATCATTCCGATTTTCTGATTTTAAATTAGGTCGCGCTTGGCTGTCTCTGTCATTACGCTTAAAATTATCATTTCCTGAAGGAGAAGTGTTTTTTGCTGCAAAACAATCACGACAAAGCACTGGTTTCTGACCATTAGGTCGGAAAGGAACCTCACAAGGCTTCCCGCAGGTAGTACAAGTGGCTTTAAATAGTTGTATATCTTTAGGACCACGATCATTGTATCGCTTGGGACCTTCATGACGGTCATTGTTGCCAAAGCGCTTCTTTTGACCATAGTTAGCATCCGACTTTGGTCGGCCAGCAAATTCTGTTCCCTGATTTCGTCGGCCTCCCATATTAAATTTATTCATGTTCGAGATTATATCACAATTTTGTGTATTTTCAAGGTTTTTGAAATACGTTATTATTTGTGAAATTATAATTTTTCAATTTCTTTAAGATCTCGGTCAGGTAGGTATAAAAGTAATATGCCCACAAATATTCCAAGCAAACCAGTCCAATGACTGTATGCACCGAAAAGAATAATATCAATTTGATCTAGGACGTACCAAACTCCCCGCCAAATCATCACTAAGCCCACTATAATCGATAGTGTTCGAACAAAGTATCTCCAATCTTTATGCTTTCTTACCATACTACCCTTGCGTATTACTTAACTTGGATAAATCTTCTGCAATTTCTCTTAATTGCTCTGGGTTTTGAACAAGATTCATTTCGATAACATTTTGACCCATCATGGTCTTGTGAAAGTGCACCTGCTCAAATTGATTAATATTATTATCGAGCCAAATAAATTCTTGTAACCAATCTATCCCTTCAACTTTCTGTACGTCCCAGACTGTAGGTTTAATATTATTTATTGTTTCATGGTACTCAGGAGAAGTCACGGATTTGAGCATGGCTTGAGCTGTTGTAGGGTCACCATCACGGCAATGAGCCGTCAACCAGTATGTGTCGTGGTATTTGAGAACAGTCAATAATTCTTCTAAACCCATTGCTGGCTTACCATAGTTTCGGACGTCTTCGTGGATGAGGGTGCCGTCAATGTCTAGGTAAATCCTCATGGTGAAATTGTCGCTAATGACTATGGTCGTAATCTAACTTAGCGGAAATGTAAGTTTTTTACCACCGCACCAGTCTCGAGCATATCAGCCTGAATTAAAACTAAGGTTGGCTCAATAAAAGACGCCGGGTTACAGACTGTCGCAGTTCCGTCGGTTGCGAGACACTGACTAGTTGCATTAAAGGTAAGCGGGACAGTGTGACCAGGAACACCATTTTCTTCATAGACTAAGTGCCAGTAATTTGGGTCTAAAGGCGGAGGAACACTTTTTAGTAAGTAACCTTCTTTTTCAAAACTAAATTCACGCTCCGGTCCTGTCTCACCTTGTGAACAAGTTATTTTACTAATTTGCCATTTACCATCTTTCGCAACTAAGTCTACTTGTGCTTGGTATGGAGACTTTACTTCACCACCACGTGCTAGGATTAAAATCTGAGCAGCTCTTTCTTGATGGTAAATAGTTTTCCCTCCAATTCGCTCAGGAATATCCATTTGGCATAATACTGGATGGAGTCCACTTGCAAGCGGCGTAGTTGAGGCATTTTCAATATATGTACGGGTTTCAGTACTAAGTAGTGCGCTATTTATGAGACCGGCTTCATAGGGGTTGGTTGTAGTACTAAGCTCAGCCGCTATCCAGGCAGTATAAAATTCGTTAGTAACATCCAATGGGTCTTCAATAGGGATAGTCTGGGCTGAATTGTTATTGTCAGTTTCAGGACCATCTTTAGATCGACTTAGCCAAAAAATGACTAACAGAGCTAGAACTAATAAGGCAGCAATAATGATATTTTTTCGCATATGTTGGTAGAGTATAACATTAAATTAGGGATATCAGGACTACCCAGCTGGATATATCCTAAAAGACTAAGTAAATTTTACGTTATCTGAAACTAACGGTTTAAGATATTGATGATAACGCGAATCAGTTAAACTCAGTTTATAATTTATCCGATTAATAATAATTTTGTAAGTATGGTTGATTTTGCCAGTTATCTCTACTTGAATTCTAAATGAAGCAGTCTTTCCGGCTGGTATTCGAGCAAATAATAAGGTGCCTAAAGTAACTTGAGTTAAATTTTCACCTCGACTTTTAACCTCAGC
>DAOLBU010000051.1:0-2459 GCA_035324355.1 Minisyncoccota bacterium
TTTTACGTTGGAATCGATGGTGATTTGGGTATCATCTTGCGTTGGACAAGACTTAAGCTTGCAAAATTTTTATGTATCTGTATAATGCTCAGCACTGTTCATCGGAGGTAAAAAAAGGGTGTTTTAGATACCTAAATTTGCTCGGCTTGACCAAGCATTTTTACTTGCGAACGAGAACATTGTATTTTGACAATTGAATAACATATTTAACAAAGCAACATTGTTAAATATGACGTACATAATCTTTTAAATGAACAAATTTTTTGTCGTTTAGAAACATTATGAATCACAAATTTTAAGGCAAAAGTTTCTCAAGTTATGAGGTCCAGATTTTCTCAATTGAAGAAAAAATCAGGACACTAATTCACAATATACCCTTCGGGTATTTTTCATTGAGCTTTCTTTTGTCTTATCCTTAGGTAAAATAGTTAGTTGAGTGCGGGAAGTAGTACAGTACCGCATAGTCTCACTAACGCAGATGCACATAGATTTCGGTCTATAGTGCCCTGTCTTAAATTAGAGTTTGATCCTAGCTCAGGATGAATGCTGGCGGCGTGGATGAGGCATGCAAGTCGAATGAATTTATATTCATGGCAGACGAGGTAGGAACACGTAGGTACGTACCCCAAAGTCAGGGATAACCCGGTGAAAGCCGGAGTAATACTTGATGGTCCCAGCACTTTATTTAGATTATAATTGCATAGAAATGTTCTATGTTTATGTAATCAAAAGTAAGAAAACTGAAGAATTGTATTACGGTTTTTCTTCTGATTTGAAAGCACGCATACAGAGCCACAATCAAGGTAACAACATCGCTACAAAAGATGGAGTTCCGTGGGAGTTGGTTTATTATGAAGCTTACAAAGCTGAAGCAGATGCGCGAAAACGAGAGGTCAAATTAAAAAAATATGGCCAATCAAGAACGCATATGAAAAAACGCATTACAAACAGTCTTTTGTAATCTAAATAAAGTGCTGGGTAAAGATTTATCGCTTTGGGAACGGCCTGCGGGCTATCAGCTTGTTGGTAAGGTAACGGCTTACCAAGGCTACGACGGCTAGGGGAGGTGAGAGCCTGACCCCCACCGATGGAACTGCGACACGGTCCATACTCCTACGGGAGGCTGCAGTCGAGAATCTTCCGCAATGGACGAAAGTCTGACGGAGCGACGCCGCGTGGTGGATGAAGTCCTTAGGGACGTAAACACCTTTTATGAGGGAGAAAGTTTATTGATGTTACCTCATGAATAAGGGGCTCCCAACTCTGTAAACAAACAGTTGGGAGTAAGCGAGTGTGAGCTACTCGCCAAATTCTGTATTACTAAATGGTGCAGCACAAGTAAGTAATTGCTTGTGAGAACAACTTGGCTATATGCTGGAAATCTGTATAGAACCTGCGTGAGCTTAACTCACTCTATACAGACAATCAGCAGGGAAGTCGGGTATACTAATGTAAATGATTGCAAATTTATCTAAGCAACAAAAAGATATCTTGGTAGGTTTAATACTTGGAGATGGACATCTCGAGTTTAATGGTTACCGAGGTACGCGACTACAAGTGAAGCAGTCAAAGGAACGTGAAGAGTACGTATTATGGCTGTATGAAAATTTCAAACAGTTTGTAAATACGCTTCCACAACAGCGAAAAGATACAAATCAGTGGTACTTCGGGACTCGATTTTATGAAGATTTTGAGAATATTCGAAAGAATTTCTATCGTCATAAAATAAAGATTATTCCCGATAATATTGATGAATTTTTCGACTCCCCTTTGACTCTCGCAGTATGGTTTATGGATGATGGAAGACTTGATTATCGAGTTAAATCACATCATGCATACCATATTAGTACTGATTCTTTTTCAAAAGGAGATGTACAGAAGTTGCAGAAGTTGCTTTGGAAAAAATTTCGAATTAAATCAAAGACATACATGTCTTTGTGTCGAGGAAAGTATTATCCAAAACTATATATTGGAAAAGATGGCAGAAATATTTTTGAAAAAATAGTTTCACCATATATCCTTTCTTGTTTTCGGTATAAACTACCTCCAACTTTAGAATATCTTGACCCCTCAGAGACTACACGCCGAGCCCCAGACGTAGATTTATGCCAACGGCATAAATCTACGTCTGGGAGATGATATAGTCCGATTCCTGCCGCGAGGTAGGTGATCTTCATTAAATTTATGTTAGAAGATCTTTAAAACACATTGGCCAGCAGGAGCGGTAATACAGAGGCCCCAAGCATTATCCGGATTTACTGGGCGTTAAGGGTGCGTAGGCGGTGTGATTAGTCAGATGTTAAATCTTGGGGCTCAACCCCAAAACCGCATTTGAAACGGTCATACTAGAAGGCGTTAGAGGCAAGCAGAACTCATGGTGTAGGGGTGAAATCCGTTGATATCATGGGGAATACCAAATGCGAAGGCAGCTTGCTGGGACTTTCTTGACGCTGAGGCAC
>DAOLBU010000052.1:0-2100 GCA_035324355.1 Minisyncoccota bacterium
ACTAATAATGATATTGGTTAGGGTGTATGTCTGTTCACCAAAACTAATTTGATCCCCGACTGTTACACCTAATCTTTCGGCACCGCTTTGGTCTAGAAGCATTTCATCGGCTGCTGGCAATTTATACTGGCCTGCCTCAAGCTCCATGGTGCCGTAGAGGGGATAATTTTCATCGACTACTAAAAGCGAAGCTGACAATGGTACTTCATTACTTAAAATAGTGGCGGTAAAAGTTAGTTGCTCTGATTGTAGCTCAGGTATCACTCCAGCCGTTTGCCAAAATTCATCAGCATCAATTGGAGTATTACTTTCTAGCACAACATCACCCCCTTTTAGGTTTCTAGCCTGTTCTTTTAGTAATAAGCTACCGGAATTGGTCAGTAATAAAATTAAACTCAGGACAACCGTAGTAATTAATAATGACAGAAAAGGTAAAACAAAATGACGCCATTCGCGTCGTAAGAGTCTAAGACTATATTCTAAAACCAGTTTAGTGTCGTTCATGAATAGTTTTGTTTTTTATCTCAAATACCCGGTCCATTTTCTTAGCAATATTTTCATCATGAGTAATGATGATGAGACTGCGGTTTTGTGTGGAGACAGTGCTAAGAAGTAAATCGAGGACTCGTTCGCCTGTCTCGCGGTCAAGACTGCCAGTAGGCTCATCGGCCAAAATTATTTGCGGGTCGTTGACTAAGGCCCGGGCAATCGCTACTCTTTGTTTTTCACCACCAGAAAGAGTGCTAGGGAGAGCTTCTGACCTAGCATCCAGTCCAACAGCTTGTATTAAGGAATTCACTGAAGCTTTGGTAGTATTTTTGGGAGCGATTTCTAGTGGTACCGAGATATTTTCTCGCACAGTAAAGGGATTTATTAATTCAAAAGCCTGGAAAATAAAACCAATCTTTTGATTACGAATTTGCGCTAGTGTCTGTTCATTTTGAAAGTTGGTACTAATACTGTCAATAAAAATCTCACCGGAAGTGGGTTTGTCTAAAAGTCCAATTAAAGATAGTAAAGTTGATTTGCCAGATCCAGAAGGACCAATAATAGCAATTTTTTCGCCTCGATTTAAAGTGAGCGAAATGTTTTCTAGAATCGATAAGGTCTCGCCTTTGACTATAAAACTTTTACTAACCTTCTGGAGGGTCAGGACAGCAGTGTTTTCTTGAGACATTTTGCTATTGTATCATGAGAAAATATTCCTTACCTTTATGAGGTTTTATCTATCTTCAGAGATAGATAAAACAATTCCTGAACAATTCCTGTTGGTCGGACATGAATATTAACAAAACCCCACGCCAGAGGCGTGGGGTTTTGTGTGAGGAGCTTAACGCTTTGACCAGGCCGGTCGTTTGCGAGCCTTCCTGAGACCGAACTTCTTTCGTTCCACTGAGCGAGGATCTCGCTTGAGATAACCTTCACGCTTAAGCGGAGTACGACGTGCTCCCTTCTCTTTTACTAGAGCGCGAGCAATACCAAGGCGAATCGCATCAGCTTGTGCTGAAATTCCCCCACCTAAAACTTTAACAGTAATAGTGTAGTGTTCGATTCCGGCATTTTCTGTTTCCAAAACTGAAGCTAGTACTCCTTGTAGTGAAAGGTGTTTAAAGTATTCAGTATGTGGCTTGTCATTAACAACAATAGTTGTTGCTGTGGCTGGTGTTAGACGAACACGCGCGGTGGCAGTTTTTCGTCGTCCAATACCTTCAATATAAATTCCAGTTTTAGTAGCCATATAAATTATTCAGAAATAACAAGTCTTTTTAGTAACTGCTTCTTAAGCTTGTTGTTTGGTAACATTCCAGCAATAGTTCGTCTGACGATTTCACTATAACCACGACGTCCGGCCAAGTGTTCCAAGGTTTCATTCTTTTGCCCACCTGGGTAGCCAGAGTAAGTTTGATAAATTTCACCTTTTTTCTTTTCAGTTAGGTCCAATTTGCTAACATTAGTAATTGAAACTGTAATGTCAGCAATTAGGTGACGAGCAAAATCTGGTGAATTCTTTCCATTGAGAACCATTGCCGCTTCAGTAGCGATTTTTCCGAGACGCTTTCCTTTAGCGTCAATTGTATGTTCTCGTGTTGTTGTAGGTAT
>DAOLBU010000053.1:0-1868 GCA_035324355.1 Minisyncoccota bacterium
ATCATACTCACCAACGACGGACGCATGACTGGTCCCCTTCTTGATCCAGCCTCCCAACACGAAAAAGAATATGAAGTAACTGTCGACAAGCCCATTACTAGCATGTTTAGTAAGATGATGGCTCTTGGTGTGGATATTGAAGGCTACCGCACTAAGCCAGCTAAAGTAGTAACGATACCGAGGAATGATAAAAAATTTCTCCTGACTCTGACCGAAGGTAAAAAACACCAAATCAGACGCATGTGTGCCGCCCTTGGCTATCAAGTACAGTCACTGAAGCGCGTGCGAATTATGAGCATAGAAATCGGTGACCTGAAGCCAAACCAGTACCGTAAAATTGCTAGTAAAGAATTAAAAACTTTTCTTACAGAACTAGGGCTAGGTAAATAAACTTGCCAAAAGGTTTGATAAAAAAGAACGCCGCCCTCCGGGCGGCGTTCTTTTTTAATCAACGGCACCACTATAAAACTTATTTGATTAAACGAGCAAGACTGGTGTTATCTACCATCTTTCATCTCTCTTCTTTAATCATTTATCGAAATCAGCAATATCTAATTTTGATTGACGAACAATTGAACGAAATGTTCCTATAGGCACTTCTTTCTTATTGGCCGGAACAATGACCGTAGTAGTCATGCCTGAGATAGTTTGCCTAAACTTCACATGACTTCCTTTTTGTGACACATACAAAAAACCTTGCGCTTCTAAAGTATCAATGATCTCATCTGAGGAATGCCGCTTAGGCATAATTTATACAACTACTAACTCGACATCAGTTATCGTCTGAACTTTTTTGATATCTGCATCTTCAAAATATAATTCTAAAGCTTCGCGCAAATTCTGTAGAGCTTCTGCTTTAGAATCACCAAAACTGGAGACATCCACGTTTAAAGACTGGGCAACAAACTGTTTTCCCTCTTTCCAAACAACGTTTTTAAAATTTTTAAAATCCATAATTTATTATTATAACACGACTTTTTTAGTTTGTGTATTTAACCACAACGTTCTCAACCTACAATGTCTTCCTTCAGCCAAGTGCGAGATTTGTATATCTAGAAAAAGCGTCGTCCGAAGGGCGACGCTTTTTCTTATTCTCTGATTCAAATATTAGGTACCTCGCTTACGTTCTGCCTCTTTCAACTTAGCTTTTCGGAGTCGCACACTTTTTGGCGTTACTTCAAGGTATTCATCATCGGCCATAATTTCGAGTCCAATTTCAATACTAATGATTTTAGGATTGATGAGCATAATAGCGTCATCAGAACCAGAAGCACGCATGTTGGTGAGCTGCTTACCTTTAGTTGGGTTTACCGTCATTTCTTCCCCCTTACTAGTGTTACCAATTACCATACCCTCATAGACTTCTGTTCCAGCTCCAATATACAGCTGACCGCGATCTTGGAGTCCGTATAGAGAAAAGCCTAGTGCTTTCCCTTGTACCATTGAGATCATCGAACCTACCTGTCGCTTCTTAATTTCTCCAGCATGAGGACGGAAACCGAGTACGCGTGAAGCCAAAATTCCTTCACCCTTAGTATCGACGATGAATTGGTTTTTGTAACCAAGCAGACCTCGTGTTGGTCCTTCAAAAAGTAGACGTACTTGGTTCTCATGGACTACCATGTTGGACATGATGAAGGCACGGTTACCGAGACGTTCAATTACGGCTCCTTGGAATTCACTTGGAATATCAATAGTAACTTCTTCAAATGGTTCTACCTTTTCACCATTTTCTTCTTTAATAATTACCTGTGGCTGAGAGACAGCTAATTCATAACCTTCGCGACGCATGTTTTCGAGCAAAATAGCGATATGCATTTCACCACGACCACGCACCTCATAAGAATCTCCTTGTGAGAAGTCTACTT